>DASYBO010000740.1:0-8463 GCA_036500685.1 Pseudonocardiaceae bacterium | reverse complement strand
GGCGGTCTTCTGGAAACCGGCCAGCCGCTCCTTGGGCAGCGTCACCCCGGTCACCGTGAACGGCGTTGCCGCGTACAGCTGCGCGACCGTGCTACCAGCGGTGTTTCCGGTGTTCTTGACCGTCAGGTTCACGCTGACGGCTCCGTTCGCGTCCACAGTGGACCTGTCGGCGCGGACATTCGAATAGCTGAAGTTCGAATAGCTCAGGCCATAGCCGAACGGGTAGGTCGGCTTGCCGGTGAAGTACTGGTAGGTGCGGCCGAGGCCGCCGGTCTGCGCGGGCGCGAGGTTGTAGTTGGACACGGCGGGGAGCTGTGAATCGTTCGCGTACCAGGTGAAGTCCAGGTGCCCGGCCGGGTTCTGCCTGCCGAACAGCACATCGGCGAGCGCGGTGCCCTGGCTCTCGCCGTTGTAGCCGCTGAACACGATCGACGGGAACTTGGCCTGCTCGTTGTCGACCTGTACCGGCCCGTCCGACTGGATCGCCAGCACCATGTTCGGGTTGCCGACGGCGCTCGCCTGGTCGATGAGGGAGTCGTAGTTGCCGGGCATGGCGATCGAGGTGCGGTCCTTGCCCTCGCTGGCCAGGTTCTCGTCGGTGCCGACGAAGACGATCACGGCGTCCGCGTTCTTGATGTCCGTCAACGTGGACGCACTCAACGTCGCAGGGCCGGTCGACTTGGTCGACGTGCCGGCCGCGTCGTAGACGACCTGCGCGTTCGGGTTCGCCGCCTGCACCGCGGTCGTGATGCCCTGCACCGCGTTCACCCGCAGCGACGGGTTGCCCGAGTAGCCTCCGAGGGTCACCGTTCCGGCGAGGTCGCCGAGGATGACGATCTTGTTGGTCTGCTTTCCGTTGAGTGGCAACAGGTTCGCTTTACCGGCCGCAGCGGGGGAGTTCTTCAGCAGTACCAGCGAGTTGTCCGCGAGCGTGGTGGCCAGCGCCTGGTGTGCAGGGCTCTGGATCTGCGCCTTGGTGATCTTGGTGTACGGGACCTGGTTGGCCGGGTCGAACTCGCCGGTCTGCATCCGCACGGTGAAGACCTTCACAAGGGCGTTGTCGATCACGCTCTCGCTCAGCGCGCCCGCCTTGATCGCCCCCTCGACGTTGGCCAGCGTGTTCTCCCCGCCCGCGCAGTTCAGATCGGTGCCGGCGCGCAGTGCGTACGCCTGGCCGCCCGCCTGCGCCGACACGGTCGCGCCGGTCGTGGTGTTCGTCCAGGTGCCGTTGCCGCCCTGGTGGTTGTTGGTCCAGCCCGGTGCCGCCCAGTCATGGCCACCAGGGAAGTTCTGGTACGTGGTGCCGATCGCGACGCAGTCGGAGGTCACGTAGCCGTTGAACCCGTAGGTGCGCTGCGCGACCTGGTTGGCGGTGTACGTGTCCGCGACCGACGGGGTGCCGTTGATCGCGTTGTACGACGTCATCAGGCCTGACACGTGCGCGTTTTGGATCAGGTCCTTGAACTGCGCCGTGTAGTAGTCGCGCAGGTCGGTGTCGCTGACGTTGGAGGAGATCCCGGTCCGGTTGTCCTCCACGTTGTTGAGGGCGTAGTGCTTGGCGGTCGCCGCGACCTTCAGATAGCCGGTCTGCGACTGGCCGGTCATGGTCTGGCCCTGGTAGCCGTCCACGAACGCGCCTGCCATCTGCCCGACCAGGTACGGGTCCTCGCCGAACGCCTCGTCCGTGCGACCCCAGCGCGGCTCGCGGTCCAGGTTGACGTTGGGCGCCCAGTAGGTGAGTGAGCCGTAGTCACTCGCGCTCGGGCCGAGGTTGTTCTGGCCGGTGCCGAACAGCGACTTGTCCAGGAAGCCGCGCGCCTCGTCCGAGATCGCGGTGGTCTCCTGGTAGACCAGGTTCGGATCCCACGACATGGTGGCCGCGAAGTTGGTGGGGAAGCTGGTCGCCTTGGGCAGGCCGCCGTTGCCGTTGTTGTTCTCATCGGCGCCAAGGCTGTTGACGCCGTGCTGGCCCTCGCTCCAGTAGGTGTACTGCTGCACGCCCAACCGGGGGATGGCCGGGCCGTTGTTGGTGGACAGCTGCGCCACCTTCTCCGGCAACGTCATCCGGGACACGAGGTCGGCGGCGCGGGCCGCGAAGCTGTAGTGGGTGTCGAGGTAGATCGGTGTCGGGCCCTGGGCTCCGGTGCCGGCCGACGCGTCGGACGTCGTCAGGCCGGCGATGCCGATCCCAGTGGTGATCACCGCGCCCGCCGCGATCACCCGTAGCCATCGGTGCCGCCTGGTGGGTGCTGTCGGTGCTGCCATGTCGCCTCCGTCATTGGCTGCTCTCGGCATACGCGCTATGGCGCCGCTCACACCTTTGGGCCGACTATGGGCAAAAGTCAAGACTTTGACTTATTTCTTGAATTAACATGTCAACACGCAGATACCTTGGGGTTCAACAGATATCGATGGCGTTGGTCACCCGATCGGCGGTCAGGTTAGGACTAAAGTCGGCATCCGTTCGCTGCTATGGTTTCGCTGTGTCCGCCACGCCTACCAGCCCGCACGGTGGGGCCGACGCGCCCGTCAACCTGTGGAATCTCGGTCGGGTGCGCATCCTCACGGCCCTCACCGAACGGCGCAGCCTCTCCCGCGCCGAACTCGTGCAGCGCACCGGACTGGCCAGGGCGACGGTCGGTTCGGTGGTCTACGACCTGATCGACGCGGGACTGGTCCGAGAGTCGGCCAACACCGGACCAACCGGCGCCCGCACCGGTCGACCGCCGCAGATGCTCTCCCTGGCGCCCGATGCCGGCTACGCCATCGGCATCGACGTCGGCCACGACCACGTCCGCGCAACGCTGATCGATCTGGTCGGCGCGGCCCGCTGGGATCGCAGCGAGGCGTTGGCCGTCGACGATGATCCCGAGCACGCGCTGCGCACCGCCGTCGCACTGATCGAGGCGGCCATCGCCGAGACCGGCGTGACGCGCGGCAAGATCCTCGGGCTCGGCCTCGGCATCGCCTGCCCGGTCGACGCTAGCACCGGCGAACTGCACGCCGAGGACGTCATGGCCGGCTGGGTCGGCGTTCGGCCGACCGACGAACTGGCCGAGCGCACCGGCCTGGCCGTCCAGGTGATCAACGACGCCAACGCCGGCGCGCTGGCCGAACGCAAGTTCGGCGCGGCCCGCGACGCCACCAACGTTGTCTACCTGAGGTTGTCATCGGGCATCGGCGCGGGTGTCGTCTGTGACGGCCGGATGCTGCTCGGCCACGATGGGCTCGCAGGCGAACTCGGCCACGTCACCGTCGAACCGCAGGGCGCCCTGTGCCGGTGCGGCAACCGAGGCTGCCTGGAGACCGTGGCCAGCCCGACCGCGATCGCCGAACAACTCAGCCGAGGGCGCGGCGAGCCCGTGCACGACATCCACGCTCTCCTCGCCGAGGGCGACCGAGGCACGCTGCGCGCCATCGAGGATGCCGGCGAAGCGGTCGGCCGGGCGCTGGCCATGACCGTGATGCTGCTCAACCCGGAACTGATCGTGGTCGGTGGCGACCTGGTCAGTGCTGGGGAGGCGCTGTTCGAACCGATGCGCCGCACGATCGGTCGCACCATCATGCGCGCCCAGCAGAACTCGCTGCGGATCGTGCCCGGCGCGTTGGGCGACAGCGCGGGCGTCCTCGGCGCCGCCGCGCTCGTCCTGGACACCGTCCCGGAACGGCTCGGCGTCGCCGACTGACCTCACGACGACTCAGACATGCGGGGTGGGCCGGTAGGCGAGCTCCTGGACTGACGCAACGTGGCGTCTACTCTCGACCGGGTGATCGACGCGCGCCACCGCAACACCGCCCTGCTCGTAGCTGGGTGCTTCTTCATGGAGAACCTGGACGGGACGATCGTCACCACGGCCGCGCCGCGTATCGGCCAGTCGCTGCATGTCGCGCCGACCGCGATCGGCCTGGTGATCACTGCCTACCTGATCACGCTGGCCGTGCTCATCCCGGTCAGCGGCTGGCTCAGCCGCCGCTTCGGCACCCGGCGGATCTTCCTGTCCGCGATCGCGATCTTCACCCTCGCCTCGCTCGGCTGCGCGTTCAGCCGCGACCTCACCACACTCGTGGTGCTGCGGGTGGTGCAAGGCGTCGGCGGCGCGATGATGGTGCCGGTCGGCCGGACGGTCGTGGTGTCCCGCACGGAAAAGGCCGACCTGATGCGGGTCATCTCCTACATCGTCTGGCCCGGCCTGATCTCCCCGGTGATCGCGCCGGTCGCCGGCGCGCTGATCACCACCTACGCGTCCTGGCCGTGGCTGTTCGGCATCAACGTGCCGCTGGGCGTCATCGCGTTCGCCGTCGCCTTGCGGCTGATCGACGCCGAGGACCACTCGGCACCGCCTCCCTTGGACTGGCTCGGCCTCGTACTCACCTGCACCGGCCTCGGCGGACTCACCTACGCCGCGCACCTTGTCGCCGACACCGCAAGTGACTGGGTACCGATCACCGTGCTCACCGTCTGCTCGGCACTGCTGCTCGCGTTCGCCGCCGTGCACCTGGTTCGCGCCGAACATCCGCTGCTCACCCTGACCCTGCTGCGCGTGCGCACCTTCCGCCAGTCGATCACCGGCAGCGCCTTCTACTGGTTCGCCGTTGCCGCGGGCCCGTTCCTGCTGCCGCTGCTGTTCCAGAACCTGTTCGGCTGGAGCGCGGTCAAGTCAGGCGTGATCGTGCTGTTCATCTTCGTCGGCAACGTCGGCATCAAACCGACGACCACCCCGATGCTCAACCGGTTCGGCTTCCGCACCGTGTTGATCACCGCGACCAGCGGCCTCGCGCTGAGCATGATCGCGCTCGGCTTCACCACCGCGAGCACGCCGCTGCCGCTGATCATCGCGGTCACCTTGGCTTCCGGCGTCTTCCGATCGATCGCGCTGACCGCGTACAACACGGTCTTGCTGAGCGACATGCCGAACGAGAAGATGCGCGATGCCAACACCTTCGCCGCGACCACCACCCAACTGGCCGGCGGCCTCGCCGTGGCGGTCGCCACGGTCGCGCTGCGCGTCGGGCAACCCATCGGCAAGCTGATCACGGGCGGCACCGGGCACATCGGCTACCTCGTGGCGTTCGTGTTGGTCGCCCTGTTCGCTCTCGCCGCGACGGTGCAGGCGACGCGGATGGACCCGCAGGCCGGCGCGGCGGTACGCAAGCTACCGGCGAAGACGCAGCGGTGAAACGTCCTCAGTCGACGGACCGGTGTACGGGGCCGCGCGCGACAACGCGTTCCAACAGCCCTTCGCTGATGGTGCACGACGGTTGATCGGCGCCTAGCCGAAGTCCAGTTCGGACTCGACACCCTCCCGACCGGCCAGCAGCCACGCGAACATCCGGGCGGTCGCGCTCGGCTGGATCGCAGGGTCGTGCCGGTGTCGAACTCCGCGTCGGTCAACGACGCCATCGGCGCCATGAACCGGGACCGTTCGCGGCGCAGCGTTTCCAGCCGCATCAGCGGATCCGCAGTCGCTTCAACATCTTGTAGGTCATGGTGATCATCCGTGCGAATTGCTTGGCGCTCACGCCCATCGGCTTGTCGAAGCCCATGAAGCGTTGCCGCGCAACGGTTTGCAGCTCGATGTATTCCAGGATGCCGTGCTCGCCGTGCCGTCTGCCCTGCCCGGACGCCTTCATCCCGCCCATCGGCGCGTCATTGGACGCGTACGCGGAACCGTAGCCCTCGTTGATGTTGACCGTGCCGCAACGGATCCGCTGCCCGATCTCCCGGCCGCGTTCCGGGTTGCGCGTCCACACGCTCGCGTTGAGCCCGAACTCGCTGTCGTTGGCCAGTTGCACGGCTTCGTCGTCGTCCGCGACCGGGTAGACCGAGACCACCGGGCCGAACGTCTCGTTCGCGTAGAGCTCCATGTCCGGTGTGACGCCCTGCAGCACAGTCGGCTCGTAGTAGAACGGGCCGAGGTCGGGCCGGGCCTTTCCGCCGGCCAGCACGGCCGCGCCCTGGGCCCGCGCGTCCTCGACGTGCCGGCTGACGATGTCCAGCTGCCGCTGCGAAGTCAGCGAGCCCATGTCGTAGTTGAACCCGTAGCCGTTGTTGAGCTTGAGCGATTTCGTCTCCCCGACCAGCTTGGCGACGAAATCGTCGTACACCTTGTCCGCGACGTAGATGCGTTCCATCGACAGGCACAGCTGGCCCGCGTTGGCGAAGCACGCGCGCATCGCGCCCTTGGCGGCCTTGGCCACGTCCGCGTCGTCCAGCACCAGCATCGGGTTCTTCCCGCCCAGTTCGAGCGTCGCGCCGATCAGCCGCCGCGCGGCGCCCTCCGCGATCCGACGGCCCGCCGCTGTCGATCCGGTGAAGGAGATGTGGTCGGCCTCGTCCAGCAGCGGTTGCCCGATCGCGCCAGGCTCGCCGACCACCACCTGCCAGACGTCCTCCGGCAGGCCGGCCTCGACGAACAGTTCGCGGGCGCGCAGTGCGGTCAGCGCGGTCTGCGTATCCGGTTTCAGCACCACGGCGTTGCCTGCCAGCAGCGCCGGGATCAGGTCGCACACGGCCAGCGAGAGCGGATAGTTCCACGGCGAGATGATCGCGACGACGCCCTTGGGCTGGCGGAACTCCCAGGTGCGGGTCGCCCCCGGCAGCGCGCCCTTGCGCTTGCGCGGGGCCAGGAACTTCGCGGCGTTACGGCCGTAATAGAGGCTCAACCCGGCGATGTCGACGGTTTCCTCGAACGCGCTGGCCCGCGACTTCCCGGTCTCCGCCTGGATCAGGTCGAGCACCTCGGCGTTGCCCAGGATCCGGTCGTGCAGGGCGATGAACGGCTTGGCGCGTTCCGAGGGGGAGACCTCGGCCCAGCCCCGCTGCGCGATGCGAGCCCGCTCGTAGGCCTTGGCCACGTCGTCCGGGGTGGACTGGGCCAGCGTGACCAGCGGTTCCCCGGTGAACGGCGCGACATTGGTGACCGGGGCTCCGCTGCCGGTCAGCCGGTCGGCCAACCGGTCGATGAGCTGTTGGTCGAGCATCGTCCACCTCCGCATGCGTCGATGAGGTACGAAGTTACCCCGTCGGGATTACTGGGCTGAGTGCCAGTCGATGTCCAGCAGCGTGCGCAACCGCTCCACGTCGCGCTCGCCGATCCGCGTGACCAGCTGCTGTTCGACCTCGGCCATCACCGTCTTGGCCAGCCGTAATCGGGCCAGCCCGGCCTGGGTGGGCCGGACCAGCTTGTTGCGCGCGGAGCTCGGGTCCGGGTCGACCCGCAGCAGGCCGGCCTTGACCAGCTCGCCGACGGCCTGGTGCGCGGACTGGCGGGCGACGCCGGAGCGGCGGGCCAGTTCGGCGATGGGGGTGCCCTCGACGTCGAGCTTGGCGAAGATGTCGATCTGGGTCAGGCTCAACGGCTCCACGTCGCGCGCGGCCATGCCGGCGGTCACGGCGTCGCTGAACCAGCGGTACGCCTGGCGCAACAAGGGCGCGATCAGCGGCTTGTCGCCGGTTGGGTCGGGCACCCTCTCATGATAAGCGTCAGGTCGGCTGACATGCGCGAACTTGCATCGTCCACATAGGAGTGTCAAACCCTACTTAGGGACCTTGTGGGTGCCCGCCGACCGCTCTTAGAGTCGCCCCTTATGCTCCGATCATTATCCCTGCTCGCAGCCGGTTTACTCGCCACCGCGATCGTCCCGGCCATCGCCGCGCCCGTTGCCGCGGCGCCCTTCGTCGAACCCCTCGTCCACCAGACGCCGCTGGACCTGCCGATCCAGCCCGCCCCGATACTGACCACCCAATGCCAGCAGCAGTACCAGCTGGAGTGCTACACCCCGCAGCAACTGCGCATCGCCTACGACCTCAACCCGCTCTACCGATTCGGCATCACGGGCAAGGGCCGAACCATCGTGCTCGACGAGGTGTACGGCTCGCCGACCGTCCAGCACGACCTCGACGTCTTCGACCAGCACTTCGGCCTGCCCAAGACGACCGTGCAGGTGTTCAGGTACGGCACCGTGCCGCCGTTCGACCCGACCAACGGCGACATGGTCGGCTGGGCCCAGGAAACCACCCTGGACGTCCAGGTCGCGCATGCGATCGCGCCCGGCGCCAAGATCGTGGTCGCCGAAACCGGCGTCTCGCAGACCGAAGGTCCCGGCGGCGTGCCCGAGTTGACCGGTGCGATCAACGCGCTGGTCAACGCCAACGACGCGGACGTCGTCTCGATGAGCTGGGGCACCCGCGAGGCGCACTTCCCCGGCTACGACAAGGGCGACTACTCCAGCCTGCTCTCGCTGCGCGGCGCGTTCGCCAACGCGGTCTCGCACGGCGTCACGCTCACCGCCAGCTCCGGCGACGGTGGCGGCTTCCCCGATGTCGGCGGCTTCTGGCCGAGTTCGGACCCCTTGGTCGTCGCGGTCGGCGGCACCCACCTCGACCTGACCAACAACGGCGACCGCACCAAGCCCGACAGCGCCTGGCTGGACAGTGGCGGCTACCGCTCAACGGTTTTCGGC
>DASYBO010000739.1:0-9596 GCA_036500685.1 Pseudonocardiaceae bacterium | reverse complement strand
GCTACGGCTCGGTCGGCACCGTCGGTGTTGTCGAGCAGATCGGCCGGATTCGCGGTGGCCAGAAGGTCGTCGTGGTGCGCGGTGTCAAGCGCGTCCGGGTCGGTGCTGCCACCACCGGACCGGGTGCCGCACTCTGGGTGCAAGCCGCCACCCTCGACGACATCACGCCGACCGAAGACCTCACCGAGGCGATGCGCGAGTACAAGGGGATCCTGTCTTCGATCCTCCAGCAGCGCGGCGCCTGGCAGATGGTCGACGGCGTGCAGCAGATCGACGACCCGTCCGCGCTCGCGGACCTCGCCGGCTACGCGCCCTACCTGAGCACCGAGCAGAAGATCACCCTGCTGGAGACCGTCGACGTCGCCGAGCGTCTGCACAAGGCGCTGGACTGGGCCAAGGAACACCTGGCCGAGCTCGACGTGAACGAGACGATCCGCAAGGACGTCCAGGAGGGCATGGAGAAGCAGCAGCGCGAATTCCTGCTGCGCCAACAGCTCGCCGCGATCCGCAAGGAACTGGCCGATCTGGACGGCAAGCCCGCGACCGAGGAGCAGGACTACCGGGCTCGGGTCGAAGATGCCGACCTGCCGGAGAAGGTCAAGGAAGCCGCTCTGTCCGAAGTGGACAAGTTGGAGCGCACTTCCGACCAGTCGCCGGAAGTCGGCTGGATCCGCACCTGGCTGGACACGGTGCTGGAGATGCCGTGGAACGAGCGCACCGAGGACACCTACGACATCCCGGGTGCGCGCGCCATCCTGGACGCGGACCACGCGGGCCTTTCCGACGTGAAGGACCGGATCATCGAGTACCTCGCCGTGCGCAAGCGGCGTTCCGACGCCGGCCTGAACGTGGTCGGTGGGCGGCGTAGCGGTGCCGTGCTGGCGCTCGTCGGTCCCCCCGGTGTCGGCAAGACCTCGCTGGGCGAGTCGGTCGCGCGGGCCATGGGCCGCAAGTTCGTCCGGGTCGCGCTCGGTGGCATCCGGGACGAGGCGGAGATCCGCGGTCACCGGCGCACCTACGTCGGCGCGCTGCCGGGCCGGATCGTGCGGGCCATCAAGGAAGCGGGCTCGATGAACCCGGTCGTGCTGCTGGACGAGGTCGACAAGGTCGGCGCGGACTACCGGGGCGACCCGACCGCCGCGCTGCTGGAAGTCCTCGACCCGGCGCAGAACCACACCTTCCGGGACCACTACCTGGAAGTCGAGCTGGATCTGTCCGATGTGGTCTTCCTGGCCACCGCCAACGTGCTCGACTCGATCCCCGGCCCGTTGCTGGACCGGATGGAACTGGTCCAGCTCGACGGCTACACCGAGAACGAGAAGGTCGTCATCGCGGCGGATCACCTGCTGCCGCGCCAGGTCGACAGGGCCGGTATGTCCACTGAGGACGTCACCATCACCGAATCGGTGCTGCGCAAGCTGGCGGCCGAGTACACCAGGGAAGCCGGCGTCCGCAACCTGGAGCGGGCCATCGCGCGAGTGCTGCGCAAGGTCGCGACCGAAGTGGCGATGGAGAAGGTGACGCTGCCGGTCACGGTGGACGACGCCAAGCTCAAGGACTACCTGGGCCAGCCGAGGCACACGCCGGAATCGGCCGAGCGTACCTCGCTGCCCGGTGTGGCGACCGGCCTCGCGGTGACCGGGGCAGGCGGTGACGTGCTGTTCATCGAGGCGTCCCTGTCCGACCCGGAGACCGGGGCGACCGGCCTGACCCTGACCGGCCAGCTGGGTGAGGTCATGAAGGAGTCCGCGCAGATCGCGCTGTCCTTCCTGCGCTCGCACGGCGCCGAACTGGAACTGCCGGTCGGTGACCTGAAGGAACGCGGCGTGCACCTGCACGTCCCGGCCGGTGCGGTGCCCAAGGACGGGCCGAGTGCCGGTGTGACGATGACCACCGCGCTCGCCTCGCTGCTCTCCGGTCGGCCGGTCCGGTCGGACGTGGCGATGACCGGTGAGGTGTCGCTGACCGGGCGAGTGCTGCCGATCGGTGGGGTGAAGCAGAAGCTGCTCGCCGCGCACCGCGCCGGCATCACCACGGTGATCATCCCGGCCCGCAACGAGCCGGACCTCGAGGACGTGCCGGAGGAAGTGCTCAGCCAGCTGGAGGTGCACCCGCTCTCCGACGTGCGCGAGGTGCTCGCGCTCGCACTGCAACCAGCCGAGACGACGATCGCGGAGCCGATAGCGGCCTGATCACGGCATGGGCGATGGCCCGGGAGCTGACGGCGGCTTCCGGGCCATCGCCGCGTGTCACAAGGCCTGGTTACCCGGGTTTGACGCAGGGTGTGTCAGGCTGCCAGGCAACCCACGTGGTGGCGCCGCGTCCTACTCGGTGTAGGACTATTACGCCTGTTGGACGACTCATTTCGGGGAGAGACGCGTGAACGACTGGCCGAGGTCGGGTGATCCTGGGCGTGCTGGAGCGCCTCGTGGTCAGGTCCCGCCAGGTCGCCGTCCCGACCCACGTCGACAGCCACCGCCACGGCAGGGCGGCCCCGCAGGTGACCCTCGACGTCGCGATCAGTACCCGCGCAACCCGCAGGCCCGGTCCGATCTGGACCGCGACCGGTACGACCGCGGTGCGGACCAGCGCCGTCCGCCCGCACGCTCCTCATCGGGGCGCCCGTCGGCGCGTGCGTCGGCGCGTCCGGTGCCTGCCTCGTCCAACGAGGTCAGGCTGCGCGTCGGTCGGGCAGTGCTGGCGATCGCCTCGGCGATCACGCTGATCGCCGTCGGGATCGCCTGGAACGCGACCAGCAGCATCACCACCGAGAACGTCATCGACCCGAGTGCCCAGAACTCCACCGGTGAGCAGAACATCCTGCTGGTCGGCCTGGACAACCGGACCGACGCGCAGGGCAACCCGCTGCCGCAGAGCCTGCTCGACCAGTTGCACGCCGGTGGCTCCAGCGACGGCGGTGACAACACCGACACGATGATCCTGATCCACATCCCGCAGGGTGGCGGCAAGGCGGCCGCGTTCTCCATCCCGCGCGACTCCTACGTCCAGCTCGCCGGCGGCTACGGCAAGCACAAGATCAACTCTGCCTACACCTACGGGCAGGTCGCGGCGACGAAGTCGCTCAAGGCGCAGGGCGTGAGCGGAGCGCAACTGGCCGTGCAGGCCGACGCGGCGGGGGCGCAGAACGCCGTCCACACCGTGCAGGACTTCACCGGCCTGGCCATCAATCACTTCGCCTCGGTGAACCTCGCCGGGTTCTACTCGATCAGCAACGCTGTCGGTGGCGTGCCGGTCTGTCTGAAGGCGGCCGTGCACGACTCGTATTCGGGCGCGAACTTCCCGGCAGGCCAGCAGACCATTCAGGGCGCTGCGGCGCTGGCGTTCGTCCGCCAGCGGCACGGCCTGCCTCTCGGCGACATCGACCGGATCCGGCGCCAGCAGGCGTTCATGGCCAGCATGGCGCACACCCTGCTCTCCGCGGGCGTGCTGACCGACCCCGCCAAGCTGGGCAACCTGGTCAACGCGGCCAAGCAGTCGATCACCATCGACCAGGGCTGGGACATCTTCAGCTTCGCCCAGCAGATGGAGAGCATGTCCGGCGGGAACATCCAGTTCCAGACCATTCCGATCGTCAACGAGACCTACAACACGCCCTCCGACGGTGACGCCGTCGAAGTGAATCCCACGCAGGTGCAGCAGTTCATCTCCGGCACCATCGCCGCGCAGGGCGCCACCCCGGCCACTGCCGCGCCGCCGCCCGCCTCGGCCGCGAACAGCAACACCGGCGCGAACAACGCGAAGGTCACCGCCGAGGTGCTCAACGGCAGCGGCAAGACCGGGTTGGCCAGCAAGGTGCTCAACGCGTTGACCGGCAAGGGATTCACCGGCGGCGGCACCGGCAACACCGCTCCGCGCACGACTTCCGTTGTGGAGTACGGCTCGGGTGGATCGGCAGGCGCCCAGCAGGTCGCGGCGGCACTCGGCGGGCTCACCACCCAGTCCTCGTCGAGCCTGGCGGCCGGTGCGGTCCACGTGCTGCTCGGTACCAGCTACAGCGGCCCCACCTCGGACACCGGCAGCTCAAGCGGCGGCGGCTCAAGCGGCGGCTCGGCCTCCACCGGCAGCGCGCCGACCTCGTCGTCGGCCCCGGCCGGTGCCACCCCGGCCATCACCGCCGACGGCGTCACCTGCGTGGACTGATCAGCCCGCGACGTTGTCCCAGTGCTGCTGATCGGTCGGGTCCATCGCGGCGATCTCGTCGCCCTCCTCGGTCTCCACCAGCCTGCTCGCCATCGCGGTCGCGGCGGCCAGCGCCAGCGTCGCGTGCACCTGAGCGGTGGCAAGACGCTGCCCGGCCTCCCCGGCAGGGTTGGTGGCGATCTCGTCGAGTAACGCCTCGGCGGCCGCGTAGTGCTCAGCTCCGGTCATGCGCGCACAATACTGGCGAAGATCCGCAGGCCGAAAACTGGTTGCCGACGCGGGCGGCAATCGGTTCAATTGCCTTCCGTTCGCCCGTCATCGAGTAAGGGAGTGGTCATGCGTCCAGCGGTCATGTCCGACCAGACAGCAGCCACCCCCTCACTCAAGGACATGACGTTTGATGCGGACAACCGTGAACCTGGGGATCGTCGCCCATGTTGACGCCGGCAAGACCAGCCTGACCGAGCGCCTACTGCACACCGCGGGCGTCATCGACGAGCTTGGCAGCGTGGACGCGGGCAGCACGACGACCGACTCGCTCGCGTTGGAACGCCGACGCGGCATCACCATCAAGTCGGCGGTGGTGTCCTTCGCCATTGACGAGACCACCGTCAACCTGATCGACACACCCGGCCACCCGGACTTCATCGCCGAGGTCGAGCGGGTGCTGTGCGTGCTGGACGGCGCGGTGCTGGTCGTCTCGGCCGTCGAAGGCGTGCAGGCGCAGACCAGGGTCCTGCTCAGAACCCTGCGCAGGCTGCGCATCCCCACCCTGATCTTCGTCAACAAGACCGACCGCACCGGCGCGGACGTGCCGCGCGTGCTCGGCGAGATCGCGTCCCGACTCACCCCCGCGGTGTTCGGCATCGGTGACGACACGGCCATGCTCGACGTGCTGACCAGGCACGACGACGAACTGCTTGCCGCATACGTCGCAGGCCCGATACCGCCCGCCCGAATCCGATCCGCGCTGCTCGCGCAGGTCGGCGGCGGGCTCGTGCACCCGGTGTTCGCGGGCTCGGCCATCACCGGCACCGGTGTGCCCGTCCTGATCGACGGGATCAGCCAACTCCTGCCCGGCGCGCCCTGCGACGTCGACGGATCGCTGTCCGGGACCGTGTTCAAGATCGAACGCGGTGCGGCAGGCGAGAAGATCGCGTACGCCCGGATGTTCGGCGGCACGCTGCACCTGCGGGACCGGCTGCCGGCCGGCAAGGTCACCGCGATCAAGGTGTTCGCCGATGGCACCGCGACATCGAGCGAATCGGTATCCGCAGGCCGGATCGGCAAACTGTGGGGCCTCGGCGACATCCGCGTCGGCGACCCCATCGGCGAACCGCGCGCGGTCGAACACCACTTTCCCCCGCCCAGCCTCGAAACCGTGGTGACCGCGGTGGATCCGACCAAAACCGGCGCCATGCACGCGGCGCTGACCCAACTCGCCGAGAGCGACCCGCTGATCAACCTGCGCCAGGACGAGATCCGCCACGAGATCTCCGTATCGCTCTACGGGGAAGTGCAGAAGGAAGTCATCGAGGCCACCCTCGCCGACGAGTTCGGCATCGCCGTCACCTTCCGCGAAACCACCACGATCTGCGTTGAACGACCGATCGGCAGCGGATCGGCCGTCGAGATCATCGCCAAGGCCCCCAACCCGTTCCTGGCCACCGTCGGCCTGCGCGTCGACCCGGCGCCGATCGGCAGCGGCATCGAGTTCCGGCTCGACGTCGAACCCGGCTCCATGCCCTACGCGTTCATCCGGGCCGTCGAGGACACCGTGCGACTCACGTTGGGCCAAGGCCTGCGCGGCTGGCAGGTGACCGACTGCGTCGTCACGCTGACACACTCGGGTTACTGGGCGCGGCAAAGCCATTCCGGTGCGAAATTCGACAAGAGCATGTCCAGCACGGCGGGCGACTTCCGCAACCTCACCCCGCTCGTCCTGCTCGACGCGCTACGCGAGGCCGCGACGGTCGTATGCGAACCCATGCACCGCTTCCGCCTCGACCTGCCCGCCGACCTGCTCGCGCCGATCCTGCCCGTCCTGATCCGCCTCGGCGCCGAAGTGGACACCTCGTCCGTACGCGGCCTCACCCAGTACGTCGAAGGCTGCCTCCCCGCCGCCCGCGTACACGAACTCGACCGAGCGCTACCGGGACTGACCAGCGGCGAAGGCACCCTGGAGACCGCCTTCGACCACCACCGCCCAGTGCGCGGCCCCGCTCCGGACCGCCCGCGCACCGACCACAACCCCCTCAACCGCAAGGAGTACCTGCTGCGCGTACAGCGCCACATCTAGTGAATCACGCCGTGATCCTTTGCCCAGGCTACGAACTCGCCTCGCTTGAACGGCAGCCGGTACTCGCTTTCCAGCAGATCGTCTGCCAGCGCCGACGCCATGGTAAGGGTGATGTGGCCCTGGTTGACGCATCGCACACGAGTCCCAGCGTTCCTCGACACGCAATGCCGTGCTTTTTCGCCGCATTGCGAGCCGGTCCGTCGTCGATGACCGCCGTCGCGCCATGCACTTTCGCGTAGGCCAGAACGCCCGCCTCGCCCCAGTTGCGGTTCTTGGCCACCAGAAACGAGGCGAACGTGGCGAAGGCATCGATTTCGGCGGGGCTGGTCAGGCTGTGCTGGGTCAACCAGGGAGCGTCGAGGATCGTGCCGAGATACGGGCGGCGGGACAGACCCGCGCGCAGCTCCACCACGACGGTATCCGGGATCACAGCCGTGTGCTCGCTGGTGATGAATCGCAGCGCACCGAGCCAGCCCTGCGCCGCGATATGACTGAGCGGGCCGGTGTCGAACACCAGCACTTCGGGTGCGTTCGGCATCGTCAGAGGTACTGCCAGATCTCTTTTTCACGGCGCTCGGCGAGCGCCGGCAGCGCGTCCTCGTCCCACGTGTCGAGCAGCAGATCCAGCGCACGAGCGGCCGAGATCGTTTCGGCACGATACAGGCGCAGCACCGAGCGCTCGTAGTCGCGGGGCAGCGCTGGCGGGTTCAGCTCGTCGCCGACGAACAGGTCCATTTCCACGATGTCGGCCCTGGTGGTGCGAGTCGAACGAATACGGGCCTGTTCGTCGGGGCCGACGAGGCCGAGTTCGGTGAGGCGACGGGCCAGGGTGGCCATGTCGACCTGGTAGGTGCTGGCCAATCGCACCGCGATCGAACGTAGGTCGTTGTTGTCGTCGCCGAGATAGGACTGCCACTGTTGTCGAATCCCCACGGCCGGCAGCAGTAGAGCGCGAGCGAAGCGATCGAGCAAGGACTCGCTGCGCTCCGGGTTGGTCTGCTCGGCAACTCGCCAGTCCACTGTGTACTCGTCGGCGACGAGGAAGTGACCGAAGTCGTGCGCCAATGCCAGCCTGCGACGGCCGACGCCCATCGTGCCGTTGATGACGGCCACCCCGCCGGCGGCGAGCAAGATCGTCGCGGCATCAGCGGATTCGGTGCCGAGTTTCAGGGCGAACACGAGTAAGCCCAGATCGGCGACCCTGTCGGCCAAGTCACGACATGGCGCGATGTTGTCGAGCCCCAGCAGGCCACGCGCGTCACTGGCGAGCGCTTCCGCGGCGTCGGCGGTGGTGGGTGCCGTGCGTTCGGGGGGAGTGGCAAGCTGGAAGCGTTCGTCATTGGCGAGCACGAATTCGACGTCTCGGGCGATGCGTTCGATCCAGGCGTCGATGGCCGGACTGGGCGCTCCCGGCTCCTGGGTGTTGCGGTGCGAGATCAGCGCCTCTGGTGTCTGTTCGACGAACCATTCGATGCGCGTATGCAGAGCGTCGGCGATCTGGGCGAGTTCGAGCGCGGAGACTCGGCGGTTGCCAAGTTCGATCTTGGTGAGCACGGATCGGTCCAGCGACACCGCGGCCGCGAGGTCGGCCTGAGTCAGCCCGGCTCGACCGCGTGCTTCCGCGATCCGCTGGCCCAAGGTCTCCGCATCAGTCGCCATGTGTGCGATTTTAGAACATTTCGGCGCTTGATGCTTGCTCGTCTTTTCAGAGCGCGACGTGGGCCCTTTCCAGGATGGCCGAAGTGTTGACGCCAACGGGGAGGGTGCCGAAAGCGACGCCCCAGTCGCCGCCGAGGCGGGAGGCGCAGAAGGCGTCGGCGACGGCCGGGTCGCCGTGGCGGACCAGGAGGGAGCCTTGCAGCACGAGGGCCATGGTTTCGACGAGGCGGCGGGCGCGGGTTTCGATGTCGTCGAGGTTGGCGAGGTCCTTGCGCAGCCGCTCCGCGGCCTCGTCGAGTCGGTGGTCGGCGCCAGCGGCGGCGTCGACTTCGGCGAAGTAGGCGTCAAGGGATTCGGGTTGACGGCCCATGGCGCGCAACGCGTCCAGCGCCGCCACGTTGCCTGAACCCTCCCAGATGGACGCCAGTGGCGCCTCGCGGTAGAGCCTCGGCATGTCGGATTCTTCGATGTATCCGTTGCCGCCGAGGCATTCCAGCGCTTCGACCGCGTGGCTCGGCGCGCGCTTGCACACCCAGTACTTGGTGACCGCGAGGGCCAGCCTGCGGAATGCGGCCTCGTGCTCGTCGCCGGAGGCCAGGCGATCTGTGGCGCCGGCGAGGCGCATCGCGACGGTGGTGGCGGCCTCGGATTCGATGGTGAGGTCGGCGAGCACGTTGGCCATCAGGGGCTGGTGGATCAGTTCGCGGCCGAAGGCCCTGCGATAGGTGGCGTGGTGGGTCGCGGCGACCAGACCGGCGCGCATCGAGCCTGCCGCGAACAGGACGCAGTCGAGCCGGGTCAGGTTGACCATCTCGACGATGGTCTGCACGCCCTTGCCCTCCGGGCCGACCAACCAGCCGACCGCGCCGTCGTACTCGATCTCGGCGGAGGCGTTGGACTTGTTGCCGAGCTTGTCCTTGAGGCGCTGCAACATGATCGTGTTGCGGGTGCCGTCGGGCAGGACGCGGGGGAGCAGGAAGCAGGACAGGCCGCCCGGAGCCTGGGCGAGCGTGAGGAACAGGTCCGACATGGGCGCGGACGTGAACCATTTGTGGCCGGTGAGCCGGTAGACGCCGTCGCCGGTCGGGGTCGCGGTGGTGGTATTCGCGCGGACGTCCGAGCCGCCCTGCTTCTCGGTCATGGACATGCCCGCGATCAGCCCGCGCTTGGTCTGCGGTGCGCGCAGGCCGAAGTCGTAGTCGCGCGCGGCGAGCAGCGGCTCGAACCGCGCGGCGAGTTCGGAACCGCGGCGCAGCGCCGGCACGGCCGCGTAGGTCATCGAGATGGGGCAGGTGTGGCCGGCCTCGACCTGGCTCCAGACGAACAGTTTCGCCGCTCGCGCAACATGCGCGCCCGGCTGCGCCTCCTGCCACGGCGCGGCGTGGATACCGGCCTCGACCGCGACCGTCATCAGGTCGTGCCAGGCCGGATGGAAGGCGACCTCGTCGATGCGGTGCCCGTACCGGTCGTGCGTGCG
>DASYBO010000738.1:0-1520 GCA_036500685.1 Pseudonocardiaceae bacterium | reverse complement strand
CCGCGCGGACCGAACTGGCCCTCCACCATGCGGACGTGCCGGCGCAGCGCCAGGATCGCGGCCAACGCGGCGAGGCGCGCGTCCACCGCTGCGTCGGCCGCATCGGTCGGGATGAAGTCGACGTGTGAAGCACGGAATTCGGCCGCTAGTTGGAGTTTCTCGTGTTCGCCGTCGGCGAGTAGGCGTTCCACCGCGGCCTCGGCGACAACGCCGGCCGCCGACCAGCGCATGCCGATGTCGCCTTCCACGGTGCGCCGCTCGGGCGGTAGCGCGACCGCGCGCTTGCCAGGTTCGACCTCGGGCAGCGCGACGGCCGAGTACACGTCCGTGGTGGCGCCACCGACATCCACCACGAGCACCGCGCCTGCGTCGTCCGAGGCGAGTACGCCGGCAAGGCCCGCGACGCCGACCAGGACGGCGTCGGGGGTGACCGCGCGGACCAACTGGCGGAATCGTGGACCCTGCGACAGGCCCTTGCCGCCGATCACGTGGGCCAGGAAGACCTCGCGGATCGCGGCCCGGGCCGGGCCGGGCGCCAACTCCCCCACGTCCGGCAGGACGTTGCCGGTGGCCACGACGCGGCGACCGGTGTCGGCGAGGACGGTGAGCGCCTCGGCGCGGGCCTCGGTGTTGCCGGCCAGCACGATCGGCGCGGCGAGGTGGCTCGCGGCGAGCCTGCGGGCGTTGTGCAGCAGCACGCGTCGGTCGCCGCCGTCGGTGCCGCCGGCCAACAGCACCACGTCCGGGCGCGACTCGCGCAGCGCCCGGATACCGGCGCCGTCGAGTTCGCCGGAGGACACGTGTACGACCTTCGCACCTGCCGACAGCGCGACCCGGTAGCCGGCCTCCGCGCTGATCAGCCTCTCCTGCCCGACCACCGCCAGCCGCAACCCGCCGCCGGCGGACGAGCAGGCCAGTACCGGTGCGGCGGGCGCGTTCAGCGTCGCGGTGACGGCGGTGATGCCGTCCAACACCTCGGGCGGGGTGGTCGGGTGCTGGGCGGTGCCGAGCAGCGTGCCGTCGGCACCGACCAGCGCGGCCTTGGTCCAGGTTGAGCCGATATCAAGGCAGAGCGTGTTGGCCATTCAGGAACCGGACCAGGAACCTTCCACCACCGGGCTGCGGTCGCGCAGCGGCTCCCACCAGGTGCGGTTGTCCGCGTACCAGCGGATGGTCTCGCGCATGCCCTCGTCGAACTCGATCTGCGGCGCCCAGCCGAGTTCGCGGCGGATCTTGCTGGAGTCCAGCAGGTAGCGGCGGTCGTGGCCGGGCCGGTCCTCGACCTCCTGCTTCAGCGAGGCGGGCAGGCCCAGTTCGTCGAGCACCAGGTCGGCCATTTGCTCGACGCTGGCCTCGACGCCGGTGCCGACGTGGTAGGTCTGGCCGACGGCACCGCGCTCCAGGATGGCCTCGATGGCGCGCACGTGGTCCAGGGCGTGGATCCATTCGCGCCGGTTGTGCTTGGACTTGTAGACCGGCAGCGGCTGACCGTCCAGCGCGCGCGTGGTGAACAGCGGGAG
>DASYBO010000737.1:0-16403 GCA_036500685.1 Pseudonocardiaceae bacterium | reverse complement strand
AGGGTCCTCGGTGGGCACGGTCTGCTTGCCGTCGCTCATCAGCACGATCCGCGCGGGCGGTGCCTCGGAGGAGCCGCCGAGGGCTTTGCCGAACAGGTCGATCGCCTGCAACGCGGTCAGGATCGCCTCGCCGGTCGCGGTGGCCGGGGCCAGCTTCAGGTCGTCGATGCCCTGGTCGACCTGTTGGTGGTCGGTGGTCGGCGAGACCAGCACGGTGGCCGAGCCCGCGAAGGAGATCAGGCCAAGGTTCAACGGGCCGGGCAGGCCGTCGGTGAACTGTTTCGCCGCCACCTGCGCCGCCTTCAACCGGGTTGGCGTGACGTCGGTGGCCTCCATGGACAGCGACACGTCGATCACCAGCATCACGGTGGCCCGGTTGCGCGGCACCTTTTCCTGCGCGGTCGGGCCGGCCAGCGCGACGGACAGCAGCAGCATCGCGACCAGCAGCACCGCGGCCGGGGTGTGCCGCCACCAGCCCAGTTTCTTCGGCGCGACCTTCTCCAACAGGTCCAGGTTGGCAAAGCGCAGGGTGCGGCGCTTGCGCCAGCGCTGGGCGAGCACGTAGCCGGCGGCCAGCGCGGCCACGACGACGAGCAGCAGGAACCACCATGGCGCCGTGAAGCCGGTCAGGCTCAACGTCATCCGACACCTCCTGACCAGCGGCGCTTGCGGGCGACCGCGAAGCGGACGGTGTCGGCGATCCAGTCCGAGTCGGTGCGCAGTACCAAGTGGGCGCCGCCCGCGCCGCGCAGGGCGGCGGCGACCATGGCGCGGTGTTCGGCCGCTGCGGCGGCGAACTCGCGGCGCAGCAACGGGGTCGCGTCGACCTCGCGCTGGCGGCCGGTTTCCGGGTCGGCCAGTACGAGCGAGCCGACCTCGGGCAGGTCGATGTCGCGCGGGTCGAGGATCTCGATGCCGACCACGTCGTGACGGGCCGACAGCGCGCGCAGCGGCCGTTCCCAGTCCAGCGGGCCGAGGAAGTCGGAGATCACCACGAGGAGTCCGCGCCTGCGCGGTGGGCGGCGCAGTTGTTCGATGATCGTGGCCAGGTCGCCCTGGGTGCCGATCGGCGCGCTTTCCGTGGTGGCGATGCGGCGCAGCATGCCTCGGGCGTGGGCGAGGCCGCCGCGCGCGGGCACGCGGTAGGTGTCGGCGCCGGTGGACACGACCGCGCCGATGCGGTTGCCGCCCCCGCCGGTGAGGTGGGTGATCGCGGCGATCGCGCACACCACAAGGTCACGCTTTTCCGACAGCGCGGTGCCGAAGTCGAGGCTTGGCGAGAGGTCGACGGCGAGCCAGGTTTCCAGTTCGCGGTCGGCGACGGTTTCGCGGATGTGCGGCACGGTGGTGCGCGCGGTGACCGCCCAGTCCATCCGGCGCACGTCGTCGCCGGGCTGGTAGGGCCGGGCCTCCCCCGGTTCGGAGCCGGGGCCGGGGACCAAGCCGAGGTGGTTGCCCTGCAACAGGCCGTCCAGCCTGCGCCGGACTTCCAGTTCCAACGTGCGCAGGCCGGCTTCCATCCGTTCGCCGCGCAGGATCGGCGGCGCCCAGGCCGGCCGCGCCGCGCGGTCCTGCGATTCCCTGCGGACCGCGAACCGTTCGGCGCTGGGATCCAGTTCGGGCAGCGACACGCCATCCGGACCGGCGGTCGGGGTGGTCATCAGCGAATCGGTCCCGGCCTCAGTTGCGCACCGGCACGCCGGCCGGCATCGGCTGCTGCGGCCCTGGGCCTTGCGGCCGCGCGGACACCTGCGGCAGCGGAATCGCGTGCAGGACCCTGGTGACGATGTGGTCGATGGGCACGCCGTCGGCCAGCGCGTCGTAGGAGAGCACGAGGCGGTGACGCAGCGCGTCCGGTACGACGTCCACAATGTCCTGCGGCAGCACGTAATCCCGGCCTCGCACGAGCGCGAGTGCCCGCGCGGACGCGACGATGCCGAGGCTGGCGCGCGGCGACGCACCGTAGGACACCCAACTGGCCACATCGGACAGTCCGTGGTCGTTGGGGGTCCTGGTGGCGAGCACCAGCCGGACCACGTAGTCGACCAGGGCGTGGTGCACGAACACCCGGGAGGCAACACCCTGCAGCCGGACGAGTTCGGCCGGGCTGAGCACCTGCTGCGGTTCCGGCGGGGTCACGCCCATCCGGTAGACGATCTCGCGCTCCTCCTCGGCCGTGGGGTAGTCCACGATGATCTTGAAGAGGAACCGGTCGCGCTGGGCTTCTGGCAGCGGGTAGACGCCCTCGTTCTCGATGGGGTTCTGGGTGGCCAGGACCAGGAACGGGTCGGGCATCGGGAAGGTCTTGCCGCCGATGGACACATGGCGCTCGGCCATGACCTCCAGCATCGCCGACCGCACCTTGGCCGGCGCGCGGTTGATCTCGTCGGCGAGCACGAAGTTGGCCACGACAGGGCCGAGTTCGACGTCGAAGGTTTCGCTGCCCTGCCGGTAGATCCGGGTGCCGAGGATGTCGGCGGGGACAAGGTCAGGGGTGAACTGCACGCGGGAGAACGAGCCGCCGACCACCTTGGCGAAGGTCTCCACCGCGAGCGTCTTGGCGACGCCGGGGACACCTTCCAGCAACAGGTGGCCCTTGGCCAGCAGGCCGACGAGCATCCGTTCGACAAGCCGGTCCTGTCCGACGATGACCCGCTTGACCTCGAACACGGTGCGTTCGAGCAACTGCGCGTCGTGTGCCGGCGTGCTCGGCCCACCGCCGTTGTGTACCTGTTCGGTCACGCCCCCGCCAATCTCCTACCAGCATGCGAATCGTCTATAGGGAACCTGATCACCAGTATGACGGCTGTGAAGGGCGTGGTCGCACACGCCCGTTGGCGCGCCCAGGTCAGGCGCGATTCCGGGCCTTTTCAAGATCATCAGGGGTGTCCACGTCGAACGCCTCCCCCGCCTGCGCCGGCACCTCGACCACGTCAAGGCCGCCCAGCACGGCGCGCAGCGCGGCCCCGGCCGGTTCGGCGGGCAGTGCTGCGCGCAGCGCGTTGATCCGCCACACCCCGGTCAGCCACTGCCGATGCCCCTCGGCGTCGACCAGCAGGGCGCCGTCGGCGGTGGGCTTGCGAGCCAGGGCGAAGCGCAGGCCGGTGACCGTATCCGGGCCGATGTCGGCGAGGTCGGCGGCGAGCACCGCGACGTCGATGTCGGCCGGCAGGTCGGTAAGGCCTGCGGCGAGCGCGGCGACCGGCCCGCCGCCGGCCGGTTCCTCCTGACGCCAGGTCACCGTGCGCACGGTCGACCGGACCGGGCCGACGACCACGAGGGGGTCGGCCGTGCCGGTCGCGAACAGCGCCCGGTCGAGCAGGGTGAAGGCACCGACGAGCAGTCCGGGTTTGTCGACTCCGCCGAGCCTGCGTCCGGCGCCGCCGGCCAGCACAACCGCCGCGAATCCAGTCATGGGAGTGATTGTCGACCATCGGTCAAAAACACGCGTGGCGGCGCCGACTGATACGGGCAGTCGGCGCCGCCACGGGGCGATTTTCTCCTCAGACTCCCGGAGTCACCGGAATCGTGGAGACGCCCTTACCCATATTGGTCACCGTGTTCGAGGCGGCGGTGGCCGGAGCGGCCACGGAAAGTATCTGCGCACGATGAGACATTGGTTCTCCTCATTGAGAATGAGCCAGATCGCAGCGATCGCTGCCCGACGCCCGACGCACCGCGCGCCGTTCCCGTTCCGCCGAGTGCCAACCGACCCACAACAGTCGACGCACTCGGCGGTTGTGCTGTCCCGTGATGCCACCAACGGTAGAAGGCCCGCTGGCATTATTCAAGAGTGCAGACGTGATTCATACATGTGAACGGCGTTCACGGATTTACCGACTCTGATCGACCCACTGGAACCGGTGCTCAGGGCGACCGGGCGTGCCGTAACGCGGCAGCAGCCGCACCAGACCCTGACCGTGCAGGTGCTCCAGGTAGCGCCGGGCGCTCACCCGAGCGAGGCCGATGCGCTCGGCGACGTCGCTGGCCGAGTAGGACTCGCTCGACCCGCGCACCAGCGCGACCACCCGCTCGTAGGTGACCTCGGAAAGTCCTTTGGGGACGGTGAGCGCCGGGGTCGGCCGCAGTTCCGCCATGGTGCGGTCCACGCCGTGCTGGTCGGTCAGGCCGCTGTGGTAGAGCCTGCTGCGATAGCCGGCATAGCCGGTCAGTTTGTCGCTGAACGTGGCGAAGCTGTAGGGCTTGATCAGGTACTGGATCACGCCCTGCGCGACCGCAGTGCGCACGGTTTCCAAGTCCCGCTTCGCGGTCACCGCGATGATGTCGACCGGCGGGCCCGGCTTCGCGCGCAGCGCGCGGCACACGTCAAGGCCGCTGATGTCGGGCAGGTTGAAATCCAGCAGCACGAGGTCGATCGCGGTGCGCTCCAGGGCGGCGAGCGCGGCATTGCCGGTCGCCGCGGTTCCTGCCACCGCGAAACCGGGAATGCGGTCCAGATAACCGCAGTTGACCTCGGCAACGGCCGGATCGTCCTCCACGATGAGGGTGCGGATCATGATGACACCGTGGCCCTTTCGGGAAGGAACACCTCGAACCGGGTGCCCGCGCCGTCGTCGACCGCGGTGATGGTGCCGCCGCAGCGCTGCACGACCTGCCGGACCAGGAACAGTCCCATCCCGCGGCCGGCAGGACCGATCGCGTCCTTGGTGCTCCAGCCGAGGGTGAAGATGTCCTCGCGATGCCCGGCCGGCAGCCCCGGTCCGCTGTCCCGGACGAGCAGGCACAACCCGCCGGAATCGGCCTCCCGCAAGGACAGTTCGACGCAGCCCGGCCCGGCCGACGCGGCCGCGTCCACCGCGTTGTCCACCAGATTGCCGACCACGGTCAGCAGATCCTCGACGTCCCAGCGCGGCTGGCCGGTGAGCACGGAATCCTCGCTCACCACCAGCTTCACGCCCCGCTCCTGCGCCACCTTGGTCTTGCCGAGCAGCAATGCCATCAACGCGGGTTCGCCGACCCGGTCGAGCAGTTGGTCCTGTAGGTGCTGGATGCGCGCGGTCTCCCTGGTGCCCAGCGCGACCGCCTCGTCGTAGCGGCCCAGTTCGACCATGCCTACCAGGGCCTGCAACCGGTTCGCGGTCTCGTGGGTCTGCGCGCGCAGCGAGTCGGCGAGCGCCTTGACGGTGCTCAACTCGCGCAACGCCTCCTGGAGTTCGGTGCGGTCGCGCAGAGTGGTCACCGCGCCGATCGGTGCGTCGTCCACCTGCACCGGATTGCGGCTGAGTAGCAGCACCCGATCACCGCTGATACAGAGCCGGTCGCGGATCGGGGCATCGTCGGCGGGCAGGTCCGCGATGATGGTGCCGGTCAGCGTCAGGTCTTCGGGTGCGGCGCCGTCCTGCAGGCCGAGCAGCCTGCGCGCCTCGTCGTTGACCAGCACCAGCCGGCCCTGCGGGTCGGTGATGAGCAGGCCGTCGCTGACCGCGTGCAGCATCGCGTCGTGGTGCTGGTACTGCCGGGCGATCTCGGCCGGTTCGAGCCCGAGCGTCTGACGGTGCACCCGACCGGCGATCAGCAGCGACCCGGCAAGGCCGACGGTCAACGCGATCTCGGTCAACGCGACCAGGTTCAACAGCTGCGGATGCGTGGTGTCCGGGCCGAAGATGCCGGCGTGGTAGACGCCGACCATCGCCTCGATGCCGACGGTCAACACGACGACACTGATCTGCAGCACCACCAGCTGCCGGGCCAGACTCCATCTGCGCACGTCCATGCCGCCATCACCTCGGCGGCCATCCTCGCACGTCGGTCGGGGTGGGACCGCAATGTTCGCTGCGACCACAATGACCACAACCGTGCGAACTCCGGCCCGGATCGCGACCCTGTGTGCCAACCCGAAACTCGCCCCGTCCCACTGGAGAGGCACACATGCCGTCATCGTTCGCCGGCACCCGCCCCAAGCCCCCACCGCTCACCTCGGACCAGCGCAACTCGTTCCTGGCCGCGTCGCTGGGCTGGACAATGGACGCGTTCGACTACTTCATCGTCGTGCTCGTCATCAGCGACATCGCCAAGGACAAGTCCTTCGGCGCCAGCGCCGCGCAGCTCGCCTTCATCACCACTGCCACGCTGGTCATGCGGCCGGTCGGCGCGTTCATCTTCGGCCTGTGGGCCGACCGGGTCGGCCGCAGGCTGCCGCTGATGGTGGTGGTGATCTTCTACTCGATCTGCGGCGTGCTGTGCGCGATCGCGCCCAACTACACGGTGTTGTTGCTGCTGCGACTGCTCTACGGCATCGGCATGGGCGGCGAGTGGGGGCTCGGCGCGGCGCTGGCCATGGAGAAGATCCCGACCAACCGGCGCGGTTTCTTCTCCGGCCTGCTCCAGGAGGGCTACGCCATGGGCTACCTGCTCGCGTCGCTGGCCTACCTGCTGTTCCACTCCGCGCTGCACCTGAGCTGGCGGTGGATCTTCGTGCTGTCGATCCTGCCGGCCCTTGTCAGCCTGCTGATCCGGTCGCGGGTGAAGGAGTCCGAGGTGTGGCAGGCGTCCCGGCAGCGGCTGCGCGCCACGCGGACGTCCATGAAGGACATCCTGCTCAACGGCAAGATCGTGCGCCGCTTCGTTTATCTCATCCTGTTGATGACCGCGTTCAACTGGCTCAGCCACGGCACTCAGGACGTCTACCCGACCTTCCTCAAGGCCACCGACCACGGCGGTGCGGGTCTGCCGGCGTCCACGGCGACCTGGATCGCGGTCGTCTACAACGTCGGCGCGATAGCAGGCGGGTTGATCTTCGGCAGCCTGTCCGAGCGCCTCGGCCGCCGCTACGCGATCATCTTCGCCGCAGTGCTCGGTTTGCCGATCGTCCCGATCTTCGCCTTCGCCGGGCACGGCGCCGGCATGCTGGTCCTCGGCTCGTTCCTGATGCAGATCGCGGTGCAGGGCGCCTGGGGCGTGATCCCGGCGCATCTGACCGAACTGTCGCCGGACGCGATCCGCGGCTTCTACCCCGGCGTCACCTACCAGCTCGGCAACTGCCTCGCCGCGTTCAACCTGCCCATCCAGGTCGCGCTGGCCCAGTCGCACGGGTACTCGTTCGCGCTGATGTGGACGGTGATCCCGGTGCTGGTCGCGGTGATCGTGCTGACCGCGATCGGCAAGGAGGCCAAGGGCGTCGAGTTCGGCGCGACCGTCACGCCGCCCGTCGCCGAAACCGTCTGATCCGCCCTCCGTCGGCCCAGTGGCTTCGCGTGGCCACCGGGCCGATCCCTATTTCGCCAGCTTCGTCAGAATCGGCACGAAGTCGGCATAGTCCGGGGTGGCCGCCTTCGGGTCCTTGGCCTCGTCGTCCCAGCGGCGGACCGCGATCCCGTCCCGGTGGTAGGGGTTGGCCTCGAACTCGGCGACCTCATCGGCCGACATCCGGCCGCCCTGCAACGTGAGCGTGTGCACCGAGGCAGGCGAGAGTATGTCGAAATAGGACGGTTCCACCGTGCACAGGTAGCGTTTCGCCAGCACGTGCAACCGAACCGGCTGGGTGACCTCCTCCCCGAACCAGGTCCCCAGCCACCGCGCGCCCGCATCGTCATGCTTTTCGCTCTCGAAGAAGTGTCCCACATCGTGCAGCAACGCCGCCGCCACCAGCGCGTCCGGCGCACCCGCCGCCATGGCAAGACCACCGGCCTGCAACAGATGCGCGGCGATGGTCACCTCCTCGCCGAGGTAGTCCCGGCCGCCCTCGCCGGTCAGCAGCTCACCGAACGCGGTGACGATGTCCACGCTCATCCCAGTTCCCTCCGCAACACGGCCACGGTGCTGGCCAACCCGTCGATGTCGGCATAGCAGCCCTGCAAGTGCCGCTCCCCCACCGCATCGAACGCGGTCCGCGCGTGCAGCACCCTGGTGTTGTCGAAGACCAGGCAGTCGCCCGGTCGCAGCCGCAGCACCAGCCGCAGTTCCGGCCGGTCGAGGATCTCGGCGAAAGCGCGGTATGCCCGGTAGAACTCCTCGACCCGCGCCGCGCCGCCGCGCACCGGTTGCAGCGAACGGTTGTTGAACCGCACTTCCCTGATCCGGCCCCGTGTGTCCAACCCGATCATCGGTCGCGTCGCGCGCAGTTCCGCATCGACGGCGACGAACGCGAACGTCACCTCGGTCGAGGTGAGCACGTCGAACGCCTCGGGTTGCTCGGCGCGCAGCAGCGCGGCGGCGCGGAACCCGTCGACAAGGCCGGAGTCGCCGCCGCGCCCGGCGTTGCGCAGGCAGTGCAGCAATTGCAGCGTCGGCACCGGATCGCGATACGGGTTGTCGGTGTGCGGGCTGATCGGCAGCGCGGTGAAGGCGAGATTGTTCGGGTCGGCCGCGACGCGCACGTCGAACAGATCGCCGTAGTTGGTCACCCGGACGAAACCGAAGCTGTCCGCTACGTCCAGCACGGCGCCGTCATCGGTCGGCACCCCGCGCAGCAGCACGAACCCGGTGCGCAGCACGGCTTCCAACGCGTCGAGCCTGCTGGCCTGGTAGTCCGACCAGTCGTATGCGGGCACGACCGGCAGGTCCGCGACCGACCAGGTGCGCTTGGCCTCCTCGGTCCGCCCGTCTTCCTCGGCGTCGTCCTCGGACCAGCGGGTCAGCCAGGCGCGGTCGAACACGGCCTCGTGCGGGTCGCCGTCGAACCTGATCCTGATCTCGTCGCCGATCTCGTTGACCTCGGCGACCCGCAGATCGGCCGGGATGTCGTTGACACCGTGCAGTTTCTGGCCGTTCGCGTGCCGGCACCGCTCGCACGAGCAGTTGTCCCGCAACCAGATCGCGGGCGCGGCGAGTTCCACGTTGCCTCCTTGACTTGGCTGTACAAGTCGCGAGCATGACTGGCCAGGTCGGCAACGAACCGACATCCAGATGGCAACCACGTGAACTAAAGTTAAGTACCCACTTGACTATTGGCGCAGGCCGTCTATAGTTAAGCATGTGCCTAACCAACGGAGCGTGATGGACCATGTGCTCAAGGCACTGGCCGACGGAACCCGCCGCGAGCTGGTCGAACGACTCGTCGCCGGTCCAGCCTCGGTCGGCGAGCTCGCCGCGCCACTGGCCATGTCGCTACCCGCGGTGATGCAACACCTCCAGGTACTGGACACCGCAGGACTCGTCCGATCGGAGAAGGTCGGCCGGGTCCGCACCTGCCACCTCGAGCCGGCCGGGCTGCGCATGGTCGAGGACTGGCTCGGCCACCAGCGCACCGACTGGGAACACCACCTCGACAGCCTCGGCGACCTGCTCGCCGAACAACCAGAACAAGGAGCCACATCATGAACATCAAGCACGCCACCTTCACCCTGGAGCGCACCTACCCGGCCACCCCGGCCCGCGTGTTCGCGGCCTGGTCCGACCAGTCGGCCAAGGCCCGCTGGCTCGCTGGTCCGGGCAGCGAACTCGAACTCGACTTCCGCGTCGGCGGCAAGGAGATCATCCGCGGCCGGCATGGCGACGGCCCGCAGCTCACCTTCGAAACCCACTACGACGACATCGTGCCCGATCAACGCATCGTCTTCACCTCCACGATGACGGCGGACAAGACGCTGACCACGGTGTCCATCACCACCGTCGAATTCGTCGCCGACGGCGATGCCACCAAGCTCGTCCTGGCCCAGCAGGGCACCTACCTGGACGGACACGAGGAGCCCAGCTGGCGTGAACAGGGCACCAGCAGCCAACTCGACGCACTCGGTGCCGAATTCAGCTGACCAGTTCTCGCAACAGCAACAACGGATGATCCGGATACAGCTCGCGTTCCGGCCGGTCCGGCGGCCAGTGAACCATGCAGCGCAAGGCGAACGCCGCCAGATGGATCCACCGTCGCTCAGGACTCGCCGCCAGTTCGGGACATTCCTCGATCAACCAGTCCACGAACTCGTGGTGCCCGGTGCACCGGGCCCACCACATCGGCAGCGTCGACTCGGCGCTTCGCGGCCCGAACCAGGACCACTCCCAGTCCAGCAGCGCGCTGATCCGGCCATCGGCCACCAGCACGTTTCCCGGTGTCACATCGCCGTGCAGCAACACGGTGGGCTCGGGCGGCCGTTCGGCCGGTAGCCGTTCGACAACGGCGTCCAGCAACTCCCCCGGCACGAACGGCAACGTCCGCACGTACTCGACCAGCCGGAGTTGCTGCGTACGCGCCAACGGGATGAGTCGCTTCCCGGTGATGGCCAACGCGTCATCCGCGTCATTCGGCGCGGCCGACTCGATCATCACCCGCACCGCCTCCGGCGGCCGCCAAGCGTGCAGGGTCTGCACCAACTCGCCCAACTCCCGCACATACCCGCGCGAGTCGACCGGTGACACGTTGCCGAGCGGGCGGCCCGGCATACGCGGCATCAGCAGCCAGCTCAACTCGTCGTCGCGGCCGCACTCCAGTGGTCGCGGCGCAGGGATCTCCGCCGGCAGCGCCGAGATCAACGCAGCCTCCCTGGCCAGCCGGTCGAGGTCGCCCCGCCAGCACACCCGCAACACCCGGTCGCCCAGCAGCCAGGTGTCATTGGACGCACCGTCCAATCGGGACTCGGCACCCGTCAGCCGAATGCCGAGCCGAGGCGCGACCCCGGCCAGTCGTTCGCGCGCGACCACCTCGTCCCATGGCCACCTCGGCTCGCCGTCGACGATCGGCACCTGCCCGCCGGGCAGGTTGTAGGCGCCGGCGAGCGAAGGCTCCATCAGCGGGCGATCTCCCAGACGTGCCCGCCAGGGTCGCGGAAGCTCGCGGTGCGGATGCCCCACGGTCGATCGACCGGCCCGTTCAGGATCTCGACGCCGAGCCCGGTCAGTCGCGCACACGTCCCGTCCACGTCCTCGACCGTCAACGTGTACACCGCGCGAGCGCCCTCCGGCGCGCCGACCGGCGCCGGGTCGACCAGTTCGAACGCGGCCTTGACATCGAGCAGGTTGATCAGCGTGTTGCCGAAGCCGAACACCGCCGAGTTGGCGTCCTCGAACTGGGTCGGCAGGTCGAAAACGGCCTGGTAGAACCGCTTGGCCTCGGCAAGATCGTCGACGAACAAGGTGATGGCGGTGATGCCGCCCGGCCACGAACCCATTGCGCCCCCTCAATGACGGTCGATGCGGGCAAAGGCTACTCCGGGCGGCCCACCCCGCCCTACAAGTACGGCCGTGTGATGATTTCGATGGCGTGGCCGGACGGGTCCTTGAAATACACGCCGCGACCGCCGTGTTCGGTGTTGGTTTCGTTGGGGCGCTTCATCTGCGGATCGGCCCAGTGCTCGATGGCCTCCGTCCGCAGGCGGGCGTAGGCGCGGTCGAACAGGTCGTCGTCGACCAGGAACGCGTAGTGCTGCATCTGGATCTCCACCGGGGGCTCGGCGAACTGCAACAGGACCCCGTCGGAGAGTTGAACGTTCAGGAACGGCCCCCAGGACGGCGCCTCGGGCAGTTCGAACAGGTCGCGGAAGAACCGGGCGGATTCCGCGCGGTCGGTGGACGCGATGATGGTGTGGTTGAACGTGACTGGCATATCGCTGAACTCGCTTTCGGGTTGGCGTGGCTCGGACTCGCGAAAACGCGGTCACTTGGCGGGCCACGCGCCCAGGATGCGGTCAGCTATCCACCGGGTCGCCTTTCCGTGCATGGCTCAAGGCCGTCCCGGTGATCATGCGACCAGCCTAGACGGGACCGATACCGAGGGGCAACCGGGTTCAGACGCTGCGCAGGACCGACACGATCGCGCCGAGGACGACCGCCTCGTCGCCGTCGATCACCGAGTACTCGGGGTTGCGTGGTTCGAGGTAGACGTGGCCATTGCGGCGGCGGTAGACCTTCACGGTCGCCTCGCCGTCGATCATCGCGGCGACGATCTGGCCGGAATGCGCCTCCTGCTGCTGGCGCACCACCACGATGTCGCCGTCGCAGATGGCGGCGTCGATCATGGAGTCGCCGCGCACCCGCAGGCCGAACACGTTGCCCCGGCCGGTGAGCTCGCGCGGCAGGGTGAGCTGGTCGTCGACGTGCTCCTCGGCCACGATCGGCGTACCGGCGGCGATGTCACCGACGACCGGCACGCTCACCGAGTCCGCCGAGGACTCGCGGCTGGGCGAATCGCCGAGGAACATCCGCACGTCGATCGGCCGCGACATGGTGGAGCTGCGCCGCAGGAAACCCTTCTCCTCCAGGTTGATCAGGTGCTTGGAGACCGCCGAGGAGGAGCGGAGGCCGACGGCGTCGCCGATCTCGCGGGTGCTCGGCGAATAGCCGTGCCGGAGGACCCAGTCGCGGATGGTGACCAGGATGCGTTGCTGACGTTCGGGCAGGGACGCTGTGTCCAGGTGTTCGAACGCGGCAAGATCATCGTAGGTGGTCACGGCCGGAATGCTATCGGCTGGACAAGGCGGCGATCGCGACGACATACCAGGACCTGAACATGATCACCGAAACGGTGTATTCGGCCGGTGGCGGGTCGCGGTCTCCTCCAGGTGGTTGGGCAGCGGTCGACGTGGTTCCCGGACGCCGGAACCGTCCCCGCCACCGGCGACCCATACGGTCACCGTGTCCCACCGGGAAAGCCGAGTGCCGGCCTCCGGTCGCTGCGCGACGACCAGGCCGTTCAGCAATGGATGGGGACTGTCCGGATCGGGTCCTTGCAGGAGCAACCCCGCGTCATGGCCGGACAGCCATGCGTCGAGGGCTTGCCGCCCCCGGAAATTCGGCACCACAACTGACCGATGCTCGTCGTCCACCGTGCTTCACCCGAAGTAATTTTATCCCATTTTGGGCCATTGCACTAGCATTGGAGCCCATGGCGGCATCCGATGATCAGTACGACGAGCCGCTCGGCGACCCGGCCAAGCGGCTGGTGCTGGCCAGCGACTCTTAGCGATTCCCGACATCGAGGCGCAGCAGGACATCGCGGGCAGCACCGACATCGACTAGGGCACCACGACAAGTTTCCCTGCGGCTTGGTTGTTCTCCATGTACCGGTGGGCCGCGACGATGTCGTCAAGGTCGAAGACCCGGTCGACGTTGGGTCGATAGACGCCGGCCTCGACCTCGTCGATGATTCGCCGCAACACGGTCGTGCCCGCGCTGCCCTTGAGGTTGTCACTGTGGAACGCCGTGAGTTTGGTTCCGGACGGAATCATCGCTATCGGTTCGAGGTTCGGGATCACCCATCCGCTGAGGGAGCCCGACACGCACACCGTCCCACCGCGACGGACCAGGTGCAGCGAGTCCACCGCCGTGCTCGCCCCGACGAGATCAAGAACGTGGTCCGGACCTCCTGGCCAGATCGCGTGCAGGCTGGCCGCCAGCGATCCACCGGTGTCGAGGAGTATGTGGTCGACGCCGGCCCTCGTCAACGCGTCGATCTTGTCCGGCCGCCGCGTCGTGGCCGCGGTCTCGACACCGTGGGCGGCCGCGATCGACGCTGCCGCCATCCCCACCGACGAGGTCCCACCGCGGATCAACAGCCGCCCCTGCTCGACCCCCAGCGCGTCCAGCGCGCCCTGCGCGGTCAGGTACGTCTCCGGCAACGCGGCCAAGACGTCCCATGTCAACGTGGTCGTGATCGGCATCAGCAGCGCGTTCGGCACCAACGCATACTCGGCATAGCCGCCGTCGAACTCCCGGCCCAGCTCGCCCATCACCGCCGCGACCGTCGTGCCCTCCGGCACAAGAGGATCGGTCGAGACCGCCACGATTCCCACGCATTCGATGCCGAGCACCCGAGGGAATGCCACGTTCGGGGAATGCCCCTGGCGGGTCCTGAGCTCCGACCGATTGAGGCCCGCGCCCTGCACCCGAATCAGGCTCCAACCCTCCCGAACCGCCGGCACCGGCAGCTCCCGGATCTCCAGTACCTCCGGGCCACCGGCTCGGACACAGACCGCCGCTCGCATCGTCGTAGTCATGCCTGCACTGTCGCCGGAACGCGCGGTGACCGGCCACCGGTAGAATGCCATGTTATGCCCGTTGGCCGCCAACCTTCCCGATCGCAGCTCTGGCCATCCGGCGGAGCGCATTCCTGGCCGTCGGGCGCAACGAGCCCGGTGCAGTCCCATCAACGGGGACACCTGGTGTACGCGGCCCGTGGCGTCCTGTCTGTCCACACCGAACAGGGCACATCGATCGTTCCCGCCAACCGAGTCGCGTGGACCCCCGCCGGGTTCACCCACCACCACCGCGCGCACGGCGACACCGACATGCGGATCGTGTTCCTGCCGGCCTCCCTCGCCCGGCTCGTGCCGGAGCGGCCCGCCGTGTTCGCGGCCTCCGACCTCGCCCGCGAAGTCCTGCTCACCCTCACCGGCCCACGCAACTACGACCCTTCCGCCCGTACTTTCGACCGCGCGGCGCGCGATCGCCTCCGTCGGGTCCTCGTCGACGAACTCCGCGAAGCCTCCGAGCAGCCATTGCAACTACCCGAACCGCACGATGATCGACTGCGGGCCATTGCCACGGTGCTGTACGAAGATCCGGCGGACAACACCGCACTTGCCGAACTCGGGCGGAGGATCGGAGCCAGCGCCCGCACGCTCAGCAGGCTGTTCCACAACGAACTCGGCATGACCTTCTACGAGTGGCGCACGCAGCTGCGCGTCCATCACGCGCTCGTCCTCCTCGCCGAGGGCCACGACACCGCCCATGTCGCCCATGCGTGCGGCTGGGCCAACCCCAGCCACTTCATCGTGGCCTTCACCGCACTCATCGGCACCACACCTGGCCGCCACCGGGCTGGTCAGTCGTTGTAGACGGTGCCCGGCGGCGGGGTCCGGCCGGTGGCCAGGTAGTTGTCGATGGCGTCGCGGGTGTGGCTGGTGCCGTGGGCCAGGTAGCTGGTGTGGCCGTCGCCGTCGCGGGTCACCAGCACGCTGACCGGAAGGTCACGGTGCAGTCGCACGGCCAAGGGGTATGCCGTTGAGGGGTCGTGGGTGGCATTGGTGATCAGGATCGGCGGTGCGTCCTGGACCCTGATCGGCTGCGGTGGGTTCACCACCGGTGCCGGCCAGCCGATACACCCGGCGAGGGCGGTCCACGACTGGGAGGCGCCGCCGAGCCGAGGTGCGACCGCTTGCCCGAGGCGTCGCAGTTGCTGCAGATCGTGCAGAGTTCGGATCGGCGTCGGCCAGTCCAGGCACTCGATCGCGATCGGGCTGCCGTTCAACGCGTCGTCGTTCGGTCCGGTGGCGACCGGCTGGGAGAACGCCGACGCGTCGCCGTTCTCGGCCTGCCGCAGAGCGAGAGCGAGATCGTTGCGCTGGGATGGGAACAGCAGCAGGCCCTGCGTGTTGAACCGGATGTCTTCGCCGGACACCGACGGGCGGCAGTCACCCGCCTTGGCGCAGGCCGGGGCCGGGATCGGAGCGCGGTCGGCCGCCTTCACCAGGGTGTCGAAGAGTCGCCCGACGTCTGTGCCGTGCAGCGCGCAGGAGGTGGTCTGCGCACACCAGTCGATGAAGCGGTTGAGGGAGTCTTCGTAGGCGTGGGATTCGTCGGTGAACAGGGACACCGTCGACAGCGAGTGATCGAGAGCGCCGTCCAATGCCAGGGTCCGGATCCGGTCCGGGAACAGTTCGGCATACGTCGCGCCAAGCTGGGAGCCGTAGGACAGGCCGAGGTAGTTGAGCTTCCCGTCGCCGAGTGCTTGGCGCAGGGCCTCAAGATCGCGGGCGACGCTGACCGTGTCGACGTGGTCCAGCAGTGCTCCGGTGAGTTGACGGCAGCTGCGACCCAGCGCTTGGTTCCGTGCGACCAAGCGCTGGAACCCGGCCTCGTCGGTCGGGAACAGCGAGACCGGGCGATTGAGCAGCGCCGGGTCGCAGCGGACCGGACTGCTGAGTCCGACGCCGCGCGGGTCAAGGCCGATCAGGTCGAAATGATCCCTGGTGGCGGCCGAGAACACGTTTCGCCCGAGGGATTCGGCGTACACCCACTGCGTCCCGGAACCGCCGGGGCCACCAGGATCGACGAACAGGCTGCCGACACGATGCGCGCCGGTCGCCCGGAGGCGGTCCACCGTGACGGTCGTCTTCAATCCGTCAGGGTGCGCGTAGTCCACCGGCACCGCAAGGGAAGCGCACTGGAGTTCCCCCGGTGAGCCGGGGAACGGGCACGCCGTCCAGTTCAGCGACGATGCCGGATTGTCAGCGGCGGCAACGGTATCCGCAGCGGCGGCGGACGCGGCCGGTACCGCCAGCGCCGCAGCGACGACAAACGCCGTTGCGATTTTTCGGGTCAGCGACCGGTTCCACCTCGCGTGGCGTTGCGTGGGCATTCTGCTTGTCACGCTGATCATCCTTGGCGATGAACGCCGCCTCGCCCATCCGGGACGACCCTGATCACACCCTGAATCAGGCGGGTCGCCGGAGTCGGCCGAGTACGCCGCGCTGAGCCCTGAGCAGGAGGACTACCTGTGAGCCCAGATCGCACCG
>DASYBO010000736.1:0-2395 GCA_036500685.1 Pseudonocardiaceae bacterium | reverse complement strand
CAGGTGCTGTCATGGTGCCGGGTCCGGTGATTCTCCTAGCTTCGGCGGGGTCGCGTCCATCCCGGGTGCTGATCTTCACTGTGACCGACCGAGATTCCCTCGATCGAGCGATAAGACTACTGAGAGTGTGCTTTCGGGCACGACCCGCCAGAATTCCCTGCTCACCGCTCGCGTAGCGTCAACGCACTGTGATCGCGAAACTGATTCGGTTGACTTCCCAGCGCCGCCGGGCCCTGACCGTCGCGGCCGTCATCGTCGCCGCGAGCGCCCTCGGCACGGCCGCCGCCGTCGTCGAGTTCGCGCCGTCGGCCAGCGCGTCCTCGACCGGTTCCTTCACCGCCCCGACCGCGACCGCGAGCGACCTCGGATCGCACCTCGTGCCCGCGCCCAGTTCGGGACTGCTCCGCTACACCCTCGACCAGCTGACCGCCGTCCGCCAGGTCTTCAACCAGCTGCCACCCACCCCGAACAGCGCGTGGGGCATCGACCCGCAAGCCCGCCAGGTCGTGCTCACCCTCTCCGACCAGGCTCCTGCGGCCGGCGCGCAGCGCCTGCTGGCCACCGCCAAGCATTACGGCGACCTGGTCAAGGTCGTCCGGGTGCCCGGCGCGTTCAGCGAACAGGTACTCGGCGGTGACCAGATCCGCACCAGCGACATCATCTGCTCGGCAGGCTTCAACGTCACCAAGGGCAGTCAGAACTACGTGATCACCGCGGGCCACTGCACCCAGGGCCTGCCCTCCTGGCGCGGCCTCGGTCCGTCCGTCTCCTCCAACTTCCCGACCACCGACTTCGGCCTGATCCGCAACGAGTCCGGCGACGCGCCCGCCGCGATCGACCGCTACGACGGAACCGAGCAGCCGATCACCTCGGCCGGCACCGCGACCGTCGGCGAGGCGGTCTGCGCGAGCGGTATGGCCACCGGTGTGACCTGCGGCCAGGTCACCGCCATCGACCAGACCGTCGACTACGGCGACGGCAACGTGGTCAACGGGTTGATCCAGACCAATGTGCACACCGATCACGGAGACAGCGGCGGCCCGCTGTTCGCGGGCTCGGTCGGGCTCGGCACGGTGTCCGGTGGGGACGGTACGACCGATTTCTTCCAGCCGTTGACCGTCACCCTCGCCACGCTCGGCGCGAACCTGGTGGAACCCTAAATCGCGCTAAGAGTTTTCCTTTCCGAATAATTCAGCTGAATACTTATTGCCAGCGGTCCGTGACGGACCGCTGGCAATCCGTTTGTGGGTAGGCTGGCCGGTGATCACCAGGGAACCGGCCGACGTCGCGAACCGTTGAACAAACTGGAACGCGTTCGACGCGTCGGAAAGCACAGGAGGATCAAGTGCGCGCGACCAGCAACCCCGCCTTCCGCAATCTCCCGAAAGGCACGGGGAACTACGTCGGCTTCGATCCGCAGGCGGGCCAGCCCGGATACGGCAGCTACGGTCAGCCGGGCTACGGCGGCCCCGCCGGCCCCGGCGGCTACGGTGTCGCCTACCAGCAGGGCGGTGCGGTCGAGCGGCCGATGACCATCGACGACGTGGTCACCAAGACGGCGATCACGCTCGGCCTCGCGCTGGTCACCGGCGCCATCACCGTGTTCAGCCATGCCTACTGGCTCGCGCTGCCCGCGGCCATCATCGGCCTGGTCCTGTCGCTGGTCATCATCTTCAAGCGCACCCCGAACCCGGCCCTCGTGCTCGGCTACGCCGCGGTCGAGGGCGTGGTGCTCGGCGCGATCACCGGCCTGTTCGACAGCATCTACCCCGGCATCGCGTTCCAGGCCATCGCCGGCACGTTCGGCGTGTTCGCCGCCATGCTCGTCGTCTACAAGACCGGTGCGATCAAGGTCACTCCGCGCCTGACCAAGTGGGTTATCGGCGCCACCTTCGGTGTGCTGATCGTGATCCTGGCGAACTTCCTGGTCGGCATGTTCGGCGTGAACCTCGGCCTCCGCGACGGCAGCCCGCTGTCCATCGTGATCAGCATCGTGATCATCGGCATCGCCGCGTTCAACCTGCTGCTGGACTTCGACCAGGCCGACCGGATGATCCGGGCCGGCATGCCGGCGCGCTGGGCCTGGTACGCCGCATTCGGCCTGACCGTCACCCTGGTCTGGCTGTACCTGGAGATCCTGCGCCTGCTGTCCTACCTCCAGCGCGGCAACTAGAACTTTTCTCCGATCGGCCAGGTTCAGCGCAACTGGACCTGGTCGATCTTCCATTTCCCGGCCACGGCCAACAGGGTCAGCTCCATCCGGTTGTGATTGACCTGCGGCGTCGACGTACTCGCGTTGCTGACCGTCTGGTCGACGAACACCAGCAGCATCACCCTGGTCGGATTGGCCGATTCCACGGCCTCGTTCAACACCGTCCCGGTCGCCACCGACTTC
>DASYBO010000735.1:0-3264 GCA_036500685.1 Pseudonocardiaceae bacterium | reverse complement strand
GCCCAGGCGTCGGCGCCGTTGGGGTGCACACCGACCGCCAGGTCGTGCATGACGCCCAACGCCATCCCGGCGCGTGTCGCGTGCGACTGCGCCGACGCGAGTTGCTCGTCGAGTTGCCACTGCAACCAGCGATGGAAATCGACTGCGTCCGAGTTTCTTTCGATGAAACCGGCGACACCCGCTGCGTCGGGATGCTGCAGCGACTTCGGCCAGCGATGCCAGTCACCGCCGTACTCTTCGGCCAGCGCGCACCAGGCGGCGAAGTCGTCGAGTGGGGTTCCCTCGCGGTCGCGGAACGCCGCATAGGCCAGCTCACGGCCCGCCGATCGCGGTACTGAATGCAACAGCTTGAGCGCCGACCGCTTGGCGGCCCATGCGCTGTCGCGGTCGATGGCGTCGAGCTGGTCGGCTCGCTGTTGGACTTCGGACCGCAGCCGTCGCACCCGGCCGCGCTTGGTCAGATCGGCGAATTCGGGAATTGCCTCAACGCGCAGATACAGCGGGTTGATGAATCGCCGCGAGGTCGGCAGATAGGGCGACGGCTCCATCGGCGTCGTCGGAGCTGCCGCGTGCAGGGGATTGACCAGGATGTAGTCGGCGCCGTGGCGGAACGCGGACCATGCCGCAAGATCAGTCAGATCGGTGAGGTCGCCGATACCCCATGACTGGCGGGACCGCACGCTGTAGAGCTGAACGGCCAGACCCCAGGCGCGGCGGGCGCCGAGCTGCTCCGGCAGCCCGAGCCAGTCCGGCGTCACGATCAGGGCGGTGCTGGTCTCGGAGTCGCCGGAACGCAGGTGCACGCGGTGGTAGCCCAGCGGCAGGTCAGTGGGCAGCAGGAAGCTTGCCTCGCCCACCCAGCGTCCGTCCAGATCGAACGGCGGCGTGAAGTTGTCGACCTGCTGCACCCCGGCGCGCACCGTGCCGTCCTCGAGCTGCAACCACACCTCGGCGGGGTGACCGTGCGTCACATGCGCCCAGAATCGCATCTGCGTGCCGGTGCGCCCGACGATGGTCGCCGGCAGCCGGCGTAGCCAATACGACCGCAGCTGCGCGGTCAAAGCGGCCTTGCGCTCCTTTTCGGTGCCGGCGGTGACGCCGAGTGCGGCGAGCACCGCCACCAGTGTGGCCTCGGCGATCAAGACTCGCCGGCCGGTCCAGTCCTCATACTCTGTCGCGATACCGAACCGCCGGGCGAGTTCCACCAGCGAGGGCGCGAGCTCGGTCATGTCGCCCATCTTCCTTGCCCGGGCCGCCTGCCGACGGCGCGGGACGTCCGATCAACGGTCGGATGTCATCGTTATGCAGGCATTCAGCAGGACGAGTCGGCCATCCGCCGCTACGATGCCTGTGAAGGTATGAAGAATCCAGCCAGGGGATGAGTGGGGCAGACCAATGGGGCCAGTTCAGCGGCACTTGCCGCTGCCGGCACCGTTCGAGAGCCCGGCGACCGAAAGATCGGATTCGTCTGCATAGCGAGATGTAAATAAAAGTGAACGCACGGCAACCGCGTAGCGAGGTCCGTGCGGGTCCTTTACGGTTGTCGATGTAATTCGCGCAATGGACAATGTCCAGGCGTTCTAGCAGACCGGATGGTGAATTAAGGTGGCGGAAGAGAGTCGCGGGCAGCGGGGCACGGGGTATGGCCTCGGGTTGTCCACGCGCACCCAGGTAACCGGCTATCAGTTCCTGGCTCGCCGGACCTCGATGGCGCTGACCCGGTGGCGGGTCCGCATGGAGATCGAACCGAACCGGCGTCAGACCCTGTCCGTCGTGGCGTCGGTTTCCGCGGCCCTGGTGATCTGCCTGGGTGCGCTGCTGTACTCGTTCCTCAGCCCGGCCGGCACGATCAATGACGCGCCGATCATCGCCGACAAGGACTCCGGCGCGCTCTACGTCCGCGTGGGTGACAGGTTGTATCCGGCCCTGAACCTCGCGTCGGCGCGACTGATCACGGGACGGCCGGACAACCCGCACCTGGTCCGGTCGAGCCAAATCGCGAACCTGCCGCGCGGGCCGCTGGTGGGCATCCCGGGCGCGCCGTCGAACTTCGCACCCAAGAGCCCGCAAACGTCGTCGTGGCTGATTTGCGACACCGTGGCCTCGTCGACCGGGCTTGCGTCGCCGTCGGGGGTGACCACGACCGTGATCGACGGCACCCCGGACCTCAGCGGCCACCACCGGGTGCTGAACGGATCCGATGCGGTCGTGCTCAGCTACGGGCAGGACCCCTGGGTGATCCGGCAGGGCCGCCGGTCGCGCATCGACGCGACGAACCGATCGGTGCTGTTGCCGCTGGGTTTGACCCCGGAGCAGGTCAGCATGGCAAAGCCGATGAGCCGTGCCCTGTTCGACGCGTTGCCGGTGGGACCCGAACTGACGGTGCCTGAAGTGCCGAACTCGGGCTCGGCGGCGACGTTTGCGGGGGCGCCCGGCCCGGTGGGCACGGTGATCGTCACACCGCAAATCAGTGGGCCACAACAGTATTCGCTGGTGTTGGCCGACGGCGTGCAGACGCTGCCACCGCTGGTGGCCCAGATCATGCAGAACGCCGGCGGGCCGGGCAACGCCAAACCGGTGACCGTGGAACCGTCGGCGTTGGCGAAAATGCCGGTGGTCAACAAGCTGGACCTGTCGGCCTATCCGGACAATCCGCTGAACGTTATGGACATCCGGGACAATCCGGCGACCTGCTGGTGGTGGCAGAAGACCTCGGGTGAGAACCGGGCCCGCATCCAGGTGGTGTCCGGGGCGACCCTTCCGCTGGTGGCAAAGGACGCGGCCAAGGTCGTGTCCTTGGTGAAGGCCGACACGAGCGGCCGGGAGGCTGACCAGGTCTTCTTCGGTCCCGACTACGCAAACTTCGTCGCCGTCACCGGCAACGATCCCGGCGCCAAAACAACGGAATCGCTGTGGTGGCTGTCGGATGCGGGCGCTCGATTCGGAGTGGACGACACCCGCGACGTGCGTGAGGCGCTGGGTTTGAAGACCCTGCCGAGCCTGGCGCCGTGGGTGGCGCTACGCCTGCTGCCCCAGGGCCCGACCTTGTCACGGGCAGACGCCCTGGTCGAGCACGACACCCTACCGATGGATATGAGCCCAGCAGAGTTGGTGGTACCGAGATGAAACGCGGATTCGCACGGCCGACAGCGGAAAAGGCCCCGGTAATCAAGCCGGAAAACATCGTCCTGCCGACGCCGCTGAGCATCCCTCCGCCGGAGGGCAAGCCCGTCTGGATCGTTATTGTCGGCGTCCTGGTCATCG
>DASYBO010000734.1:0-1653 GCA_036500685.1 Pseudonocardiaceae bacterium | reverse complement strand
CAAGGTCAAAGCCGCCATCGAGCAGATCGAGCGGGCGCGCACCACCGTCGGTGGGATCGTCAACGGTGAGGAGACGCGCTCGCTGGACAGCAGCCTTCAGCTGGCCCGCAATACATTGACGTCGAAGACCGACCCGGCCTCAGGCGCCGGCCTCGCCGGTGCGTTCGACGCGGTGCTGCTGGTGCCCGGTGACGGCCCGCGCGCCGCGAGTGCGGCCGGACCCGTCGACCAGGTGCCCAACTCGCTGCGCGGCTTCGTCAAGGCCGGGCAGGCGGCCTACCAATACGCCACGGTGCACACCGACGGTTTCTCCGGGCCGGCACTGATCATCGGAACGCCGGCGTCGTCGCAGGTGGCCAACCTGGAGCTGTATCTGATCTTCCCGCTCAAGAACGAGCAGGCCACCATCATGCTGGTGCGCGGCACGATGATCACCGGCGGCGCGGTGCTGCTGGTGCTGCTCGCCGGGATCGCGCTGCTGGTATCCCGGCAGGTGGTGGTGCCGGTGCGGTCGGCGTCGCGGATCGCCGAACGGTTCGCCGAAGGCCATCTGTCCGAACGGATGCCGGTACGCGGCGAAGACGACATGGCGCGGCTGGCGGTGTCGTTCAACGACATGGCGGAGAGTTTGTCCCGGCAGATCACCCAGCTCGAGGAGTTCGGCAACCTGCAACGACGCTTCACCTCCGACGTCAGCCACGAACTTCGCACCCCGCTGACCACGGTGCGGATGGCCGCCGACTTGATTTACGACCACAGCGCCGACCTCGACCCCACGCTGGCACGGTCCACCGAGCTGATGGTCAACGAGCTGGACCGCTTCGAGACGCTGCTCAACGACCTGCTGGAGATCTCCCGCCACGACGCCGGTGTGGCCGAGTTGTCCGTCGAGGCGGTCGACCTGCGCACCACGGTGGGCAGCGCGCTGGGCAACGTGGGGCATCTGGCCGAAGAGGCCGGCATCGAGCTGCTCGTTGACACGCCCGACGAAGAGGTGATCGCCGAGGTCGACGCGCGCCGGGTAGAACGGATCCTGCGCAACCTGATCGCCAACGCCATCGACCACGCCGAGCACAAGCCGGTCCACATCCGGATGGGCGTCGACGAGGACACCGTCGCCGTCACCGTCCGCGACCACGGCGTGGGGCTGCGGCCCGGCGAGGAGAAGCTGGTGTTCAGCCGGTTCTGGCGCTCGGACCCGTCGCGGGTGCGGCGGTCCGGCGGCACCGGGCTGGGCCTGGCGATCAGCATCGAGGATGCGCGGCTGCACCAGGGCCGGCTCGAGGCATGGGGCGAGCCCGGTGAGGGCGCGTGCTTCCGGCTGACGTTGCCCCTGGTTCGTGGCCACAAAGTCACCACCAGCCCGCTGCCCATGAAACCCGTTGCACAACCGGCGCAACCGACTGCGCCACAACGTCAGGACGGTCAGCGCCAACGTGAGCATGCCGAGAGGAGCGGGTAATGCGCCGGCTCCTGGCCTTGTTGTCGCTGGCGGTGTTGCTCGCCGGCTGCGCGGGGGTACCCAGCTGGTCGGCCCCGCAAGCCATCGGCACCGTCGAGCGACCGGCACCGTCGAACCTGCCCAAGCCGACCCCGGGCATGGACCCTGATGTGCTGCTGCGCGAATTTTTCAAGGCCACAGCCGATCCGGCG
>DASYBO010000733.1:0-2964 GCA_036500685.1 Pseudonocardiaceae bacterium | reverse complement strand
CTATGCCGCGTACCAGAACTGGCCGCCGGTGATCCCGTTGACCTCGGTGGCGGCCAGCATCGGCGGGGCGCTGCTGGTCGGCGTGATCGCCGGCATGTATCCGTCCATCCGGGCCGCTCGGCTGACCCCGACGGAAGCGCTGGCAACCACGTAATTCGGCTGCGGGACACGAGATGCGGCAGATACAGTACGCGACACCATGACGAAGCTGAATCAGATCATCGCGGTGGAGAAGGGCGTCAAGAGCAGCTCGCTGCGTGAGTTGACCGACGCGCACCACGCACTGCAGAAGCCCGCGCTGCTGGCCGGAATCACCCGGACCTACCAGCCCAAGGACGAGGACGGCGAGGTACTGCCGCCCGAGTCCACCCGGGTCCAGGTCAAGGCCGAGGACGTGCTGCGCACGACGGCGTCGGTGCTGACCCGCCTTTTCGACGTGACCGCGACCAAGGACTGGGCCAACACCACCGCCAAGGCCGACGTGGTCGTGGACGGTCGCACCGTCCTTTCCGACGTGCCGGTTTCCTACCTGCTCTTCCTGGAGAAGCAGCTCACCGACCTGCGCACATTCGTCGCGAAGCTGCCGCTGCTCGACGCGGCGGAGGACTGGAACTTCGACCCGTCCGCAGACTACTGGCGGACCGAGCAGGTGCGCACCATCCGCACCAAGAAGGTGCCGCGCAACCACGTCAAGGCCGAGGCAACCGAGAAGCACCCGGCCCAGGTCGAGGTGTACTACGAGGACATCGCGATGGGTTACTGGCATACCGTGAAGTTCTCCGGCGCGCTGCCCGCCCAGCGGGTCAACGAACTGCTCGACCGCGTGACCAAGCTGCAGGAGGCGATCAAGTTCGCCCGCGAGGAGGCCAACGCGCTCGAAGTTACCGATCAGCGCGTCGGTGACGCGGTTTTCGGCTACCTGTTCGGCTAGACTCAAGACTCCCCCGTTGGAGCGCGGGGGCGCGGCCCACAGTTTCGACGGGCCGTGAAGCTGAAACTGAGCTTCAGCCTGATCAACCCGGTCAGAGTGCGGGTTCGAGTCCCGCCCCCGGCACAACCGCGTCGGGGTAGCCCAACTGGCAGAGGCAGCCGGGTATCAACCTCAGACTCTTGCTCCAGCTTCAGCATTACCGCTCAACACCAGATCGACCACGAACGGACGACCATCGTCGGGGTGCGAGTTCGAATCTCGCTGGCCCCTCCATCCTGGGGCCGTAGCTCAACGGCAGAGCACGGCGACCTAAGAGCTGATCCGTTCGCTTAAACGTGCTGGTGTGTGCAATTGGGCGGACAACCGGGGCCCTGAACTGGACATGTTCAGGGCCCCACCTGCGTTTACTGGCCGACGCGGCCGTCGACGCACTCCCGCAGCAGATCCGCGTGGCCGCAGTGCCGCGCGTACTCCTCGATCCGGTGCACCAGGATCTCCCGGACGGCGATGTCGTCCTTGCCAAGCCGCTCACCGAGATCCGGGTGCTCGGCCAACAACGCATCGGTGGCCGCCTGTTCGCGGGCCAGGTCGGCATAGGCCGCGTCGACGATCGCTTGGTCGGCGACGGCTCCGTCGAAGTCGGCGTCGCGCGCGCCGTACAGGCGTGGTGGCGGGTCGGGCAGGATCCAGCCGCGCCAGTCCCGCTCGGCCTTGGCGAGGTGCCGGATCAGGCCGAGCAGGGACATCGTCGATGGCGGCACCGACCGACGGGCCAGCTGCTCCGGGGTAAGACCTTCGCATTTCATGAGCAGCGTGAGCCGGTAACTGTGCAGGTAGTCCTGCAACGTGGGCAGTTCGCCGTCCGGGCTGATTCCGGCGCTGTTGCGCGGATCGTCGTCCGGGTTCAGCCACATGTCCGGGTAGACGGTTGCCTCGGTCCACCGTTCGGGCCGGTCGTTCATGGTTCATACCCCGAGAGTGTGCTTGAGCCAGTTCAGTTGCAGCAGCATGAAGTTCTCCGCCTCGGTCTCGTCGCTCGGGCCCATGTGCGTCACGCCGGACAGCGGCAGGACCGTGTGCGGGCGACCGGCCGCGAGCAGCGCTGCCGACAGGCGCAGGGTGTGCGCGACGAACACGTTGTCATCGGCCAAACCGTGGATCAGCAGCAGCGACGCGTTGAGGTTCGGCGCATCCGAGATCAACGAATTCCGTTCGTACACCTCGGGATTCGTGTCCGGGTGGCCGAGGTAGCGCTCCATGTAGAAGGAGTCGTAGAGGCGCAGGTCGGTGACGGGCGCACCGGAGATGGCCGCACGGAACACGTCCGGCCTGCGCAGCACGGCCAGCGCGGCAAGGTAACCGCCGTAGGACCAGCCGCGAATCCCGACCCTGGACAGGTCAAGGTCCGGATTGCCTTCGGCGACCGCGTGCAGCGCGTCGATCTGGTCGGCCAATGTCACCGAGGCGAACTCTTGGTGGACCGCGCGGTCCCAGGCGGGCCCTCGGCCCGGCGTGCCGCGACCGTCCGCGACGAGCACCGCGAAACCCTGATCCGCCAACCATTGCGGGGTCAGGTAGGCGTTGGCCGCGTGCAGTACCCGCTGGGCGTGCGGGCCGCCGTACGGGTCGAGCAGCACCGGCAGCTTGCCCGAACCCGGCTGGTGGCCGGTCGGCAACAGCAGCGCGCAGCGCAGATCGCGCTCGCCCGCCGTGAGCAGGGTCAGGTTGAGAGACAGGCCCGAAGCCAGTGGGACGGAGGTGATCTCGGTGCGCGCCGCGCCCCTGCGCAGTTCGGTGGCCGGGCCCTCCTGGGCCAGCGACCAGGAGGTGATCACCAGCGTGTCGCCCGCGCGCCGCGCGCCGTGCACGCCGGGCCGCTCGGTCACCTGCGTCTGCCGGCCCTGCGGGGTCACGGTGAACACGTGCGTCTGCGTCGGATCGTCGAGCGACGCGGTGAACAGCACGTCCTCGGCGACGTCGAGCACCTGGCGGACCTGCACGTCCGGCGCGGTCACCGGCTCACCGTCGATGGT
>DASYBO010000732.1:0-3253 GCA_036500685.1 Pseudonocardiaceae bacterium | reverse complement strand
GCGAGGCCGCGGCAGTACTCGAAGATCACGTTGGAGATGGCGATGTTCTTGAACCCGCCGTTGGACTCGGTGCCGCACTTGATCCGCCCGGTCCGGCCGTAGTGCCCGGTCTTGAACGTGCCGTCCACCAGCGTGCCGAGGTCATAGCCGCTGACAAGGCAGTTGTCGATGGTGACGTTCTCGGTGTCGCGGACCTCGTTGAGCGCGTAGGAGCTCTTCAATACGATGCCGTCGTCGTTGGGGGAGTTCACCGTGGTGTTGGAGATCCGCACGTTCTTGCAGCAGTCGACGTCGATGCCGTCGCGGTTGGTGTCGATGACCACGTTGTCGATGCGGAAGTTGTCCACCCCGGTGGGCAGGATGCAGAAGTGGCCGCCGTTGACCATGGTGATGTCGCGGACGACCACATTGCGGCACAGCTTCAACGCGAGGATCTTGTTGCCCTGTAAGGGCGCGGACTCCAGGCTGCCGCTGGCGATCAGGCCTTTGCCGTCGATCGTGCCGGGTCCGCCGATGGCGATGTCGGTGAGGTTCTCGCCCCAGATCAGGCTGTTGTGCCAGTGGCTGTGCCCGAAGTCCTGGTACGGGTTGCCGGCGCCCGGCTCGGCCGGGTCGTAGCCACGGCCGTTGGCCGGACTGGCCGCCAACAACGTCGCGTTCTGGCCGAGGTAGAGGAACACGTTGGACTGCAGGTGGATCGAGTAGCTGGCATAGGTGCCGGCCGGGAAGTAGACCATCCCGCCCCCTGTGCCGTGCGCGGCATTCGCCGCGGCCGCGATCGCCTGGTTGATGGCGTCGGTGTCGATGGTGACACCGTCGCCGCGCGCGCCGAACCGCGTCACGTCGAAGACGCGGCCGACCGTGCCCCCGTTCTCCGGTACCGGGTCGGCGTGGCTGGTGCCGGCGGCGACCAATGGCAGGGCTGCCCCGGCCACTCCGGCCGCGCCCCAGGTGACGAGCCGACGACGGCTCAACGGCGTGTCCATCTCGATTTCCTTCCCATCAGCTGACGTGCCCCATTTCGCGAGACATAGTATGTAAACGTTTCCAAAGGCCGTCAATGGTGGGTCATGCGGCTCGGATCGAGAGATAGGTCGGACCTCTTGACTGATGGTAGGGCGGCACTGGGCAGTCGAATGCCGCTGAAGCCGACGGTCCTGGCGATCACCTCCTGCCAGAACGGCCGGAGGTGGGCGAGTACCCGTAGTTGGATGCTCGCTGCCTCGTGCACTGCGAACAGGTCGCCGACCGGCTCGGCCGGCAGCCGGTAGGCGTAGAGCCGGACCGTGCGCATCGCGTCCAGCCAGCCGTACTCGATGGCGTGCACGCGCTCGCCGCCGCCCGCGCCGATGATCCGGTCCCTGTCGATGTCCACTGTGGATGGTGTAACCCAGGCCATCGCACGCGGACAACGGCGCGGGAACCAGTAGTCGGGGGAGCGTTCGGCGTCGGGTCCTCGGAGAAGTGCAGCACCTGGCCGGGTTCGGGTCGCATCCACCGGTCCTAGCAGACGCGCAGCACTCCAGTACTGACATGTCAGTGTAGTAGTATCGGGGCATGAGTCTGAAACATGCCGCGCTCGGCCTGCTGTCCCGCGGCCCGGCCAGCGGGTACGACCTGCTGCAGACCTTTCACGGCTCGCTGGCGAACGTGTGGCCCGCGACCCAGAGCCAGCTCTACGGTGAGCTGAACAAGCTGGCCGAGGCCGGGCTGGTCGAGGTCGTCGCCGAAGGCGCGCGCGGGCGCAAGGAGTACGCGATCACCGACGCTGGCCTCGCCGAGTTGCGGCACTGGCTCACCGAGGTCGAGCCGACAACGGTGCGGCGCAGCGACATGCTGCTGCGGGTGTTCTTTCTGAATGTGGTCGAACCCGAACAGGCCAGGACCTTCCTGCGTCAGCAGGCCGAACTGGCCGCTGACTATCACGAGGAACTGCGCAAGATTCAGGAGAGCATCGCGGAGGAGACCGGACCGCTGGCCGACCTCGGCCGGCTGACTCTCGAATGGGGTCTGCGTTTCACCACCATGCGACGCGAATGGGCGGACTGGGCCTATGACCAACTGGCCCAACAGAAATAGTCAGTCGGCCAACGTGGCGATCAGTTCGCCGATCATGTCGTCGATGTGTCCGGCCACGATGGACATATGACCCTGACCGGGTTCCAGGTGCGCGGTGACACCAGGAATGTGTTCCGCCAGCCACTCGCCGTGTCCGAAAGGGACCATCAGGTCGAGCTCGCCCTGCCACAGGAACGTGGGCACGGTGATGTCGGCCAGGTCGAAGCCCCACGGTCGGCAGGCTCCCAGATTGTCGTCGACCCAGCCGTCGACGCCGTTGGTCAGGCCGTCGATGAAGCTGCCGGCCAGGTCTGTCGCGAACTCGTCGGTCAGCACCGCGAGGTCGACATCGGGTAGCAGGGAACGCATGTTGTGCGCGAGCGCGGCCACGCCGTGCGCGAGCATCGCGGTCCGTTCGGGCTCGGCGCGCTTGCGCAGCATGTCCTCGTCCGCGCGGGCGGCGTTGTTCAGCGGGTCTCGCGCGCGCACTGACCCAGGCTTACGAGGGCGCGACGCCGACCCGCCAGGGGAGTACCGCCTCGATCGCCCGGCCGACCGCGAGCACCAGATCGTCCGAATGCCGAGGGCCAACGACCTGCAGGCCGACCGGCCTGCCGTCCTCGGTCACGCCAGCCGGCACGGACAGCGCGGGTTGCTGGGTGAGGTTGAACGGATAGGTGAACGGCGTCCAACTCGGCCAGCTGGTGTATCCGGAACCGGGCGGCACGTCGTGCCCGGCGGCGAACGGGGGGATCGGCACCGTCGGCGTGATCAGCACGTCGTAGCGCGAATGGAACTGGCCCATCTGGATGCCCAGCGCGGTGCGCGCCTCGTTCGCGTCGAGGTAGTCGAGGGCCGAGAACTCCTTGCCGCGCCGCCACGCCCGCGCGAGGCCGGGGTCGACGTGACCGGTGCGTTCGGGCGGGAACCGGTCCAGGGTCTTGGCCGCGCCCGCGCACCAGAGCACGTCGAACGCGTCGATCGGATCGGCGAACCCAGGGTCGGACAGCTCCACGTTGAGCCCGATCTCGGTCAGTGTTTCGACGACCTGGCGGACGATCCGCGCGACCTCGGGGTGCACGTCGACATAGCCGAGGGTCGGGCTGAACGCCGCGGTGAGGCCGTGCACCTCGCGGCGTACCGCCTCCCGGTAGGAGCCGACCGGCTGGGCCAGCGCGGTCGGGTCGCGGTGGTC
>DASYBO010000731.1:0-2533 GCA_036500685.1 Pseudonocardiaceae bacterium | reverse complement strand
CAACCTCAAGCTGGACCCGGAGACCCTGTGGATCTCCGCGGCCTACGTCGACGAGGGCCCGACGCTGAAGCGTTTCCGGCCGCGTGCGCAGGGACGCACCTACCGGATCCGCAAGCGCACCAGCCACATCACCGTCGAGGTTGAGTCCCGGCCCAAGGTCACCGCGCCCAAGGGCGGCAAGGGCAGCAAGGCCAAGGCGCAAGGCAGTAGCAAGAAGGCCAGTGCCAGCTCGGCCAGTACGGCCGGCGAGAGCCAGGAAGGGGCCCAGTAGTGGGTCAGAAGATCAGCCCGCACGGGTTCCGACTGGGAATCACCACCGACTGGAAGTCGCGCTGGTACGCGGACAAGCAGTACGCGGAGTACGTGGCCGAGGATGTCAAGATCCGTAAGCTGCTCTCCAAGGGCATGGAGCGTGCCGGCATCTCCAAGGTGGAGATCGAGCGCACCCGGGAACGGGTCCGCGTCGACATCCACACCGCGCGCCCCGGCATCGTCATCGGTCGCCGCGGCGCCGAGGCCGATCGCATCCGGGGTGAGCTGGAGAAGCTGACCGGCAAGCAGGTGCAGCTCAACATCCTTGAGGTGCGCAACCCGGAGTCCGACGCTCAGCTCGTCGCGCAGAGCGTGGCCGAGCAGCTGTCCAACCGGGTCGCTTTCCGGCGCGCCATGCGCAAGGCCATCCAGTCCTCGATGCGCTCCCCGCAGGTCAAGGGGATCAAGGTGCAGTGCGGCGGCCGTCTCGGCGGTGCCGAGATGTCGCGCTCGGAGAGCTACCACGAGGGCCGGGTGCCGCTGCACACGCTGCGCGCGGACATCGACTACGGCGTCTTCGAGGCACGCACCACCTTCGGCCGCATCGGCGTGAAGGTCTGGATCTACAAGGGTGAGGTCGTCGGCGGGATCAGCGCCCGGCGCGAGCGGGACGCTGCCGCCGAGGCGCGCGGCAATGCCCAGTCTCGTCCCGGCCGTCCCGAGCGCGGCAGTGACCGCGGTGACCGGCCGAGCAGGCCGCGTCGCTCCGGTGCGTCCGGCACGACCCCGACCAGCACCGAGGCAGGCCGGGCCGCCGCCGCCGAGGCAGCCGCCTCGACGGAGCCGAAGACCGAGCCAACGAACACCGAATCCACCAACAACGCGACCGGGGAGGGCTGAGAAGTGCTGATCCCACGCAAGGTCAAGCACCGCAAGCAGCACCACCCGAGCCGGTCGGGTGCTGCCAAGGGCGGCACCAGGGTCACCTTCGGCGAGTTCGGCATCCAGGCGCTGGAGCCGGCCTACGTGACCAACCGGCAGATCGAGTCGGCTCGTATCGCGATCAACCGGCACATCCGTCGTGGCGGCAAGGTCTGGATCAACATCTTCCCGGACCGTCCGCTGACCAAGAAGCCGGCGGAAACCCGCATGGGTTCCGGTAAGGGTTCGCCCGAGTACTGGATCGCCAACGTCAAGCCGGGTCGGGTGCTGTTCGAGATGACCTTCCCGAACGAGACCGTGGCTCGCGAGGCCCTTCGTCGCGCGATCCACAAGCTGCCGATGAAGTGCCGCATCGTCACGCGAGAGGGTGGTGACTTCTGATGGCGGGGAGTGCTACTTCCGCCGCGACGGACCTGCGTCAGCTCCAGGACGACGAGCTGGTGCTTCGTCTGCGCGAAGCCAAGGAGGAGCTGTTCAACCTCCGTTTCCAGATGGCCACCGGCCAGCTGGAGAACAACCGCCGGCTGCGTACCGTGCGGCACGACATCGCACGGATCTACACCGTGATGCGGGAGCGGGAGCTCGGTCTCTCGGTTTCCCCAGACGAAGCAGCGGCCGTCGAGGCCAGTGGTGAGGGCGCGGCATGAGTGAAGCAACGGAAACCGCCGAGCAGGTGGCCCGCAACAACCGCAAGGTTCGCGAGGGCTACGTCGTCTCGGACAAGATGAACAAGACCATCGTGGTCGAACTCGAGGACCGCAAGAAGCACCCGCTCTACGGCAAGGTGCTGCGGACCTCCACCAAGGTGAAGGCGCACGACGAGGCCAACACCGCAGGTGTCGGCGACCGCGTGCAGATCATGGAGACCCGTCCGCTGTCGGCGACCAAGCGCTGGCGGCTGGTGGAGATCCTCGAGAAGGCCAGGTAACACACCAAGACCGAGCCCGTTCAGGTCGGAAATCTGGCGGGCCGTAAGGGTCAGGAGTTAGCAGTGATTCAGCAGGAGTCGCGACTGCGTGTCGCCGACAACACCGGTGCGAAGGAAATCCTTTGCATCCGGGTGCTCGGCGGTTCCGCGCGGCGCTATGCCGGTATCGGCGACATCATCGTCGCCACGGTGAAGGACGCCATCCCCGGTGCCGGCGTCAAAAAGGGCGACGTGGTCAAGGCCGTCGTCGTCCGCACGGTGAAGGAACGGCGCCGTCCCGACGGCTCCTACATCCGGTTCGACGAGAACGCCGCCGTGCTCATCAAGAACGACAACGAGCCGCGTGGCACCCGCATCTTCGGCCCGGTCGGCCGTGAGCTGCGCGAGAAGAAGTTCATGAAGATCATCTCG
>DASYBO010000730.1:0-6376 GCA_036500685.1 Pseudonocardiaceae bacterium | reverse complement strand
CCCACCTCCCGACCACCGTCCGCCGCGCGCACGTCCTGCGCGGCGACTACCCGCCCGCCGTACACACCGCCCTCAACCGCGCCGCCTGCGCCCTGCTCGAAGCCGGCTTCGACGTGCACGACAACCCGCCGCCGGGCATCGACGAGGCTGCCGACGGCTGGGCCCGGCTCACCAACGCCGACTCCCGCCGCGCCTGGCCCGACTTCGAGCCGTTCGTCTCCGAGGGCGGCCGCCGGTTCATGCGAGCCATGTTCGACCTGGTCCGGCCCGTCGACGCCGACGAGTACGCGAACCTGTTCACCACCAGGGCGCGCCTGGCCCGAGCCTGGTCGGAATACCAACGCGACACCCCGCTGGTCATCGCGCCGATCTACGCCGGCGACCCGTTTCCCGCAGGCGCGGACATCGACCGCGCGGCCGAGATCGTGCACAACCTCGCCACCACCGTCGCCGTGAACTTCCTCGGCCTGCCCGCCGTCGCCGTCCCGGTCGGTCTCGTCGACGGCTTCCCGCAGGCTGTCCAGGTGATCGGCCCGCGCTTCGGCGAGGAACCCTGCCTGCGCGCCGCCGAAGTGATCGAAGCCACGACCGAAGTACTCACCCCTCCCGGACTACCGTCGCGGTGAAAGTCGCCGGTTACTCCAGCAATTCCTGCTGCTGTGCGGTCCGCCCTGGCCGGGCCGGCAACTGGATGTGCGCCTCGGTCCCGCCCGCGGGCCGCCGTGCCAGCCACGCCCGCCCCCCGTGCGCAGCGACCACCTGCCGCACGATCGCGAGACCGAGCCCGGAACCAGGCATCGACCGAGCGTCCGTGGTCCGGTAGAACCGCTCGAACACCCGCTCCTGGTCGGCCTCGGGCACGCCAGGACCGCGGTCGGCGACCACGATGTCGGCCAGCCCGCTCTCATAGCGGACGTCGACCCGCACCGGATAGTCCGGCGGGCTCCATTTCGCCGCGTTGTCCAGCAGGTTCAACACCGCCCGCTCCAGCCCGGACCGCTTGCCGAACACCATGATCGGCTGGTCGGTCAGGGTGAAACTCACCTCTGGCGTCCTGGTCCGCGCCCGGCTCACCGCCGAGCGGACGACGCTGGCCAGATCCAGTTCGGAAGCTTCGTCCGTGCTCCCCGGGTCGCGAGCCAGCTCGACGACTTCCTCGATCAGGTGATCAAGTTCACCCATCTGAGCTTCGACGTCCGACAGCAGTTTCACCTTGTCGTCGGTCCCCAGCCGGCGCTCCGGGCTGCGTTCGGCCCGCAACAGCAGATCGATGTTGGTGCGCAGGCTGGTCAGCGGCGTCGCCAGTTCGTGGCTGGCGTCCTCGACGAGTTGCCGTTGCGCCTCGCGGGCCATGCCCAGCGCGGTCAGCATCCGGTTCATGCTCGCCGCCACGCTCGCCACCTCGGCGGTCTCGCGCCGCGCGATCGGCACCGCAGCGCGCAGGTCCTGGGTCGCGGCGACGTGCGCCGCGGCGCCTGCCACCCGGTACACCGGCCGCAGCCCCGCCACGGTGAACCCGTACCCCAGCGCCGCCGCGATCACGATCGCCAGCAGACCCGCGCCGCCCAGCAACACAGCGAACTTGTCCAGCGTGTTGTCGACGGTGGTCAGGTCGGCCGCGAACTGCACCGCATCCCCGCGGCTGGAGTGCTCGGTCAGCATCAGATAGTGCACTTTGTCGATGTAGATGTCGCGGTACTGGCTGTCCTGCGTGCCCACCGCGACCGCAACATCGATCGGCGCCACCGGCAAGGCCTGGGCCTGGAACTTCGGCCGCTTGCTGTGCCCGTTGGTGGACACCACCCCGAACAGCGTGCTGATGTCCGGCCGCAACCAGGCCGGCGGCGACTGCAACGTGGCGGGGTCGACTCGGTTGACCAGCGGCTCGGCCTGCTGCTGGAGATCCTGCAGGATCCCGTCCCGCAGCTCCGTGCGCAGCAGGAACCACGCCGTCCCGGACACCAGCACCACCGCGATCGCGACCGCGGCTGCGCTGAGCACGGTCAATCGTCGTCTGATCGTGGGCCGGCTCACCTCGGGCCTCCCCGCCGCGTCAGCGGGTCCGCTCCGAGGCGTCCGGTTCCCGCAGCACGTACCCGACCCCGCGCACGGTGTGCACCAGCCTCGGCTCGCCCGCTGCCTCCAGCTTGCGGCGCAGGTAGCCGATGTAGACATCCAGGCTGTTGGACTTCGTGCCGAAGTCATAACCCCAGACCTCGGTGAACAGCACCGATCGGGTGACCACCCGCGCGGAGCTCTGCAAGAGCACCGCGAGCAGGTCGAACTCGGTCTTGGTCAGTTCGATCACCCGGTCGCCACGCAGCACCGAGCGGTTGTCCGCGTCGAGGGTCAGGTCGGCGAAGGTCAATGCCTCGCGGTCGGCCGGATCAGCCCTTCGCAGCAGCGCCCGCACCCTGGCCAGCAATTCTTCCGGGGCGAATGGCTTGACCACGTAATCGTCCGCGCCCGCGTCGAGCCCGACAACGCGGTCGCCGACCGTGCGCCGCGCGGTCACCATCAACACCGGAACCCGGTCCCCGGTGACTCGCAGTCTGCGACACGTCTCCAGGCCGTCGAGGCCCGGCATCATCACATCGAGAATCACTAGATCGTGGTGGCCGGTACGTAGCGCGTCCAGTGCGCTGTAGCCGTCGCCGGCCACCTCCACCTGGTAACCCTCGAACCGCAGGCTTCGGCTGAGCGACTCGCGCACCGCAGGCTCGTCATCCACGACCAGAACACGCATGCCCCCATCTTGGCTGGTCGGTTGGGGACAGGCGCGCGGGCTACCACCAGGCGCCGACATTTTTTGCGTCGAAGGTCGTTTTACTACCTGGTTGTCCACACCAGCACCCGCCATCCACAGATTCCTCCCAGCTGCCGCCAGCCCGATCCGTGATCAACCAAGGTGGTCCCCGACACCGCAGGACCACCAGGGTCCGGTGCGGAGGAACGGAGCGGACCGATGGACAACAACACGGTGATCGGCAACGTCTGTGCCGACCCGACCCTGCGCATGACCAAGAAGAGCGGCAGGGCCATGGCGCGCTTGACCGTGGCCGTCAACACCCGGCGTCGCGTCGGCGACGAGTTGATCGAACGTCCCGCCGTGTTCCACCGGGTCATGTGTTTCGGTCCGCTCGCCGAGAACGTCAGCAACTCGATACGCAAGGGAATGGAGGTACTCGCGGTCGGCGAATGGATCGACGACTCCTACGAGGACGAGCACGGGCAGAAACACAACTACGTCGCCATGGAGGCCAAGGTCATCGGCGCCAGTCTGCGCTGGGCCACGGCCTCGGTCAGCAAGGTCGAACGACCGGCAAGGGTGATCCCGCTACCGGAGCCGTCGACGCCCGATCCCGACCCACCCTCGCACCAGAAAGATGATCACGAAACTGGTGAATTGTCCGCGAACACGGAACCGGCGAAGCAGGCCGAACCGGCGGTCCGGGCGACACGTGCCACGCGAAAGGGGGAACAACGAGTCGCGCGAGCGGGGTGATCAATTGGCCAGAACGGACCGGGCAACCCTGTTGACATGCGCCGAATCGGTTGTCGGGTAGGTCGAGCCATTGCCGGGGAGAACATGGGCTAGGAAGCGATTCGGAGTCATTCAGGCCGACCGAGGTACACGGCCCCATGCCACGCATCTACGATCGCGGCCATGGCCGAGTTCATCTACACCATGCACAAGGTGCGCAAGGCGCACGGGGACAAGGTCATCCTTGATGACGTCACGCTGTCCTTTCTCCCGGGAGCCAAGATCGGCGTAGTCGGGCCCAACGGCGCCGGCAAGTCGACTGTGCTCAAGATCATGGCAGGACTTGAGCAGGCGAACAATGGCGAGGCTTTGCTCGCACCCGGCTACTCGGTCGGCATCCTCATGCAGGAGCCCGAGCTCAACGAGGACAAGACGGTCCTTGGCAACGTCGAGGAAGGCGTTGGCGCGATCAAGGAGAAGCTCAACCGCTTCAACGAGATCGCCGAGAAGATCGGCGTCGACTACTCCGACGAGCTCATGGAGGAGATGGGCTCGATTCAGGAGGAGCTCGACCACGCCGACGCCTGGGACCTCGACTCACAGCTCGAACAGGCGATGGACGCGTTGCGCTGCCCGCCCCCGGACGCGGAGGTGCGCACCCTCTCCGGAGGCGAGCGGCGCCGGGTCGCCCTGTGCAAGCTGCTGCTGAGCAAGCCCGACCTGCTGCTGCTCGACGAACCAACCAACCACTTGGACGCGGAAAGCGTGCTGTGGCTTGAGCAGTTCCTCTCGCAGTACTCCGGCGCCGTTCTCGCGGTCACCCACGACCGGTACTTCCTGGACAACGTGGCGCAGTGGATTCTCGAACTGGACCGCGGCCGTGCCCACCCGTACGAGGGCAACTACTCCACCTATCTGGAAAAGAAGGCGGAGCGGCTCGCCGTCGAGGGAAAGAAGGACCAGAAGCTGCAAAAGCGGCTCAAGGACGAACTGGCCTGGGTTCGGTCCGGGGCAAAAGCCCGGCAGGCCAAGTCCAAGGCCAGGCTTCAGCGTTACGAGGAAATGGCCAACGAGGCCGACCGCACGCGCAAGCTCGACTTCGAGGAGATCCAGATCCCGCCGGGGCCGCGTCTTGGCACCGTCGTGGTCGAGGTGAACAACCTCAGCAAGGGTTTCGGAGACCGGGTCCTGATCGACGGCCTGACCTTCGACCTGCCTCGCAACGGAATCGTCGGTGTCATCGGACCGAACGGTGTCGGTAAGACGACATTGTTCAAGACCATTGTCGGACTCGAAAAGCCCGACAGCGGTTCGGTGCGCATCGGTGACACCGTGAAATTGTCCTACGTCGATCAGAACCGCGCCGGAATCGACCCGAAGAAGAATGTCTGGGAGGTGGTCTCCGAAGGCTTGGATTACATCAAGGTCGGGCAGGTGGAGATGCCGTCCCGGGCCTACGTGAGCGCGTTCGGATTCAAGGGGCCGGATCAGCAGAAACCGGCCGGGGTCCTCTCCGGTGGTGAGCGCAACCGGCTCAACCTGGCGCTGACCCTCAAAATCGGTGGCAACCTGATCCTGCTCGACGAACCCACCAACGACCTGGACGTGGAAACCCTCGGCTCGCTGGAGAACGCTCTTGATCAGTTCCCCGGCTGCGCCGTGGTGATCTCCCACGACCGGTGGTTCCTCGACCGCGTGGCGACCCACATCCTCGCGTGGGAGGGCACCGAGCAGAACCCGGCTTCCTGGTACTGGTTCGAGGGCAACTTCGAGGGCTACGAGAAGAACAAGATCGACCGGCTCGGTCAGGACGCGGCCCGTCCGCACCGGGTGACCTACCGCAAGCTCACCCGGGACTGATCGGAGTTTCGCGGAGGTGTCGTCGAGAGGTGATGCGCGAGCTGACGCCGAGGTGGGTGCGATCATCGGACCCGCCTGGTCCTGGCGTTGGCAGGCGCCCGAGCTAGCCCTGGTCTTCGGGGAACGGGCGCTGCGCACCGCCGATCAACGGGGTGATCAGCTCGCCGCCCTCTGGGCGCAGACACTCGTCGTGTCCGCGTCCTGTCGGCTCGGGCAGCAACTCGCCGTGGTGGACAAGGCCATCGAGGCGCTGCGGCTGTCCGAGCGGCTCGCCGACGACGCCGCCGGCGCGATCCTCCGGGTCGAGTTGGCGGGCTGCGCCCGGTCGGCAGGCGTGCCACTGGTCGGCGCGGGCCTGCTGCGCCCGGTGCTCTCCGCGGTCGATGCTCGGCCCGCGGTGCGCGCCGCCGCGCTGATCCAGCTCGCCGGCTGCCTCGCCTACTCGGAGCGGCACCGGGAACTCGACGGTGCCCTCGCCGAGGCCGACCAGCTCTACGCCGACGATCGCGAGCTCGACCAAGACGCGGGCCTCGGGCTGCGGGCGGTGCTGCGCTCGTTCGTCGCGCGCGAGCACCGGCGCCGGGGCGACCTGCGAGCGGCCCTGCACGCCGCCGAGGAGGGCGCCGACCTGCTCGGCGGGCTCAGCGACCGCACCGCCGACGGCGGCGCGGCCGCGCGGATCTCCCTGCAACAGGTGCTCGGCCTGCTCGATCTCGGCTGGGTCGACCAGGCCGCCACGGTGGCGGCCGGCGCGCTGTCCGCTCCGGTGCGGGCGCACTCGGCGGCCGCGGTGGGCTGGCTGGCGCTCGCGATCAGCACCAGGGTGCAGCTGCCGGCGGGGCTGATCGGCCCGGCGATCGCGCTGCTGCAGGAGATCACCGCCATGGCCGAGCGGCACCACCGCGACGCCCTGCACGCGGAGGGCCTCAGCGGGCTCAGCGAAGCGCACGAACAGGCGGGCGAACTGGCCGAGACCCTGGACTACCTGCGTTCCGCGCAGGTGATCCGGGCCCGCCGGTCCCGTGCGCTGCG
>DASYBO010000729.1:0-4498 GCA_036500685.1 Pseudonocardiaceae bacterium | reverse complement strand
GTTCGCAGTGGGACAGCGACAGCAATGGCGTCCAGTCCTACCTGCAGAACTTCTTCAGCGGAGTCGGCACGGGGTCGGACAACTGGTCAACGATCATGACCCAGTACCCCGACAACCAGGGTTCGCCCACCTTCGGTTCCTCGGTGCTCGGCGGGACCTGGGTCGACGACGGCTCCGCCGCGCCGTCGAACGCCGCCGCGTCGGACATCGCCAACGAAGCCAACAACGGCGCGGCGCACTTCGGCGTGTCCGGGCCTGACGCGGACGTGTTCGTGGTGAGCCCGTCGGGCACGTCGCCGGACGGCTTCCCCAACTCCGGGTTCTGCGCCTGGCACGACTGGAGCGGAACCGTCGCCTACACGAACATGCCCTACGTGCTGGACGCCGGTTCCAGCTGTGGTGCCAACTCGGTGCAGAACCAGCTCGACGGTTTCAGCATCGTGGGCGGGCACGAGTACGGCGAGGCGGTGACCGATCCCGAGCCTTCCAGCGGATGGGTCGCTTCAGACGGTGAAGAGATCGGTGACCTGTGCGCGTGGCAGAACCTGACCGCGCTGTCGCTGTCCTCTGGATCGTTTGCCGTGCAGCCGTTGTGGAGCAACAACGCGGGTGGTTGCGCGACCTCCGGCTGAGCCGAATCCTCCGGTGGGGCGACGGGCATTTTCCGCGCCCCACCGGATGCAACCCCACCACCGACCAGTTACGTCCTAGAGCCGGCAACGCCTGCGAAATCGGAAGGGGAACATCGCGGTGAACCGGCGAGGCAAGTCATCATGGAGAGGGCTCGGCACCGCCGCGCTGATCGTCCTCGGCACCTGGCTGATCGCCGGGTGCGGGACACCACCGCCCACGGAACCAGGGACAACCGGGACGATCACGACGTCGGCACCCACCTCCGCAACACAGTCGGAGCAGCCGGGGCAGCCGGGCGTCATCACCGAACATGCCAACCACACGACGGTGCGACTGCGCGCCGGTCAGGTCATCCAGGTCAGCCTGCAGAACCTGTACTGGAGCGACCCGGCCAGCGCATCGACCGGCGTCCTGGCCCTTGACGGTCCGGTCAGCCGGCAACCCGATCGCCGGTGCCCGGTGGGCAGCGGATGCGGAACGCTGACCGCCCATTTCCGCGCGGTCGGCCCCGGCACCACGCAGCTTGAGGCGCACCGGTCCAGTTGCGGGGAAGCGATGGGCTGTCGCCCCGATCAACGTGACTTCACGGTAACCCTCGTGGTGACCTGACCAACTTGAGTCCACAGTAGAATCAGGCTTTTCGTTGCGCCCCAACGTCATCATTGACGGTCAAAAGTAGCCATCGTTCGTTGGTGGGGCGACCGGCCGGTGTCTGTCTAGCGTGGCAGTGTCTGCGCCAGCAGACCGCCGCCAGATGAAATGGAGCCGGCCGTGCCCGTCACCTTCTCAGCAGCAGTCCCCAGACATCAGCGCCTGCGTCGGCGACTACTTGCCGTTGCCGGATTGGCCGCGGCCGCCGCACTGATGGCCGCCGCACCGGCGAGCTCGGCGGCACCAGCGCAACACGCGCATGCCGGCACCTACTCGGCCAACCCGACCAACGCCGCGCCCAGAGCGGCCGCGGACAACATGCAGTACGGCGGTGGACCGATTCAGCTCAGCCCACAGGTGTACCTGGTGTTCTGGGGTTCGCAGTGGGACAGCGACACCAACGGAATCCCGCAGTACATGGGCAATTTCTTCAACGGTCTCGGTACCTCGTCGGACACCTGGTCGACGATCACCTCGCAGTACACCGACAGCAACGGCAGCGGCCCGACCTTCAGCGGTGCGGTGCTCGCGGGCTCCTGGGTTGACGACTCGTCGGCCGCACCCACCAATGCGGCCGCCTCGGACATCGCGGCCGAAGCCGACAACGGCGCCAGCCACTTCGGCGTCTCCGGGCAGACCAATGCGCAGATCGTCGTGCTCAGTCCGCACGGCACGCACCCGGACGGCTGGCCGGCCAGCGGATTCTGCGCCTGGCACGACTACGACGGCAACGTCTCCTACACGAACATGCCCTATCAACTCGACGCACCGTCCGGCAGCAGGTGCCCGAACAGTGCGCTTGGCCATCAACTCGACGCGTTCAGCATCGTCGAGGGCCACGAGTACGCCGAGTCGATCAGCGATCCGCAACCGGGCAGCGGCTACACCAACAGCAGTGGTCAGGAGATCGGCGACACCTGCGAGTCGAACTTCCAGATGATCAGCCTGCCCACCGGCAGCTTCGCGGTCCAACCGCTGTGGAGCAACAACGCCGGCGGCTGTGTGATCACTCCGTAGCGCCTTGGACAAGCTGTTCGGCCGAGTTGCCTCGGCCGAACAGCACCACTACCCCGAACGGGTGTGTCGCCGACGGCATTCACGGGCTAGCGTCGTGCATCGATTCGAGCACGGAGGGGCGGGCCTGACATGCGTGCCAATGGATTGTCTGGTTTATTCGGTGTGGCGGGTGTGCTCGCCGTGATGATGGTCATGACGGTCGGGACGGCGGGTGCGGCGCCCGCTGACCGGCAGGTGAACCAGGTGACGACCGGGGATCCGTACGCGAACTGCACGATCGGCGCGGAGACCGGCACCAACTTTCCTGGAACCTTGGTCGAGCCGTCGGTGTCGGTGAATCCGTTGAGCCACGACCAGTTCATCGGACTGTTCCAACAGGACCGGTGGTCGGACGGCGGGGCGCGCGGGATCGGCGAGGTGTACGCCAACGGCGGCGGCCAGCACGTGCGGGAGGCGGCGATGCCGTTCTCGTCCTGCGCACCCGGCGGGCTGAGCTACGAGCGCGCTTCGGATCCGTGGGTCAGTTTCGGGCCGGACGGCACGGCGTACGCGGACGCGTTGAACTTCGACGACCAGGGCGCCCGCAACGGCGTCGGCGCGGCGGTATCGCATGACGGCGGCCGAACCTGGCAGCACGTGACCGAATTGATCGCGGACACCAAGGCCGAGTTCGGCGACGACAAGAACTCCATCACCGCGGACCCGCTCCGGGTCGGCACCGCGTATGCGGTCTGGGACCGGCTGGACACCGGCCCGAACGCCGCCACCTTCACCGGGCCCGGCTTCCTGTCCGTGACGCACGACTTCGGCCGGACCTGGTCACCGGCACGGGTGGTCGTACCGACCGCGCAGAACGAGCAGACCATCGGCAATCTGATCGTGGTCGACCGGCGAACCGGCGTCCTCTACGACGTGTACACCGACATCACCTTCACCGACGCGACCGGGAACACTCCCACCTCCTCGACCTACAAGATCGAGCACTCCACGGACGGCGGGCGCACCTGGTCGGCGCCGAGCACGGTCGCCACCGACACCTCGGTCGCGGACATCGACCCGAACACGGGAGCGGCGCTGCGGACCGGCGCGGGCCTGGCCTCCGTGGCGATCGATCCCAACAACGGCACGCTCTACACCGCCTACGAGGGCACGGACTTCACCAACGGCAAGTACAACCAGGCGCAACTGGTGCACTCCACCGACGGCGGCCGGACCTGGTCGGCGCCGACCCGCGTGAACGGGGCGCCGCAGGCGGAGGCGTTCACTCCGATCGTCGCTGTCGACTCGTTCGGGACGGTGGCCCTCACCTACTACGACCTGCGCGACCTACCGGCAGGCGACACGACAACGCTGCCGACGACGACCTGGCTGACCACCGCGAGCGGACCGAACTCCGCGTTCGGTGGTGAACGACAGCTCGGTCCGGTGTTCGACCTGCTCCGCGCACCGAACGCGGGTGGCTTCTTCCTTGGCGACTACGAGGGCCTTGCCGGGCATGGCGCGGCCGTGCAGCCGTTGTTCGTCGGCACCACCGGTAGCAGCGGCCCGGCCAGTACGGCAGGATTCTCGGGGTTGTTGCCGGTGCGTGGTTGGTCCTCGGCGACGACGGTGACAGCCGCTGCGCAGCCGGTTGGTGCTGCCACACGGGCGGGGCGGCTTCGCCGCTGAACGGACAACTGCCCCGGAAGCGGCAGCAGAACCCAGCAACAAGGAGGCTCATCGTTGAATCGGTTCTTATTACCCAGAACGGCCATGGCCGTGGCCATCACGGTCGCCGTGGTCACCGCGCTGACCGCCGCGCCGGCAACGGCCGCGAACCAGCCGAACAGCCCGAACCGTCCCGCGACGACCGAATCCGCAAGGCACTCCGGCGCCGCGGCGTTCGCCAAGCACAACGTCCCGAACCCCTTGTTGAAGGAGGTCTTCGCCGAACAGCAGGACGGTGACGGCTCAGACGCCCCCACTCTCTCTGCCCTGTGCCAGACCTACCTCGGCCACCCCACCCCCTATCACGCGATCAGCCCGAACGTCGACGTGATCAACGGCGACACCGTGGTCCCCTCCGGCAGCCAGCAAGGCTGCGACACGGCACAGAACGAAACCACCATCGCCGTCAATCCGGCCAACCCGCGCAACATCGTCAGCGGCACCAACGACTACCGTGTGTTCAACACCCGCGAAGCCCGCAACGACGCAT
>DASYBO010000728.1:0-1855 GCA_036500685.1 Pseudonocardiaceae bacterium | reverse complement strand
CCCGAGCGCGTCGGCCAGCTCCACCGACACCGATGACGGACCCGACGGCGCGATGCGCGCCCGCACCGACGACGCCCCGGCCGCATGCAGTGATACGCCTTGCCACGAGAACGGCACCAGGACACCGTTTTTGCTGTCGTGATCGGCCTCGCCGGCCACGATCACGGCGTGCAGGGCAGCGTCCAGGACCGCGGGGTGCACCCCGAAGCCGGCCGGTGACACACCGGCGTCGTCAGGCAGGGACACGTCGGCGAAGATGTCGTCGCCGCGGCGCCACATCGCGGTCAAGCCCTGGAAGGCCGGGCCGTATCCGTATCCGCGGGCGGCCAACCGGTCATACAGCCCGTCGATGTCGACCGGTGTCGCGCCCACTGGTGGCCAGGTGGTCATGTCAGCGCCCGCATCGGCGGCGCCGGGTCGCACAACACCTTCCGCATGCAGCGTCCAGCCCGACTGGGCGTCGCCGCGTGAATATATCGTCACCGCGCGGTTGCCCGATTCGTCAGCGCCGCCGACAACAACTTGCATCGACACCGACCCCGTTGCCGGAATCACCAACGGCGCAGCCAACATCAGTTCATCGACGAGCGTGCAGCCGACCTCGTCGCCGGCGCGGATCGCCAACTCGACAAAACCCGAACCCGGGAAGATGACCACACCGCCCACGGCGTGATCGGCCAACCAGCCCTGCGCTGCCGAGGAAAGCCGGCCGGTCAGCAATACACCACCCGAGCTGGGCAGCTCCACCACCGCACCCAGCAGTGCGTGCTCGCTGGCCGCCAAACCCAGACCCGCGGCGTCGACGGTGGTCTCATCGGCGGACAGCCAAAAGCGGTGCCGTTCAAAGGCATACGTCGGCAGCTCGACAAACGAGCCGCCGGGCAGCGTGGCACGCCAGTCGACGCCGACGCCGGACACGAAGGCCCGGGCCATACCGGTCATCAGGCTGTTCGGTTCGGGACGGTCTTTGCGCAACAACGGCACGGACACCACATCGGCCTCGGCCAGCGATTCCTCGATGGACGAGGTCAGGCCACCGCCGGGCCCCACCTCGATGAATCGGCTGGCGCCGGCCGCACTCGCGTGCCGGATGCTGTCGGCAAACCGGACCGCCGCCCGGACGTGGCGAGTCCAGTAGTCGGCTGTCGCGAAGTCATCTCCGGCCAACTCCCCGGTCACATTGGAGATGACCGGAATGTTGACCGGGTGCACGGCCAGTTCGCGTGCCGCCGCTTTGAATTCGCCGATCATGGGTTCCATCAACGGCGAGTGGAAGGCGTGCGAGACCGCCAGCTGATGGACTCGCCGGCCTCGGGCGCGCAGTTGGTCCGCGATGCCGGTCACTGCCTGCTCGTCCCCGGACACCACCACGGACGATGGACCGTTGATTGCGGCGATACCGACGTTGTCGGCCAACAGCGGGCGCACTTCGTCCTCGGTGGCCTGCAACGCGACCATGGCCCCGCCGGACGGCAACGCCTGCATGAAACGGCCCCGGGCGACCACCAGCAGCGCGGCGTTCTCCAGCGACAAGGCGCCGGCAATGTGCGCCGCGGTCAACTCGCCGACCGAGTGGCCCATCACGAAGTCGGGCCGCACTCCCCAGGACTCCAGCAGACGGTACAGCGCAACCTCGACGGCGAATAGTGCCGGCTGAGCGAATTCTGTTGTGGACAACAGGCTTTCGTCGTGGCCCCACATCACTTCGCGCAGGGGGCGCAACAGGTGGCGGTCCAGCTCGCCGACCGCGGTGTTGAACGCTTCGGCGAAGACGGGATAAGTGGCGTGTAAGCCCATGCCCATGCCGAGCCATTGCGAGCCCTGGCCGGGGAAGACGAACACGGTTTTGCCGGTC
>DASYBO010000727.1:0-9568 GCA_036500685.1 Pseudonocardiaceae bacterium | reverse complement strand
GCCGAGACCGCGGGCACCGACGCGTTCACGCCGCTGGCGCTGGTCGCCGAATGGGCGCCGAGCCTGCGCCTTGGCACCGCGATCGCGCCGGTCTACACGCGCGGCCCCGGCCTGCTCGCGATGACGGCGGCGACCATCGCCGAACTCGCGCCGGAGCGTTTCGTGCTCGGCATCGGTGCCTCGTCGCCGGTGATCGTCAAGGACTGGAACGGACTCGATTTCGACGAGCCGTTCGGCCGCACCCGCGACACCTTGCACTTCCTGCGCGCGGCGCTGGCCGGCGAGAAGGTCACCGAGACCTACCCGACCTTCGGCGTGCGCAAGTTCAAGCTGGAACGGGTGCCCAAGACGCCGCCGAAGATCATGCTCGCCGCGCTGCGCCCCGGCATGCTCAGGCTGGCCGCGGCCGAGGCCGACGGGGCCATCACCAACTGGCTCTCCGTCGAGGACGTGGCCACCGTGCGCGGGGTCATCGGCCCTGACGTCGAACTGGCCGCGCGGATCTTCGTCTGCCCGACCGAGGACGTCGAGGCCGCACGTGGCCTCGGCAGGCTGCTGATCAGCAGTTACCTGACCGTGCCGGTCTACGCGAAGTTCCACGACTGGTTGGGCCGCAAGGAGATCCTCGCCCCGATGCACGCGGCGTGGGCAGCGGGCGACCGCGCCGCCGCCAACGCGGCCATCCCGGATGAGGTCGTCGACGCGCTGGTCGTGCATGGCAGTCCGGCGAAATGCCGCGAACATGTCGCCCAGTACGTCCAGAATGGGTTGGACACCCCGGCGATCGCGGTGCTGCCGACAAGGGACGACCCGGCCGAGATGGTGCGCGCGTTGTGCCCAAAGGATTGACGCAGAAGGATTAGAGGGAGAACACGGATGGCGCGTGCGGCAACGGCCCGCGGTGAGAAGGGCGAGCGGCAGGGCCGCAGCCCGATGGAGCAGCGGATCATCGCGGCCGCCGTCACCCTGTTCGCCGAGCGCGGTTTCGACGGCACCGCGGTGCAGCAGATCGTCGACCGCGCCGAGGTGACCAAGGGCGCGCTCTACCACTATTTCGACTCCAAGGACGAGCTGCTCTACGAGATCTACCGCTCGCTGATCGGCGTGCAGAACACGGACCTGGACGCGATCGTCGCGCGCGGCCTCGGCGCGGCCGACACCGTGCGCGCGATCCTGGTCGACGTGGTCAGTACGACCGCCAACCGGCTGCCCGAGGCAGTGGTGTTCTTCCGCGAGGCGCACAAACTCGACGACAAGCAGATGGTCGCCTACCGCGCGGATCGGCGCCGCTATCACGAGAGTTTCCGCAAGGTCATCGCCGACGGTCAGGCCGCTGGCGAATTCTCCACCGTGGTGCCGGCCGAGACCGCGGTGCAGATCGCCATGGGCGTTGTCAATCAGCTTCCGGTCTGGTTCCGCGCGGACGGCCCGAAAACGCCGGAACAACTCGGTAACGAGATCGCCGATTTCGTCCTTGCCGCGCTGCGCGTCTAGTCCGGAGTGGACTGAAGTCCAGCCGGCAGCGCACCGCGCAGTGCCTCGATCGCGGTCCGCACGGCCGGATGCCGGCCGGCCCCGTCCCGAAACGCGATCCGGGTCCGCCTTCGCAACTCGGCCCGGCTCAACCGCACCCCTTCCGGCGGCCGTAGCGCGCCAAGCTCTGGCACCAGCGCGACGCCTTCGCCTGCCGCGACGAACGCCAGCACCGTGTCGAACTCGTCGATCCGGTGCCGCACGATCGGCGTGAACCCGGCCGCGGCGCAGGCCCGCATCGTCATGGCGTGACAGCGCGTCCCCGGGCTGGCCACGATCCACGGCATGTCCCGGCCCGCCGCCAGCTCCTCGATCCCGTCGACCGAGGCCAGGTACATGTCCTCCGTGCACAACGGCTCGTCGGCGACGCCTGGTTCGGTCGGAAACGGTACGAAGTCGTAGTGGTGCACCAGCGCGACATCCAGTTCGCCTGCCCGCAGCGCGTCGCCCACGTTGGCCGGATCGACCTCGAACACCATCGGCGTCAACCCAGACCCGGCCAAGGTCCGCAGCGCGGCGGGCAGGATCGTGCGGGTCGCGGACGGGAAGGCGCCGATCCGCACCGGCCCGGACAGTCCCTCGCGGGCTTCGGCCAATTCCGCCTCGGCCCGCGCCAACCGTTCGAGCACCGCTTCGGCGTGTTCGACCAGGCCCAGTGCCGCGGGCGTGAGCACAACACTCCGCCCGGTCCGCTCCAACAACGCGACGCCCGCCTCCCGTTCCAGCGCGCTGAGCTGCTGGGATACCGCCGACGGGCTGAACGCCAACGCGTCGGCCACCGCGGCGATGGTGCCGCGCAGGGCCAGTTCCCGGAGCAGACGCAACCTGCGCACGTCGAGCATCAGTGCAGCTTACGCTCAAGCCCGGAAACGCGAACTGGAACTTCGCTATCCGACCGGGCACGCTGAGGTCATGACACTGAGCGGCATCCACGTCCCGCTGATCACGCCGTTCCGCGCCGACGGCACCATCGCCACCGACGCCCTCGCCGGCCTGGCCAACACCGTCCTGGACGCGGGCGCTGCCGGTCTGGTCGCGCTCGGCACCACGGCCGAGGTGGCCGCGCTCGGTGTCGGCGAACGTACCGAGGTCATCGACATCTGCGCCCGAATCTGCCGCGAACGCGAGGCGTCGCTGATCGTCGGCGTTGGCGGTGGTGACACGGCGGCGACGGTGCGCGGCCTGGCCGAACTAACCAACCAGTTGGAAACAACGGCGGCGGCGCTGGTCACCGTGCCGTCGTTCACCCGGCCCGGCGAAGCCGGTGTCCGCGCGCACTTCGCCCACCTGGCCGAACACAGCCCGATCCCGCTGGTCATCTACCACATCCCGTACCGGACCGGGCAGCAGTTGAGCGCCGCGAGCCTGCGTGAACTGGGCGCGTTGCCGGGCATCGCCGGCGTGAAGTACGCGGTGGGCGGCGTCGACGCGCAGACCATCGACCTGTTCGCCGACCTGCCCCCGGATTTCGCCGTGCTCGCCGGCGACGACCTGTTCGTGGGCCCGCTGCTCGCGCTCGGCGCGCCCGGCGGCATCCTCGCCTCCGCGCACCTGGCCACCGCGTCCTTCGTGGACCTCCTCGACGCCTGGCAGACCGCCGACCTGCCGCGTGCCCGCCACCTCGGCGCCGGCCTTGCCCGGCTGTCGGCGGCCCTGTTCGCCGAACCCAACCCGACCGTGATCAAGGGCGTCCTGCACGCGACCGGCCAGATCCCCACCGCCGACGTCCGCCTGCCGCTGCTCCCGGCCAGCCCCGAATCGGTCGAAACCGCCCAGAAGCTGTTGGCCGAACTGGGTCAGACGCAGTCCCAGTAGAACCGGCCCTCCAGGCCGTCCGCGCTCAGGTAGGCGTAGCCGGTGCCGCCGCCGAAGTTCAGCGCGTACGGGTCGCCGTCCCAGCCCTCGGCGCCGTCGAGTTGGAAGAAGAACCGCCACGGCGGCCCGAGCACGATGTGCGGCTGCCAGAAGCACGGCTTGCCGCCGACGTAGCTGCGCGGTGAGAGCACGTCGGTGTCCGGGATGTCCAACGCGATCCCGGCGATCTCCGCCTCCTGCGCGGCGATCTCCGCGTTCAGCGCCTGTTCCTCGACAGGGTCGAGTTCCGCGATGTCCACATGTAACTCGACCGGCACGTGGTCGTCCCAGTCCGCGCCGCGCCGCCACAGGCTCGGTCCTGTCGCGTCGTCGGTCACGGTGAGGAAGTCCGGGATCCGTCCGTCCGGCTGGATCAGCAGGGCGTTCTCGCCGCCCTCCGGATCGTCCGTCGGTGTCATCGCGTCCGGATCGTCGGTGATGAACAGGTACGCGATCCGCCCGCCAGAACCCGGAATCGGGAACTGTCCGACAAACCGCATCGGTTCGCCGAGCGAGGCCGATACCGGCCAGGTCGGTGCGCTCAGCCACACCGGTTGCCCGCCGAGCTTGGCCCTCGGTTCGCTGATCGGCGCCGGTGCCGGGTGGAAGGAAAGCTCAAGCCTGTCCGCGAACAACACGTTGGTCAGCGGCTGCTGCGCGTCCGGCTCGCTGCCGTCCATCCGCGGGTACCTCTGATCTTGTCCGGCTTAACCCCTGGCGTCGGTGGGGTGATCTTGCCACGATGGTTTCGGCGCACGAGGGGAGGCCGCTGCCACCATGTCGCACCCTCGCCGCGCGCAACGACCCGTGGTGCTGGTCACCGGCGCGTCGCGCCGGGCCGGCATCGCCAGCGCCACCGCGATCAGGCTGGCCGAGGCCGGTTGGGACGTCGCGATCACGCATTACATCCCGTACGACGCGCGGATGCCGTGGGGCGCCGACGACGGCGCTGTCGAGGAACTGCTGCGCACCATGTCCGGCCACGGCGCCCGCGCGTTCGCCCTCGGCGCCGACTTCGCCGACCCGGAAACGCCCGAGCGGGTCTTCGAGGAGGTCAGCCAGGCGTTGGGCCCGGTCACCGCGCTCATCCTCGGGCACACCGAATCGGTCAACTCGACGATCATGGACACCGACCTCGCATCGTTCGACCGGCACTTCGCGGTCAACGCGCGGTCGAACTGGCTGCTGATCCGCGAATTCGCCCGCACCTTCAAGGGCGCGCACGGCACCGGTCGCATCGTCGCGCTCACCTCGGACGCGGTCGTCGGCGAGATCGCCTACGGCGCCTCCAAAGCCGCGCTCGACCGCATCGTGTTGGCCGCGGCCGTCGAATTCGCGCCGCTGGGCATCACGGCGAACTGCGTCAACCCAGGACCGACCGACAACGGCTGGCTCACCGAGGACCTGCGCGCCGAACTGACCGCACGTACCCCGCTGGGCCGCCTCGGCCTGCCGCGCGATGCCGCGAACCTCATCGCGTTCCTGTGTTCGGCCGAAGGCGGCTGGATCAATCAGCAGGTGCTGACCAGCAACGGCGGCTTCCAGTCCTGACCCGTCCGGCTGACCCGAGGCCGATTCGTGGTGCGGGCCACGGTATAACGAAGGAAGGTAAACCTAACCTGGCTGGTTTCGGCCGGCACATACTGGAGGCGTCTGGTGGAGCGACTGCTCGCCGGTGGTCGCGACGGACCGGAAGCACTGGCCGAGCTGATCCCGGTCGCCCTTGCCGCGACCAGAACCGGCCAGACCCAACGCGCCGCCGCCGTGCCGGCCGGCGGTCCCGCGGCGACGTCGGCCGCCGTCGCCGCGCTCGGTCCACTCCTCCCGGCCGACGGCATCGGCGCCCAGGCCGCGCTGCGCGAGTTCACCACCGCGTTCGTCGCGGGCTCGGTCGATCCGGCCGAGCCCTGGTGCGCCGCCCACCTGCACGGCCCGCCGCTGGCCGTCGCCGCCGTCGCGGACCTGGTGATCAGCGCGGTCAACCCGTCGATGGACTCGTGGGACCAGGCCCCGATCGCGAGCGCCCTCGAACGGACCCTCACCGCCGAACTCGCCGCCCTCTGCTTCCCCAACGCCCCCGCACCGGACGCGCTGATCACCAGTGGCGGCACGGAGTCCAACCAGATCGCGCTGCTCCTGGCGCGCGAACACGCCGGCGGGTCGGTCACGCCGATCTGCGGCGCCAACGCCCACCACAGCATCGCCCGCGCCGCCTGGCTGCTCGGCCTCCCGCAGCCGATCGTGGTCGACTGCGTCGACGAGCGGATCCGCCTCGACGCCCTCAGCGCCGCCCTTGCCGAGGTCACCGGCCCGGCGGTTGTCGTCGCCACCGCCGGTACCACCAACGCGGGCGCCATCGACCCGCTGCCGGCTATCGCCGACCTCGCTCGCGCACACAACGCGCGCCTGCACGTGGACGCCGCGTACGGCGGCAGCCTGCTGTTCAGCCCCACCAACGCGGCGCTGCTCGACGGCCTCGACCGCGCCGACACGGTCGGCATGGACCTGCACAAGCTCGGCTGGCAACCGATCCCGGCCGGCGTGCTGATCAGCGCGGACGCGGCCGACCTCGCCCCGCTGGGTATCAGCGCCGACTACCTCAACGCCGAGGACGACCTCGAAGCCGGTATGCCCGATCTGCTCGGCCGCTCGCTGCGCACGTCGCGCCGCGCCGACGCGTTCCGCATCGCGGTGAGCCTGCGCGCGTCCGGCCGCTCCGGTCTGGCCGCGTTGATCGACCGCTGCCTGGCCAACGCGCTCGATGTCGCCGAGGCTGTGGATGCCCATGCCGAATTGCGGCTGTGGCGCACTCCGACGCTGACCACGGTCCTGTTCCGCCCGACGCTCGCCGACCGACTCGGTCCGGTCGCGGGTGACGACCTGGTGGCCGACCTGCGCCGTCGGCTCCTCGACAGCGGCCGGGCCGTGCTCGGCCGGGCTCGCGTCGCCAACTCCGACGGTACGGATTCCCGTTGGCTCAAGCTGACTCTGCTCAACCCGGCCGTCTCGGTCGCCGACTACCTCCCGCTGCTCGACCTGGTCGCCGCTACGGCGGCGGAGGTCCGCTCGTGACCGATCCCGCTCGGTTGGACCTGCTCGGGGTCGGCGTCGGCCCGTTCAACCTCTCGCTGGCCGCGCTGGCCAGTGGTGTGCCCGAGCTGCGCGCCGCGTTCCTGGACCGGTCGCCCGAATTCCGCTGGCATCCTGGCCTGATGATCGAGGGTGCCACCGTGCAGGTGCCGTTCCTTGCCGACCTGGTTTCGTTGGTCCAACCTGCGCACCCGCTGTCATTTCTCAGCTACCTCGCGGACGTGCAGCGGCTGTTCCCGTTCTACTTCGCCGAACGCCTGCACGTGGACCGTGCCGAGTACGACGACTACCTCCGCTGGGCCAGCAAACGCTTGCCAACCTGCCTTTTCGACACCGAGGTGTCCTGCGTCGACTGGTCGGCCGAAGACAACGCCTTCGTGGTCGACGCGATCAGCGGCGGCGCGACCACTCGCTTGTTCGCCAGCAACATCGTCCTGGGCATCGGCACCACCCCGGCCGTCCCGGCTGCGTTGCGCCCGCTCGTCGACTCGGACGCGCTGGTACTGCACTCGGCCGACTACCTCGTGCACCGCGACGCGCTCGGCGCCGCCGAGGAGGTCGTTGTGATCGGGTCCGGCCAGTCCGGCGCCGAAGTCTTCCTCGACCTGCTCAGACGCAGACCCATCGGCCGGGAACGCCTGCGCTGGTTCGCGCGCACCTCGGCACTGGCGCCGATGGAGTATTCCAAGCTCGGCCTCGAACATTTCACCCCCGACTACACCCGGTTCTTCCATGGCCTTGCCGAACCGGTGCGTGCCAAGCTGGTCGACGCACAGTGGCAGCTGTACAAGGGGATCAGCGCGGAGACCATGGCCGAGATACACGACGAGCTGTACCGACGAAGTGTCCATTGTGGATGGCCCGACGTCGCGATAACACCCGGCGTCGAGGTCCGCGCGGCCCGGCGGGCCGACGGCCGGTACGAACTCGATCTCGGTCACACGCAGGACCACGGCACCAGAACCGTTGCCGCTGACGGCATCGTGCTCGCCACGGGATACGCCGACCGACCGCTCGATCACCTCCTCGGCCCGTTGACCGAGCGCGCGGTCACCGACGCGGCCGGTCGACCGCTCGTGGACGCCGACTACCGCGTTCGGCTCGATCCCGCGATCACCGGCGCGCTGTTCGTGCAGAACGCGGAAAAGCACACGCACGGCGTTGGCACGCCGGATCTCGGGCTCGGCGCCTGGCGCGCCGCGACCATCATCAACAGCATCTGCGCACGGGAGGTGTTCCGGCTGCCCGAGCGCACCGCGTTCACCCGCTTCGGCCTGGCCGCGCACCTGTGCCATGAACAGAAAGGCGAGGTCGGGTCGTGAGTTCGCCCACCACCGGCTGGCCGCAGGCCGGCACGCTGATCCTGCACAAGATGCTCGGCGAACTCAGCTACGAGGGTCTGCTGAGGCCGACGCAAGGGACGTCCTCGCCGCAGTGGCTGTTGGAGTTGCCCGACGAGGTCCGCTACCGGTTTCTCGCGCGGCGCGGCGCGTTCGAGTGCTGGGTCGTCGAGCAGGGCAGCGCCACCCGTCAGGTCGGCAACGGACCGAGGGAAGCGGCAAGCGACCCGCGCGCGCTGATCGTCGACGCGCGGGCCGTGCTCGGCCTCACCGGCCTGCGCCTTGCCGACGTGCTGGCCGAACTCACCGCGACCATCGCCAACGAGGCCAACCGAATCGCGTCCGCGCCGCGCACCGCCGAACTGGTCACCATGGACTACGACCGGGCCGACGGAAAGCTCACCGGCCATCCTCGGCTGGTGTTGAACAAGGGCCGGGTCGGCTTCTCCGAGCGCGACCGGGCGCACTACGCCCCGGAGTCCGGGGCCAGCTTCCCGGTGCACTGGATCGCGGTACGCAAGGAATTGGCCTCTTTTCGCTCGATCCCCGGCCTCACCGCCGAAAAGCTGCTCGCGGAGGAGCTCGGCGCGGAGAAGGTCGCCGACTTCACCAGGGTGCTGGCCGAACACGGCGACCCGGCCGACTACATCTGGCTGCCGGTGCATCCCTGGCAGCGCGACGAGGTGCTCGGCACGTTGTACGCGGCCGAGTTCGCCAGCGGCGAGGTCGTCGATCTCGGCATATCGAGCGATCGCTATCTCCCGCACCAGACCGTGCGCACACTGGCCAACCGCTCGCACGACACCCGGCGCGACGTGAAAACCGCGCTGTCGGTGCGCAATACGTTGGTGTACCGAGGGTTGGCCTCCGGCGCGACCCTGGCCGGCCCTGCCGTCACGCGCTGGCTGACCACGTTGCACGAGCGCGATCCGTTGCTGTCCCAGCAGTACCGGTTCGGGCTGCTGGCCGAGGTAGCCAGCGTGTCCGTGCGCCATCCGGTGTTCGGCGCGCTCGACGAGCTGCCCTACCGTTTCCACGAGACTCTCGGCGTGTTGTGGCGGGAGCCGATCCGCACCAGGGTCGAGCCGGGACAGCGTGCGATTTCCTTTGCCGCGCTGCCGTATCGGGACGCGGACGGTGTCGCGGTGATCAGCGAGTTGATCAGGGCCAGTGGCCTCGATCCGCTGGACTGGTTGCGTCGCCTGCTCGACATGACGCTCACGCCGCTGCTGCACTGGCTGCTGCGCTACGGTGTCGCGTTCTGCCCGCACGGCCAGAACCTGATCCTGGTGGTCGACGAGCAGTCGACGCCGGTGCGGGCGCTGATCAAGGACTTCGCCCAGGGCGTCGACCTGCTCGACGAGGACCTGCCCGAATACGCCGAACTGGCTCCGGAAGCCAACGCGGACATGCTGCGCTGGCCGGCGTATCTGCTGGCGCAGTCGCTGTTCAGCTCGGTGTTCAGCGGTCAGCTGCGGTTCATCGCCGAGATCCTGTTCGACGACTTCGGCACCGCGCGCACGCGGTGCTGGCAGATCGTGCGCGACATCGTGTCGAGTTACCGCGCCGCGCATCCAGAGACCTCGGCGCGGCTGGACGACTGCCGACTGTTCGACGAGACCGTGGAGAAGGTCTGCCTGAACACCGAACACCTGGCCTGGCAGGGCTTCGACAAGGTGGACCGGGACGACGAGTTCGACGTGCGGCAGGGGATGGTCCGCAATCCGCTCGCCGGCCCAGACCCGGACGGC
>DASYBO010000726.1:0-13446 GCA_036500685.1 Pseudonocardiaceae bacterium | reverse complement strand
GCGAGTACCACCCGCACGCCCTGGCCGCCGCCGTCGACCTCGCGGTGACGCTGCGGCTGCAGGGTGACGTCGTCGGCGCCCGCGACATCGACGAGCGCGCGTTCGAGCATTTCCGGGCCGGCATCGGTCCGGATCACCCGTACGCGATTGTCGCGACGATCAATCTGGCCAGTGACCTCTCTGCGCTCGGCGAGGTCGGCCGGGCGATCGAGTTGGGCCGGGACGCACTCGAACGCGGACGCCGGGTGCTCGGAGAGGACCACCCCACGGTTCTGGCCGCCGCCTTCAACCTCGGTCTGGACCTCGTCGCCGCCGGTCACGCCGACGAGGCCGAGCCCTACCGTGACCCGATTCTGGCCAAATATCGTCGAGTCCTTGGCGAGGCACACCCGGGAACCCAGGCGGCCGGCCGTGACGCTCGGGCCGACTGCGACATCGACCCTATCTTGATGTAGTGGACAACCGAGCTCGGTCAGTCGGGGACGAGCTGGCCGATCCACGTGGCGAGCTGCTCCGGACTGGGTGGCTGCGCGACCATGGCACGCAGGTGCCGGTGGGCAGCGCGGACCAGTTCGGGGCAGTGCAACAGCGCCCTGGCGGCGGGATATGGGCCTTGTGCCGACAGGGCCAAGCCGAGTCCGGCGAGGGACGTCGGGCTGTCCGGGTCGGTGGAGAGTTCCGCGCGGTAGCCGTCGGCCGCCTCAGCGAAATGGCCGCTGGCGTAGGCGAGGTCGGCCGTCGTGGCGCCGGGGACCGCCAGCCATGTTCGCGGAAGCGACGAGGCGATCTCCCTGCCCATGGTGAGCCGGACGAGGTTCATCCGGGCGTGGGACCAGGATCCGTCCGGTACCGGGGTCGGGGGCAGGTCGGTGACGAACGAGGAGACCGGCGGGCGGGATCTTCCACCCAGCCAGGCCTGCACCAACTCCGCCACCGCTGACGGATCTGGGCGCAGGTGGCGGATCCGCCAGCCGGCGAGGTGGTCTCTGGCTGCGGCCTCCGCCAGCTCGTTCGCCCCCGCCGGTACGGTCTCGTCCTGCCAGCGGCCGAGGCGTTCGGCGATGCCGTCGACGAAGCGCCGCCCGGCGGTGGTCAAGGTGGCATCCGAACGCAGAGACTGAAGCGTGTGCCAGCTCTGCCGACGCCAGTAGGCGAACTCGAAAGCTGCCCGCCGCGATTGCGTATCGGCGCGAGTGAGTGCCCTCCAGAACGCTGCAACACCGAAGAAGGCGTACACGCCCTGCAGCGCGCCGCTCAGCGGCCGTGGATCATCCCGCCACGGTACGTAGATCCGTTCCCTGGGGTCTGGCGCGTACAACTCGACCAGATGCAGCAGGCCGCCGAGCACGATGTGCTGGAACTCGTGGATCAAGGTGGCGGCGAACGCCGCTCCGTCGGTCGGTAGGCCGACTACGGCGCTGCCGAACGCCTCGCCGGTCGACGCGCTCGGGTTGCGGAGGAGTTCCCTCGGTTTCGGTACCAGCGAGTGGAGCGCCACCGGCATGGTTGCGGTCAGGTCGGGCAGCCGGGTGGTGACGACTTGACACGCCTCGTCAAGCAACCGCTGCCAGTCGCCGATGTCCTCGGCCGACAAGCGTTCCGGCGGGATCGGCTCGTACAGGCCGCGATAGGGATCGAGGTCGTCCAACCGCAGCGAGAACCGATGCGATCCGACCTGACTGCGGACCCGCCGGATTCCCCACCAGCCCGGACCGTCCGAGCCCGGCTCGATCGGCAGCGTCACCGAGGTGTCCGCGTTCGAAACGGTGTATCGGCCGGCCTTGCCGCGTACACTGGCCAGCGTGAACGTTGCGGTGACTGGCAATGTGGCCATGCCAAGCGCGGGCAGCATGGCGTTGCCGTCCCACACCGGGATGTCCGTCTCGAAATCCAGTTCAGCCTGGATCGCGGTGGCCGCCGCGATCGCGTGCACGTGGCCCAAATGCATCCACAGTGGGCCAATTCCGTCTATCCCGTTGTGCAGCAACCGGATGGCGTATCCGGCCCAACTCCCGGTATAGGGGTTGTCGAGCATCCGGTCCATCGCCCGTGGCGATCTTGCCTCGGCGCGCGCGAGCAGTTCCCAGGCCGAGTCGGCCGGAAGCAGCGGACCGAATAGTTCAGGGGCCTTCGTCGCCTCGACCATCAGTCCATGCAGCAACACTTTGCGCCTGCTCCGCTCGGCCAGACCCAGGCGACGCACGGTAGTCCGGTCGCCCTCCAGGCGCGCGAGCGCGTCAAAATCCAGCCAGGGCAAACGGTGAAATGCAGAACTTTCCTCGGCTGGCGGTGACATCAGTCGATCCGCTCACCGCCCGAAGCGGCCGTGCTGCGGTAGCGGGCATGAATGCGTCTGGTCCGTTCGACGACGCGGTTCACCGAATGACGGAGAGCATCGCTATCCATGTCTCGCAATGCTGTGAAAGGGACCGCGTCAAGGTCGATCAACTCGGATTCGATGGATGGTTCGATGCTCGCCGAGAATGAACTCATCGTGCCGATCTCCTCCGCTCGCGAAATCTGTTAACGAGGGTCAGATATTGCTGATGATAGCTGATATTCCCCCGTCGAGGCTCTGACTAATCCGGTTCGAGGGGCGGGCGGCCCGCGGCTAGGTCGGACAGGGCTCGTGGGTGCAGGATCGTGATGCGTTGGCGGGTGGTTCGCACCACGTCCAGTCTGCGTAGTTCGTCGAGGCCGCGAATCAGGGTGCTGCGCGAGACCCGGGCAAGGCCGGCCAGTTCGCCTTGGTTGAAGTGGAGGTCGATCTGGTTGTCCTCGGTCGGGTCAGCGGCGTGCTGGAGGGCGAGTTCCAGGAGCACCGCGGCCAGGCGCTGCGGAAAGTCCGGCCCGCCGGACTCCAGGCGGAGGCGGTCGGACTGCTGGAGGCGGATCGCTGTCGTACGGAAGAGTTCTTCGGCTATGTGTGGGCGGGTGCGCAGTACACCAAGGAACTTTTCCCTTGACAGCACCAGGGTGTGCACCTCGTCGATGGCCGAGATCGTCGCGGTTCTTGGCAGGCCGCTGATCGGGGCCGTTTCGCCGACGATTTCGGCCGGGCCGCGGGCGGCCAAGGGTGCGTCGTCGCCGCGGTAGTTGGTGGCGCTGATCTTCACCCAGCCGCGCAGAACGACGAACGTGCTGGTGGGTGGGCCGCCCTGGAGGGCGAGAATCTGGCCGGGATGCCAAATCTTGACGTGGCCGGCGACCATGAGCGCAGTCCGCTCCTCGGGCGTCAGCCGGAACCAGGCCCTGCGTTCCCCGCTGTCAGTAATCGAGGAACCCGTCACGTGGCCCCTCCGGTTTTCCACGGGCCGAGTTCGACCTGGTGTTCCTTTTGACGCATGGCTCGCGCCCCCGAGTTGCCAGCATGGTTTCGAACCCCGACAGGCAATTGTGCCAGGCGATAGGTCACTTCACCAGGGGCCTTGAACCGGCAAACCTAGGAGGCAAGTGATGCGTGGCGCCGAATTGTCACCCGAGAGGCTCGTCGGCCAACTCCATCTGCGGGCCGGTACGCCGGGGTCGTTCTCGGCAGAGCCGACGACCTCCGCGCCGTATCCACCGCTGGTCTCAGGAGGGTGGTATCAGGGCGTTGAGCAGGAGGTCGCCGGGCCGGGGCGATATCCGATGGCTCGTCCGGCGGAGAAGTCGGCAGTGGCGGCAGTGCTCTGGGTCTTGTTCTTCGGGCCGCTGGGGCTTTGTTACCTGTCCGTGGCCGGGGGGCTGATCGCGGCGGCGGCGACCGTGGTGGTGATCATGGCCGGGGGCGGTCTGACATTGGCCATTATCTGGCCAATCGCCATTGTGTCGGCCGTTCTGGCCGTGCGTCGGCAACGGCCTGGTCGCCGGCAACGGTCTGGGCGTCGGCATGGTGTGGTCCGCTCTGGTGCTGGCCGTCCGGATCGCGATCCGGCTACTGCGAACGCGTGGTTTCTTTCCAATGTGTGACGGGAATGGCGAAATTGGCAATTCTCATTGTTGCGGGTTTGCCAAAACCGGAATTACCGGGTAGTACGACCAGGCCGGACTAGTAGGCGAAGACGACGAGTTGTGCGCGGTCGCGGGCTCCGAGTTTCAGCATCGCACGGTACACGTGGGTCTTCGCGGTCGCCGCGCTGATGGCCAGTTTTCGCGCGATGTCCTCGTTGGCCATGCCGTCGGCGGCGAACACGGTGACCTCGCGTTCCCCGGTCGGTGAGGTGGTGCATCCGGCCGAGGGGAGAGTGGCCAGGTTGGGATCGGCGCAGATCTGCCGGATCGCCTCGATGCCGTCGGCGGCCTCACCGACGACGAAGCCGTCGGTGTTCTCCGGCAACACCCGGAACGCGGCGCGGACGAGGGCCTGGTCGTCGGCGAGGCCCGATGCGCACCGTCAACCGTCCTCCCCGGTCGGCAGCCAGCCCCGCACTGCGAACCCGCCGCTGGTGACGGACATCGAGCCGGTCTCGATGAAGCCGCCGACGGCGCGGGCCTGTTCGCGCATGCCGATCAGGCCGTGGCCCGAACCGTGCGTTCGTTCGCCGGCAGGGACCGGGCTCGGCGAGCCGCTGTCGTCGATCACCTCGACCACCAGCGCCTCGGGCCGGTAGTCGAGTCGGACGATGGCGCAGCCGTCGGGGGCGTACCGGGCGATGTTGGTCAGTGACTCCTGCACGATGCGGTACGCGGCGATGCCGACGGCGGTCGGCACGTGTCGCGCTTCGCCCTCGATGACCAGGCTGGTGCGCACGCCCGACGCCTTGGCCAGTTCGACAAGGGCCGGCAGTTGGTCGAGGTGCGGTTGCGGCGCCTGCGGGGTGTCGCTGGTGTCGCGCAGGACCTGCAGGGTGCTGCGCAGCTCGGTCATGGCTTCTTTCGCCGCGTCGCGGATGGCGGCCAACGCGGTGCGGGTGGCGTCGGGACGGTGGTCGAGCATGTCGGTGCCGACTGCGGCCTGCACGCTGATCACGGTGACGGTGTGGCCGATCACGTCGTGCAGTTCGCGGGCGATGAACAGCCGCTCCTTGGTGATGCGCTGCCGGATGTCGTCGAGATTGGCCTGCCGCATGTTGCGCAGTTGCTCCTCGGTAGTCATCCGACGGGACCTGATGGCGTGGCCTGCCGCGCCGGCCGCGAGCATGCCGACGGCCGGGCCGAGGATGGTGGCCACCGCGAACGACACCGGATGCGGCGGGAGCAGCGACACCGTGTTCACCACGACGACCAGGCATACGCCGATCAGCAGCGACCTGCGGTTAGGCCCGTAGGCGGCCAACACGTAGAAGCCGACGAACATCGCGGTGGCTGGCGCGAGGCCGGGATAGCCGAACACGTGGTAGAGGGCGGACACGATGACGATGGCGAGCACGGTGCCGATCGGGCTGCGTCGCCGGAGTAGGAGCGTGAGGGCGGCGAGCACGGCGAGCGCGTAGCCGCCGACCTGCCAGGGCAGCCGCTGGTGCGTCGCTCCCATCTCGACCCCGACGCCGACCACGCTGAGCAGGGTGGTCGCGACCACCAACAGGATGTCGACGACAAGGGGCGTGCCGAGCACCCGGCGCAGGCTCCTCGGCGAGGCCGGTTCTGGTTGGCCCGGATCCGTTTCCAGGTACTCGACACGCATACCGCTCAGCATCTCCTTCCCGGCATGGCCCCGTCGTCACACTCAAGGCGGTTGTTCCGTACCGCAATCCGCGCAGTTCCCCGGTCGTCGGCTACGCCTCTCGTCGTACGAGTTCGATCAGCCCGGTGTCGTGCTTGGCCGCGCGGAAGAGTGGATGGTCCACTGTGGAGGACAGGAATTCAGTGCTGGTGCGGACGCAGGCGCCGGTCACGTCGAATTCGCTGAGGGTGCGCAGCATTCGGTCGATGGCCGCGTCCCGGTCCGGCCCGCGTGCTTTTCGGCCCCGGTCATCCGGGCCATCAATTCCGGACGACGGCGATTCCGTGGTCTCGTCGTTTCCCGCGAGAGCCTCACCCGACTGCACGAAGTGAGCGACGAACTGTCCACGCGGGCACCCCTCCCCGAAGCGGAAGCACCGTCGCTGCGCTGGTCCAGCAGCCTCGAAGCTTCCCGCGCCAGCTGAGCACCGCGGTGACCTCCGGTGGACACGATCTGTCGGAGGTCACCGCGCGCTGAACAGACCCACGAACGTGTCCAGCAGTTTGCGGCGACCGCTGAGTCGGACCATCGACGAGCTGGTGATGCTGCGGGAACTGTTGCGGGCCAACGGTTCCGACATCGGCGCCGGGTGGGACATCGTGGTGCTGCGTGCCGAGTCCCGCCCGGTTTCCGGGAACCAAAGGACGACCTCGCCGCCGGGGCTACTCTGTGATACCGTGTAGTGGTACTCGGTAGTACGCAGTATCAGGAGACCGAAGAGGACCGGAATGGACGACCTGACCGAGATGCTGAAGGGCACGCTTGAGGGTTGCGTGCTGGACATCATCCGCAGCGAGGAGACCTACGGGTACGCCATCACGCGTCGGCTGAACGAACTCGGCTTCACCGACGTCGTCGAGGGGACCGTCTACACCATCTTGCTGCGACTGGAGAAGAACAGGCTCGTCCAGGTGACGAAACGACCGTCCGGGATGGGGCCGCCGCGCAAGTTCTATGCGCTCAACGACGCGGGGCGCGAAGAACTCCGGAGTTTCTGGGCGAAATGGGAATACGTCTCATCACGAATCGACAAGCTCAAGGAGGGCGGGCGATGAACTTCTGGGAGACCATCACCGGCAGCGATCTCACCAGGGAATGGAAGGCGTTCGCAGTCCGGGCCGATGCACTGCCGGCCGACTATCGGGCGGCGTGGGACCAGATCGCGGTTCACCTTCTCGCCTACGGGGACTTCACCGGTCGCAACCTGCTGCCGATCGCCGACGGCGCACTGGGGCTGCTCGAAGAGACAGCGGCGGACGGTCTGAGCATTGACGAGGTGCTGGACGAGGACATCGAGGGCTTCTGCGCGGCGTTGGCCGGCGAAGAACGGGCTCGCAGCTATCGCGACCGGTGGCGCGAGCAGCTGAACAGGAACGTCGCGAGGAAATTGGGCCAGCTGGGAGGCTGACGTGGGCATCCAAGACATCATCGAAGGCAAGAAGCAGTGGCGGGCGCACCTGGCGCGGGTCAAGGCGCTCCCGCGCGACTACCAGATCGTCTACAAGGAGATTCAGAGGTACCTGTTCAAGGTCGGACCGATCGACTTGTGGGACGGGAATCTGCTCTCCGGGATCGTCGATTTCTTCGAGGAAGGCGTTGCGGCCGGCAAGGGAGTCCTGGAACTCATCGGCAACGACGTCGCTGCCTTCTGCGACGACCTGGTCAAGGACTCGCGCACCTACGCGGACATCTATCAGGAGTCCATCAGCGGGAAACCTGACACGGCCGAGAAGTAACACCCGCCGACCTCATGGTCGCTGCTGCTCCAGCAGTGCCTTCAAAGCGGCCAGATCCTTGCGGTTGGCGCGCCGCATGGCCGCCGCCATCATGGGCGCGCCGATCATCGAGAAGCCTTTCGGCTCGCCCCTGTTGCGCAATGTCATGCGGGTGCTGCCTTCGTCCTGTCGCCTCCAGGTGTAGGTGGTCTCCATGGGGAACGGACCTTGGGCGGTCCGCATCACCAGGCGCTCGCCGGGCACCAGTTCGACGATCTCGTAGGTGTAGGCCAACCGGCGGCCCAGGAACCGCGCCACGAACGCGAGCTGTGAGCCGACTGCCAACGGCGGGGGAGTCTTCCACTCAACCGACTCGATGTTGGCGTACCAGTCGGGTGCGTGGGACGGATCGATCGTGTATCCCGCCACGCGATCGCACGGAAGATCGATCACGATCTCGGTGAGTACATCGACAGCCATGACTGCCTCCATCGCCCCGCCACCCGTGGTGCCAGCGGGAACCCGTACAAGGGTGCTCCGACGGACGACCGACCGCAACGCGGCGGCCCCTGGCCGACATCACGTGCCGTCGCAGAGAAGTGAAGTAACGTGACAGCGTGGTATCTGACTGGTTGAGCGATCTGGCGGGCGGCTTGTTCGGTGGGCTCATCGGCGATGAACTGACCGAAGGCCGGGGCGAGAAAGCAGCCACGAAGCAGTTGGCTGCCTTCTCGGCAGGCCGGGCGGTAACGATCCCCTGCGCGTTTCGCGAGTCGACCGGGGCGGCCAGGCCCAGGTGGCGTCACGGCAGGTTGGAGCTGTCCAAGGGCCGGGCGGCGTGGACGCGCCGCTTCGGCAGGGCTCCCGAGCTCGTCCTCGGCCGGGGCGAGACGACCGCGCTGCACTCGCGATCGGTCACCCGCACCGAGGCGCTGCGCGTCAACCCGAAACTGGTCGTGCTGGCTTACCAGCGGGGCGAGTCCACGATCGAATTCGCGATCCGGCACGGGGATCTTCGAGTTATGGCGCGGGTGCTTGAGATTCCCGCGACGCAGCGCTGACAGCGCGACCGGCTGACGTCCGCGTTGGCCTGGTTCTTGGGCCTGCTCAGGACACATGCCGGTGGCCCAGCGGCGCAGGCCCGCCAGGTGTTCGAGAACCTGCGCCGGTGCCTGCGCGCGGTGGCGCGGACTTCGACGACGTGCCGACCGTCCGCGCCGTCCGGGACACCGTGATCGATACCACCAAGCCGCCCGCCAGTACGGTCGTGCGCGTCGCTGCTCTGGCGAATCCCGGTCTGTTGTTGCGTGCGGCCGCGACGCGACTCGGTCGTCAGTTGGCGATGAGGTCGAATTCTTCCCACGGGCCGACAGCCGTGCGGTTGGCGATCAACGATGACCCGCCCGCGTTCTCCGCGGTCACGATGTGCTGGTTGTTGTAGGCACGGAAGCTGACGCTGCCGTCACCGTTGTGAATCAGATAGAACGTCTCCCAGGGTCCTGGCCCGCCTCGGTTGGCTATCAACGGTGCGGATCCGTTGCTCTCCGCGGTGACCCAGTCGTTGTCGGAGTGCGCCCGGAGATTGACGGTGCCGTCGGTCTTGGTGAACATGTCGAAGGTTTCCGCCGTGCCGATCGAGGTCGCGTCCGCGATCAGCGAGGTGGTGTTGTTCGCCGCGTCGACGTACTTTCCGTTGGCGTGGGCCCGGAAACTCACCACGGACGTGCTCGTCGTGAACGTGGTGTTGTTGTTGGCGTAGCCGGCCGCGGTGAGGTTGGCCTGTACCGCGTTGTCGGTGGCATCGGAGGGAAAGCCTGCCGTGACGGCGCCTTCGAAGAACTCTCCCGTGCCCATCGGGCTGTTGTCGCCGCCGGTGCCCAGTTCGATGGAGGGCTGCACCTTCATCGGGTTGTAGCCGTTGGGCAGGGCGCCCGAATACGACGTCGTCAACCCGCCTGACTGGCCGCTGCCGTATTTGAGCGTGAAGTTGGTCGTGCCGTTGTTCTTCTCCCATGCCGATACGAACATGCCGGACTCACTCGGGATGTTCGACGGGTTCACGCCGGTGTTGCTGAAGTACATGCCGTTCTCGAGGTCGCCACCGACCCACGGGCCCGAGCCGGTGCATCCGCCGACCCAGCACGCGGATCCGTAGTAGATCGCGTTCATGGTCGAGTTGCCGTCGTCGGAGTCGTTGGTCTCGGCCGAGCCGAAGTCGAAGCAGCAGGAACCGCTGGTGAGCATGGATGAGGTCATCATGTACTCGCCCTCGGGCTGCGAGCCGGTCGGCACGTTCTTGACGGCGTTGTTGCGGTATCCGGTGCCGATGTTGTTGACCAGCACGCCATACGCCCGCTGGCCGCCGATCGTCACGGGCAGCGCCATCGCGTTCGCTCCGATGTCCGCACCGTTCGCGCCGGGCCCGTTGAGCCCGCCCGAGCAGCCCGAACACGACGAGCCGGGGGAGATGGGCAGGTTGTTGCCGTTGGGAGTCTGGTCGTAGAGCTGGGTGATGGTGCAGGTCGTGCCGGAGCAGAAGGAGACCTGCGGCGCCGAGTTGACCACTCCGCCGGTCGACGCAAGGCCGATGTTCAGCGTGCTGTTGTCCGAGGCGCGCCGAATCTGGTACAGCGGGCCGCCGTAGGACCCGAACATCGCGCGCGTGGTGCTGTACGCCGCCTCGCAGGGCGTACCACCAGACGTATAGATGTCGCAGGGCTTTTGCGCCGCCGCCGCGGAAGCCTGAGTTGTCGCCAGGTTGATTGCCGGCACGATCAGCGCCACCGCCAGCAGTGCGACCAGCAGCCGCGAGCGCCGTCGGATTGTGGGTAAGGCGTGCACGAAAACCTCCGTCGTCATTGTCGGGAGTTGTCGGGACAGCGCTTCGCGGTGACGACGAGCAAATGGGCGTTGGGCGAGCGCCTCTCGTGTGGTGTGCAGCACACATGTTCGACCGACTTTAGGCCTAAGTCAAGGGAAGGTCGGGGAGCCGGTGACGTCGGTTTTCAACAATATTTACTGTGAATCAAGCCTTGGGTCTGAGATCAACCGTGATCACGATCGCGCACTTTTGCGCAAAGCCAGCGCTTGAACGAAGCTCGCGAGTTCTTGCACGATCCTCTCGTCCTCGGGCGTCACCGTCGGTCGTGTGCTGCAATCGTGTCATGTCTCTTGCTGAACTCCGTGACCTGCTGGAACGCCACGTGCGTCCGGATTTGACCACGGCCATCGAGGGCGTCCGGATCTGCAGGGCCGACCATGCCGTTTCGGCGGGATCCTCGATGTCCGGCACAGTGCTGGCGGTCGTCGCCCAGGGCAGCAAGCGCTTGGCGCTGGGAGACCACGTGTATGAGTACGGTCCTGGTCAGTATCTGGTCGCCTCGGTCGATCTCCCGGTGACCGGGCAGTTCGTCGACGCCGTGCCCAGCCACCCCGCGCTCGGCTTCGGGATGACCTTGGAACCAGCCGCCGTCGCGGAGTTGCTGTTGCAGGCAGGGCCGGGGGATCTGCCGCGGTCCCCTGACACCGCACCACGGGGAATCGCGGTCAGTGATGCCCCCGAGGAGTTGCTCGACGCCGTCGTGCGACTGCTGCGCCTGCTCGACCGGCCACGGGATCGGACGGCGCTGGTCCCGCTGATCAAGAGGGAGATCCTCTGGCGGTTGATGACGGGGGAACAAGGTGACGTCGTACGTCAACTCGGCCTTGCCGACAGCAGCTTGACGCATATCAGACGGGCCGTGCGGTGGATCCGGGAGAACTACACCCGGCCGTTCCGGGTCGAGGAAGTAGCGCAACTGTCGGGGATGAGTGTTTCCGCTTTCCACCGGAATTTTCAGGCGGTGACGGCGATGACCCCGATCCAGTTCCAGAAGCACATTCGGCTACAGGCGGCGAAATTGCTGTTGGCGAACCGTCCGAACGACATCACTGGTGTCGGCCACCGGGTCGGATACGACAGTCCGTCCCAGTTCAGCAGGGAGTATCGGCGTCTTTTCGGTGCTCCGCCCAGCGCTGATGCGGCGCGCATGCGTGACGGGTCCGGCTCCGCCGCTGCCGCGTTGCCGTGAAATCCGCCTGAGCGAAGAGAATTGTGCAAGCAGGCGAGAGAATCATGCTGGCCTCCCGCTCGCGATGTTGTTTTCATGGAGGTGCCACTGGCAGAATGTCCGCAGAGGAGAGAGATATGAAGTACCGCGCGCTGGGCGGGACCGGAATTCAGGTCAGCCCGTACGCCCTGGGCACCATGATGTTCGGGGCCATGGGAAATCCCGATCACGACGACTCGATCCGGATCGTCCACAAGGCATTGGATGCCGGGATCAACTTCGTCGACACCGCGGACGTCTACTCCGACGGTGAATCCGAGGTGATCGTCGGCAAGGCACTGAAGGGGCGCCGGGACGATGTCGTGCTGGCCAGCAAGGTGCACTACCCGATGGGCACCGATCCCAACCACCAAGGCAACTCTCGGCGTTGGATCGTGAAGGCCGTGGAGAACTCCCTGCGGCGACTGCAAACCGACCACCTCGACCTCTACCAGATCCACCGCCCCGACTCCACCGTGGACATCGAGGAGACGCTGTCCGCACTGTCCGACCTGATCCACAGTGGCAAGGTGCTGGCGATCGGCTCGTCGACCTTCCCGGCTTCGGAGATCGTCGAGGCGCAGTGGGTTGCGCAACAACGCGGCCTGGAACGCTTCCGGACCGAGCAGCCGCCGTACTCGATCCTCAACCGGAGCATCGAACGCGAAGTGCTGCCGGTCAGCCAACGCCATGGCATGGGCACGCTGGTCTGGAGCCCGTTGGCCCAGGGCATGCTCACCGGCCGGTACCGCAAGGGCCGTCAGGCCCAGCCTCAGCGTTTCCCCGGGATCGCGCAGCCGCACTTCAGTGACGAGCGCAAGCTGGACGTGGTCGAAGCGCTCGTCCCGCTCGCCGACAAGGCCGGCCTGCCCATGGCGCACCTGGCGATGGCCTTCGCGATCGCCCACCCTGGCGTCACTTCGGCGATCATCGGGCCGCGCACGATGGCACATCTCGACGACCTGCTGGCCGGCACCGAGGTCACCCTGGACGACGAGGTCCTGGACCGGATCGACGAGATCGCACCGCCGGGTACGGACGCGGGCTTCAACGACGCCCCCTACACGCCACCGGCCATCTCGCAGGTCGGCCTGCGCCGCAGGCCGGTCGCTGAACGCTCCGCCGCCTGAACGAGCCGTCGTGGCGTAGGTCACTGGTTCCCTGCTCTTGACATTAGACAGACCAGTCTGTCTAGGATTGAGTAGGTCAGACAGACCGGTCTGACCAGTAGGCTGGGAGCCCGTCATGAATCAACCAGTGGCCCTGGTGACCGGCGCGACCTCGGGTATCGGCCGCGCGGTCGCGGAAAAGCTCGCCGAGGGCGGATTCACCGTGCTCGTGCACGGCCGTGACGCTGACCGAGGCGCCACCGTCGTGCGGGAGATCGAGTCGCGCGGTGGCCGCGCCCGGTTCATCGCGGCCGACCTCGCCGACCCCGATGACGTCGTCGCACTCGCCGCCCAGGCCGGCGAGGTCGACGTGCTGGTCAACAACGGTGGCTTCTCCTGGTTCGGCCCCACCGCCGACCTGGACATCGCCACCTTCGACGCGCTGTTCGCCAGCAATGTCCGCGCCGCCTACCAGTTGGTCGCCGCGCTCGCGCCCGGCATGGCCAAGCGCGGCAGCGGCAGCATCGTCAGCGTGGACAGCATGGCCGGCCACGTGGGCCTGGCCGGTGGGGCCGCGTATGGCGCGACCAAGGCGGCGCTGACCGCGATGAGCAGGTCCTGGGCCGCCGAGTTCAGCCCGGCTGGTGTCCGGGTGAACACCGTCGCGCCCGGACCGGTGCGTACCAGCGGCGCCGACCCGGCCCGGATCGAGGCGCTCGGCGCGACCACGCTGCTCAACCGATCCGCGCAGGTCGAGGAGATTGCCGAGGTCATCGCCTTCCTGGCCTCGACGAAGGCCAGCTACATCACCGGCGCGGTGATCCCGGTCGACGGCGGCCGGACCGCGATCTGAACCCGAGGCGAGGACAATGGCGAACGAGTACGAACCG
>DASYBO010000725.1:0-5749 GCA_036500685.1 Pseudonocardiaceae bacterium | reverse complement strand
CTGCCGGCCCTGCGGGGTCACGGTGAACACGTGCGTCTGCGTCGGATCGTCGAGCGACGCGGTGAACAGCACGTCCTCGGCGACGTCGAGCACCTGGCGGACCTGCACGTCCGGCGCGGTCACCGGCTCACCGTCGATGGTCAGCCGGTAGCCGCCGTCCAACGCAGCCAGGTTGACCAGCCGGCCGTCCGGGGTGAGCGCGGGCACGCCGGGCACCACATCCACCCAGTACGGATCGGTCCGGTCCTGGCGGACCGTGCTCGCGCCGGTGGCCGGGTCGATCGAGGCGACCACCTGGCGGGTCTGGTCCCGCGACATCAAGGCGATCAGCGGATCGCCCGCTTCCGACCAGTGCACCGAGGTCAGGTACGGCAGGGTTGTGTTGTCCCACTCGACGTCGACCCGGCCACCGTCAAGGCCGAGCACGTGCAGGGTGACCGTGACGTTCGTGGTGCCGGCGGCCGGATAGGCAACGGTGTTGGCCGGCTTCTCCGGGTTGGCCGGGTCCGCGATGTGCCAGCGCAGCACCTCGGTCCGGTCGTTGCGCTGGGCCAACAGCTTCGTGCCGTCCGGTGCCCACCAGTAGCCTCGGTTGCGGTCCATCTCCTCGGCCGCGACGAACTCGGCAAGGCCCCAGGCGATGTTCTCGGTGTCGCCGTCCTCCGGTTCGGCCAGCGCGCGGTCGTCGGAGCCGTCGACGCCGATCACCCGCAGTGTGCCGCCGCAGTTGTAGGCGACGTGCGTGCCGGTCGGGTTCGGCCTCGGGTCGATCACCGGGGCCGTCGCCGGCAGTTCGCGGACGCCACCCTCGACGAGATCGGCCACGAACAGCCTGCTGGACAAGGTGAACACCGCGATCCGCAACCGCGCGTCGGTGGCATAGCCGATCACGCCCGCGGACTGCGTCCTGCTGCGTTCCCGGCGGGCGCGTTCCTCCTGGGTCAGTTGCTCGTCGCCGCCGAGCAGGTCGGCCGGGTCGACGACCACGGTCTCCTTGCCGGTGTCCGCGTCGATCGACAGCAGACTGTTGCGGCGTTCCGTGCCAGAGGCCGACCGCAAAAACAGCACGCGACGACCATCCGGCGAGATCTGGAATTCCCTCGGGGTGCCGAGGGTGAAGCGCTGGGTGCGGGCCTGTAGGCGCAGGAACGAGTCGGTGGGCACACGGGCACCCTGTCAGATCCGCCCCTGCGCCCACCCCCGGGGTCAGCCCCGCTGCACCTCGGTCAGGTAGTGACCGAGCACGTAACCCCAGCCGTGCTGGTTGGCCACCGACTCCGCGACCGCGGTCGCGCCCTTGCCGTGCCGCTCGAAGTTCCGGTGCTCGAGTTCGACCCTGGTGCGGTCCGGGCCCTCCGCGATGAACCGCACCTCGACCTCACTGCCACGGGCCGGGTCCGGGTCGTACTTCCAGTCGCCCTGAATCTGCCAACTGGTCACGATCCGGTTCGACGGTTCCCAGACCAGCACGCGACCCCAGTCGCATTCCACCCCGTCCACCCCGGTCTCGTACCAGCGCCCGCCGACCTTCGGTTCGACCGTCGCGGTGGCGATCTCGGCGCTGCCGATGTGGTGCTCCCTTGGCCACCAGGTGCCTTGCCCGCTGGTGAACACCTCGAACGCGCGTTCCTGACTCGCCGCGACGGTCACCGTCTTGCGCACGCTGGTCTCGGTCTGTTGTGTCATTGCTTCTCCTCCTTTTCCACGGCTTGCTTGAAGGCATCGAGCGCGGTGCCCCAGAGCTGGTCCAGGTACGCGCGCATCGCGGCCACCCCGTCCGGGTCGACCTGGTAGAGCCGCCGGGTACCGACGGCGCTGTCCCGCACCAACCCGGCCTCCTTGAGCACCTTCAGGTGCTGGGACACCGCCGGTCGGCTGACCGGCAGCTGCGCGGCCAACTCGCCGACCGCGGCCGGCCGAGTGGTCAACAGCTCGAAGATGGCCCGACGGGTCGGATCACCGAGCGCGCCGAGCGCGGCCACTCCGTAAGTCCCCACGAACGGTAAGTATTGACTTACACTTGCGCTTCCGTCAATCGTCGTGGCCATGTACGCAACGGATCGCCGCTGCCCATCGCCTGAACACAACAGAACATCCGAACGTGCAACGTGTGCTGGCTGAAATCGCCGCCCCGGACCGTTTAGCCTTTTCCCATGACCGCCACCGACGCTCGCCCGGACACCGACATGCCAATCGACTCGGCTGACTACGTCGCTCTCGACGAACGCTGGAGCACGCACAACTACCACCCCCTCCCGGTCGTGATCGCGAACGCCGAAGGCGCCTGGGTCACCGACGTGGCCGGGAAGCGCTACCTGGACTTCTTGTCCGGCTACTCCGCGCTCAACTTCGGCCACCGCCACCCCGACCTCGTCGCCGCCGCGATGGAGCAGCTCGGCCGGGTGACGCTGACCTCCCGCGCGTTCCACCACGACCAGCTCGGCCTGTTCTGCCGCGAACTGGCCGCGCTGACCGGCACCGAGATGGTGCTGCCGATGAACTCCGGCGCCGAAGCCGTCGAGTCCGCGATCAAGGTCGCGCGCAAGTGGGCCTACCAGGTCAAGGGCGTGCCGGACGGACAGGCCGAGATCGTGGTGGCCGGGTCCAACTTCCATGGCCGCACCACCACCATCGTGTCGTTCTCCACCGATGACGTGGCCCGCGCCGATTTCGGCCCGTTCACCCCCGGATTCACCGTGGTCAAGTACGGCGACGTCGACTCGCTCGCCTCCGCGATCACCGACCGCACGGCCGCCGTGCTGGTCGAGCCGATCCAGGGCGAGGCCGGGGTTGTCGTGCCGCCTGCCGGCTACCTGCGCGAGGTCCGGCGTATCTGTGACCAGGCGGGCGCGCTGCTCATCGCCGACGAGATCCAGTCCGGCCTTGCCCGCACCGGCGAACTGCTCGCCCTTGATGCCGATGGCGTCCGGGCCGACCTCTACACGCTCGGCAAGGCGCTCGGTGGCGGCATCATGCCGGTCTCGGCGGTCGTCGGCAGCCGCGCGGTGCTCGGCGTGCTGCGCCCCGGCGAGCACGGTTCGACCTTCGGCGGCAACCCGTTGGCCTGCGCGGTCGGCCGGGCCGTGATCAAGCTGCTGGCCACCGGCGAGTTCCAGGCCCGCTCGCGGGAGCTCGGCGCGCACCTGCACGGCAGGCTCGGCGAGCTGATCGGCAAGGGCGTCGGCGAGGTGCGCGGGCGCGGCCTGTGGGCCGGTGTCGAGATCAGCCCCGGCGGCCCGGCCGGCCGCGTCGCGTCCGAGGCGCTGATGCGGCGCGGCGTGCTGTGCAAGGAAACCCACGACACCACGCTGCGCGTCGCGCCGCCGCTGGTGATCAGCAAGGCCGACCTGGACAAGGGCATCGACGCCATCGCCGAGGTACTCGCCGGCTGAGGCGCGTCGGCGGTCTCTCGGGCATAGTCGAGGCGTGCCCGAGAGATCGCCGACCCTGCTGCCCGCCCGCCTGCGCCTGCCCGCGTTGCTCGTCGCGGCACTCGGCTGGGCGGAGATGCTGGTGCTCGGGGTGCACTTCGCGGGCCAGCACACCCCCGACCCGTTCGACGCACGCATGGCCGCCATCGCCTACCGCTACATCGGCCAGCGCAGCGTCCTCGCGCACATCCTGGTCTCGCCGAGCGACACCGCGACCGTGTACGCGGTCATCGCCATCGTGTTCCTGTTCGGCTTTTTCGCGCGCTCCTGGACGGTCGCGGCGTTGGCGCTGCTCGGTCCCGGCCTTGCCATCGCCATCACCGAGCTGCTGCTGAAACCGTCATTCGGGCGCACGTTCCCGCGCGGCGGCCTGAGCTATCCCAGCGGGCACACGATCAGCTCCGTCGCCGCGTTCACCGTCGCGCTCATGGTCGGCTTCACGCTGCTGCGCACCCGACGCGGTCGGCTCGTCGCGTGCGCGGTGTACGCGGTGCTGGTGATCATGCTGACCATCGGCCTCGTCGCCATGCGCTACCACTACCTGACCGACATCGTCGGCGGCTACGGCATGGCGCTTGGCGTCGTGCTCCCGGTCGCGGTCCTGCTCAGCTGGTGGTCCGAGCGCGCAGCACGGCCGCGTCCCTCGACAGCGCGACCAACCGGGACACCGCCCGCAGGTACTTCTTCCGATACCCGCCCCGCAGCATCTCCTCGCTGAACAACGCGGACACCGCCGCACCGGATACCGCGACCGGGATCGCCCGGTCGTAGAGCCGGTCGCCGAGCGCGACCAGCCGCAGCGCCACCGACTGGTCCGGCGCCATGTGCACCCCACGCAGGTGCACCGCGGCGACACCGTCCACCAGCCGACCGTATTTCGACGGGTGCAACGTGGCGAGCCGCGCGCACAACGCGTCGAAATCGTCCAATGTGGACCCTTCGATCGCTTCGGCGCTCGCGGTGAGTTCGGTGTCGGTCAACGGTTCCGGCGCGTCCGGCAGCCCGCGATGCCGGTAGTCCGGCCCGTCCACCCGGACGACCGTGAACCGCGCGGCCAGCGACTGGATCTCGCGCAGGAAATCATCGGCGGCGAAACGGCCCTCGCCGAGCTTGTCCGGCAACGTGTTGGACGTCGCGGCAACGAAGACGCCGACATCGGTCAGTTCCCGCAGCAGCCGGTTGACCAGGGTGGTGTCGCCGGGATCGTCCAATTCGAACTCGTCGATGGCGAGCAGCCGATGCCCGGAGAGCCTGCGCACCGCCTCCGCGAAACCGAGCGCGCCGACCAGGTTGGTCAGCTCCACGAAGCTGCCGTACGCCTTCGGTTCGGGCACCGCGTGCCACAGCGACGCCAACAGGTGCGTCTTGCCGACACCGAACCCGCCGTCGAAGTACAACCCTGGTCGCTCGATCGGCTTGTTTCCACCGCCCAAAAACCGGCGCAATCCAGACCGACGCGGCGCGCCCACCGTCGTCGCGAACGCATCGCCCGCGCGCACCGCAGCGGCCTGGCTCGGCTCGTCCGGGTTGGGCAGGTAAGTGCCGAACCGCACCGCGTCGAAGCGCGGCGGCGGTACCAGCGATGCGATCAACTCGTCCGGCGCGACCACCGGATCGCGGTCGAGGAGATGACCAACGGGCATGTAACGAAGACTAACCGCAGAGCTGACAGTGCCCGTGACAGCGCGGAGCGCGGCTGGTTTGATGCGCGGGTGGATCAACTATGGCCGAGTAGCACCACGTCGACCGATGAGGCCGACCTGCGTGCGCTCTACGCCTTCCCGGACGATCTGACAAAGCCGTGGGTGAAGGTCAACTTCATCAGCAGCCTGGACGGCGCGGCCACCGTGCAGGGCCGCTCCGGCGGCCTCGGTGACGCCAACGACAAGCGGATCTTCGGTCTCGGCCGGCAACTCTGCGACGTGATCCTGGTCGGCTCGGCGACCGCCGTCACCGAGAAGTACCGCGGCGTGAAACCCGCCGAGATGGCCGGCGTCGACCGCGCGGCGCTCGGCCTCGCGCCGGTGCCGACCATCGCCATCGTCACCAGGACCTGCACGATCGAACCGAGCGCGCTGGTGCTCACCGACACCGAGGTCGCGCCGATCATCTACACCACCAGCAAGGCCGACGAGGGCCGCCGCACCGCGGTCGCCGACGCGGGCGCCGAGGTGGTGCTCATGGGCGAGGATGACGTGGACCTGGCCGGACTGGTCGCCGATCTCGGCCGGCGCGGCCTGAACCGGGTCGACTGCGAGGGCGGGCCGAGACTGTTCGGGAGCATGATCGCCGCCGGTGTCGTCGACGAACTGTGCCTG
>DASYBO010000724.1:0-9663 GCA_036500685.1 Pseudonocardiaceae bacterium | reverse complement strand
GCTCAGCGCGCCGGCCGACACGATCTCCCGACACAGCTGATCACCGGACATTCCAGGCAAATCCCGGTCGAGGACCACCACGTCGTAGCGGGTGACGGTCACCTTCTCGTGGCCGGAATCACCGTCAAGGGCGACGTCAACGGCCATACCTTCGCGCCGCAGGCCGCGCGCGATCGCCTCGGCCAGGGGCTCTTCGTCTTCGACTACCAGAATCCGCACCCCTCCACCGTGCCATAAATGCCGATGAGGACGGTGGAGGGGCACGAATACTCACAGTAAATGCCGCAGTAATGAGGGCGATCGCGCTCCAGCACGCGATCGCCCTTCTCTCCCGGTTTCGTCATCAACCGGTCAGATGGAGCGTCTTGAGGTTAGCTCGTCGATCAGTTGGTTTCGACGGGTTTTTCAGCTCTCCGAGCCGTCCGCGTCCTGCTTCAGATCCACTGTGGACACAGCGGGTTCGTCCTCCTCGTTGGCGGTGCGCACCTCGCCGAGGTGATCGGCCGCCCACTCGGTGATCCGCCGGGCCACGTCCTGCGCGGTGAGGCCGATCGAGGAGAGCACCTCCTCGCGCGTGCCGGGCTCGATGAACCGTTGCGGCACACCGAGATCCAGCAGCGGCGTCGGGTTGCCGGTGTCGCGCAGCAGCGCGGCCAGCGCCCAGCCGAACCCGCCGTGCCGGCCGGTGTCCTCGACGGTGGCGACCAGCCGGTGCTCGTTGATCAGCGTGAGCAAATCCGTCGGCACCGGGACCACCCAGCGCGGGTCGACGACCGTGACGCCGATGCCCTGGTCGGCCAGGCGCTCGGCCGCGGCCTTGCCCAGTTCGCCGAACGCGCCGACCGCGATGAGTAGAACGTCCTTACCCTCACCGTCGCCCGGTTTGCGGAGTACGTCGATGGTGCCGACGCGCTCGGTCGCCGGCACGGACTCGATCACGCCGCCGCGCGGGAAGCGCAGCGCCGTGGGCCCGTCGTCGACGGCGACCGCCTCACGCAACTCCTCGCGCAGCGTTGCCGCGTCGCGCGGGGCCGCGACCTTGATGCCGGGGACAAGACCGAGGATGTTCACGTCCCACATGCCGTGATGGCTGGGGCCGTCCGGCCCGGTGATGCCGGCCCGGTCCAGGATCAGTGTGACCGGCTGCCTGTGCAGCGCGACGTCCATCAGCACCTGGTCGAACGCGCGGTTGAGGAACGTCGAGTAGATCGCGACCACCGGGTGCAGTCCGCCCATGGCCATGCCGGCAGCAGAGGTGACCGCGTGCTGCTCGGCGATGCCCACGTCGAAGGTGCGCGTCGGGTAGGCCGCGGCGAACTTGTCGAGGCCGGTCGAGCCGAGCATGGCGGCGGTGATGGCCACCACGTCCGGCCGCTCCGCGCCGATGTGCACGAGCTCCTCGGCGAACACCGAGGTCCAGCCGCGTTTCTTGGCCTTGGTCGGCGCGCCGGTGGCCGGGTCCATCGGGTCGGTCTGGTGCATCTGGTCGGCTTCGTCGTTCTCGGCAGGCGGGTAGCCGTTGCCCTTGCGGGTGACCGCGTGCACGATCACCGGGCCGCCGAACTCCTTGGCCCGCAGCAACGCCGACTCCAGCACGGCGACGTCGTGCCCATCCACCGGGCCCATGTACTTGAGGCCTAGGTCCTCGAACATGCCCTGCGGGCTCAGCGCGTCCTTCAGGCCGCGCTTGGCCGCGTGCAGGGCGGCGTAGAGCGGCTTGCCGACGACAGGGGTGCCCAGAAGTGCGCGCTTGCCGCCCTCGAGGGCACGCTCGTAGCCGGGGCGCAGCCGCAGCGAGGCGAGGTGGTCGGCGAGGCCGCCGATGGTCGGCGAGTAGGACCGGCCGTTGTCGTTGACCACGATCACCACCGGCCGGGTCGGGTCGGCCGCGATGTTGTTGATGGCCTCCCAGCACATGCCGCCGGTCAGCGCGCCGTCGCCGACCACGACCACGACGTGCCGACGCGCACCGGCCAGCTGGAACGCCTTGGCAAGGCCGTCGGCGTAGGAAAGGCCGGTGGAGGCATGGCTGTTCTCGATGAAGTCGTGCTCGCTCTCGGCGCGGCACGGGTAGCCGGAAAGGCCCTCCCGCTGACGCAGGTCGTCGAAGCCGGCCTGGCGACCGGTCAGAACCTTGTGCACGTACGCCTGGTGACCGACGTCCCACAGGATCGCGTCGTGCGGCGAGTCGAACACGCGGTGCAGCGCCATCGTCAGCTCGACGACCCCCAGGTTCGGCCCGAGGTGCCCGCCCGTCCTGGAAACCTTCGCCACCAGGAACGACCGGATCTCATCGGCCAGCCTGGCTAGTTCCTCGTGATCCAACCGTTTGAGGTCGTCGGGTCCATGCACGGAGTCCAGCAACGCCACCGCTTCACCTCGCTGAAGTTCGACTGCCTGCCTACGACTTGGCGATCAGTCTAGGCACCAATCCGCGCGATCAGCGCGACGCACTCCACGTGGTGGGTCATCGGGAACGCGTCGAACGCGCGCAGCGCGGCGAGGTGATAACCGTGCTCGGCGAAGGTGGCCAGGTCGCGGCCCAGGGCGGCCGGGTCGCAGGCGACGTAGACCACCCGCAGCGGCCGCTCACTGGCCACCGCGTCGACCACTGCCCCGCCCGCGCCCTTGCGCGGCGGGTCGAGCACGACCACGTCCGGTCCGATGTCCACCCCGCCGACGCCGAGATCGGTGCCGTCCACCAGCACGTGCTCGACGCGACCGGTGAGATAGCGCACCCAGGGCCGGTCGGCCAGGTTGCGCCGGGCGTCGTCGACCGCGCTGTCCACCGACTCGACCAGCAGCACCGAGCCCTCGGGGCCGACCTGGTCGGCCAGCACCGCCGCGAACAGGCCGACGCCGCCGTAGAGGTCCCATGCGCTGCCGCCGACCGGTGTCGCCGCGTACTCGGCGACCACGTCGGCCAGGGTCTGCGCGGCGGCCGGATGCACCTGCCAGAAGCCGTCCGCGTGCAGCCGCCAGTCCCGGCCCGCCGCGTGCTGCGTCGCGGTGCCGCCGGTCAGCCAGCTGGTGCGGAAGGTTTGCGGTGTCCGCCCCCGGCGCGGCACCGGCACCAGGCTGGCCACGTGGCGTTGGCCGTTGTCGTCGAGCACGACGTCCAGTTCGGTGCCGGGTGGGTGCTCGGTGTCCAGGAGGTCGCCGAACAGGTCGGGCACGGAGATCGGGCAGCCGTGCCCGGCCAGCGGCAGGACCTGGTGGCTGCGGTGCGCGCGCAGGCCGGCCCGGCCCTGCGGGTCGACCGCGAGGCGCTGGCGGGTGCGCCAGGCCAGCGGGCCGCCGGGCAGTTCCTCCACCTCGACCTTGATGTCCAGGCCGGCCAGCCTGTGCAGCTGCTCGGCCACCACGAACGCCTTCAGCTCGCGTTGCGCGGCCGGTGTCGCGTGCTGCCAGTCGCAGCCGCCGCAGCCGCCCGGCCGGGCAAGGGCGCAGGCGGGTTCGACCCGATCCGGGGACGGGGTCAGGATCTCGACCGCGTCCGCGCGGCAGAACGCGCCGCCCTTGTCCTCGGTCACCTCGACGATCACCCGCTCGCCGGGCAGCGCGTGCCGCACGAACAGCACCCGCCCCTCGGCGCGCGCCACGCAATGGCCGCCGTGCGCGACCGCGCCGACTTCGACCTCGATGCGATTACCGGTCCAGTTCACTTCTGCTGATCCACCGATTGCTTGGTTTGGTCGTCAAGGCCGCGGCGGACCGCGCCCGGAGCGGTGAGCAGGTTGCGCTGTCGGGTCCGCTTCGCCCGCTCCCAGGTCCTGGCCGAGGAGGCCAGCTGCCACGGCACGCTGGTCACCATCACGCCCGGCTGGTAGAGCAGCCTGCCCTTCAGCCGCAGCGCGCTCTGGTTGTGCAGCAACTGTTCCCACCAGTGGCCGACCACGTATTCCGGGATGAACACGGTGACCACGTCGCGCGGATTGTCCTTGCGCAGCCTACGCACGTACTCCATCACCGGCCGGGTGATCTCCCGGTACGGCGACTCGACCACGGTCAGCGGGACCTTGAAATTGCGCTCTTCCCATTGCGCAAGCAGCGCCTTGGTGTCCGCCTCGTCCACGTTCACGGTGACCGCGGAGAGCGTGTCAGGGCGGGTCGCCTTGGCGTAGGCCAGCGCGCGCAGGGTCGGCAGGTGCAGCTTGGACACCAGCACGACCGCGTGGTTGCGGGCCGGCAGCAGGGTCTGCTCGTCGCCAGCGGCCAGTTCCTCGGACACGTGGTCGTAGTGCCGCCGGATCGCGGTCATGATGATGAAGAACGCGACCATGGCGGCGATCGCGATCCACGCGCCTGCCAGGAACTTGGTGATCACCACGATCACCAGCACGATCGCGGTGCAGGTCAGGCCGACCGCGTTGATGGTCTGCGAGCGACGCATCTTGCGCCGGGTCGCCGGGTCCTTCTCGTTGCGCAGCAACCGGTTCCAGTGCCGGATCATGCCGGCCTGGCTGCAGTTGAACGAGACGAAAACGCCGACGATGTAGAGCTGGATCAGCCGCGTCGCGTCGCCGCCGAAGGCGATCATCAGCACGCCGGCGAAGATCGACAGGAACAGGATGCCGTTGCTGTAGGCCAGCCGGTCGCCGCGAGTGTGCAGCTGACGCGGCAGGTAGCGGTCCTGGGCCAGAATCGAGCCGAGGACGGGGAACCCGTTGAACGCGGTGTTCGCGGCCAGCACCAGGATGATGCCGGTGACGAAGGAGACGTAGTAGAACGCGGGCGGGAAGTTGCTGAACACCGAGGCCGCGATCTGCGCGATGATCGTCTTCTGCTGGTAGCCGGCCGGCGCGCCGACCAACTGGGTGGCCGGGTCGTCGGCGAAGTTCACGTGGGTCAGCCGGGCCAGGATGATGATGCCGATGAACATGGTGACCGCGATGATGCCCATCAGCAGCAGCGTGGTGGCCGCGTTCTTCGACTTGGGCTTGCGGAAGGCCGGCACGCCGTTGCTGATCGCCTCGACGCCGGTCAACGCGGCGCTGCCTGAGGAGAACGAGCGCAGGATCAGGAACGCGAACGCCACGCCGACCAGTGAGTTGTCCGAGGCGGCCAGGTGGAAACCGGCACTTTCGGCCCGCAGGTCCGTCCCGCTGAGCGCGCGGACCACGCCCCAGACGACCATGCCGAAAACGCCGATCATGAACCCGTAGGTCGGGATGGCGAACGCCGCGCCCGACTCCCTGATGCCGCGCAGGTTCGCCGCGGTCAGCAGGACCAGCACGATCAGGCAGAACAGCAGTTGGTGCTGGCCGATGAACGGGATGGCCGAGCCGATGTTCGCGATACCGGACGAGGTGGACACCGCGACGGTGAGCACGTAGTCCACCAGCAGCGCACTGGCCACGGTCAGCCCGAACTTGCCGCCGAGGTTGGTGCTGGCGACCTCGTAGTCGCCACCGCCGCTCGGGTAGGCGTGCACGTTCTGCCGGTAGGAGGCGACCACCGTGAGCATCACGACGGCCACCACCGCGCCGATCCACGGCGCGAACGCGTACGCGGACAGGCCTGCCACGCTCAGCGTCCGGAAGATCTCCTCCGGCGCATAGGCGACGCTGGACAGGGCGTCGGACGCGAACACCGGCAGCGCGATGCGCTTGGGCAGCAGTGTGTGTGCGAGCCGGTCACTGCGGACGGGGCGACCGACCAGCAACCGCTTCGCCGCGGTCGTCAACTTGGGCACGGTTGCACAGGTTAGGCGCCCCGGCCCGACCGCGAACCGCCCGCCCGAAATCCGGGGTGGATCGGGGTACGTTCGAGAGCGTGATCCGCGTCTCCTTTCGGGGGCGCGCCCGCACAGCTTCGGAACCTGGTGTTCGATACCGTCTGCGAACATCGCAGAGGAGGCCGTTGGTGCACGTCGTGATCATGGGTTGCGGGCGGGTCGGCTCGTCGCTCGCTCTCGCGTTGGAGCGCCTCGATCACGAGGTCGCCGTGATCGACAAGGACGAGCAGGCCTTCCGCAGACTCGGTACCGAGTTCCGCGGCCAGCAGATCGTCGGGGTCGGCTTCGACCGGGAGGTGCTCGGCAAGGCCGGGATCGACCGGGCCAGTGCCTTCGCCGCGGTGTCCAACGGCGACAACTCCAACATCATCGCGGCCCGCGTCGCCCGTGAGACCTTCGGCGTCGACCACGTGGTCGCCCGGATCTACGACGCGCGCAGGGCCGCCGTGTACGAGCGGCTCGGCATCCCCACCGTGGCCACGGTGCCGTGGACGACCGACCGCTTCCTGCGCACCCTGCTGCCCGACAGCGGCGCCGCCGCCTGGCGCGACCCGAGCGGCACCGTCGCGATCATGCAGCTGCGGCTGCACGAGAACTGGGTCGGTCACTCCATTCGGGACATCCAGGAGGCCACCGACTGCCGGGTCGCGTTCATCATGCGCTTCGGCACCGGCATCCTGCCGACCGCCAAAACCGTGCTCCAGGCCGACGACGCGGTGTACGTGGCCATCATCTCCGGCACGGTCGCCGACGTCACCGCAGCAGCAGCCAAGGCACCGGAGGAGAACAGCTGATGCGGGTCGCTATCGCCGGAGCGGGCGCGGTCGGCCGCTCCATCGCCCAGGAACTCGTGGCAGGCGGCCACCAGGTGATGCTGATCGAGCGCGACGCGCACCACTTCGACCCGCCCGTCGTCGAACAGGCCGAGTGGGTGCTCGCGGACGCGTGCGAGCTGGTCTCCCTCGAGGAGGCCGGCATCGAGACCTGCGACGTGGTCATCGCGGCCACCGGCGACGACAAGGTGAACCTGGTCGTCTCGCTGCTGTCCAAGACCGAGTTCGGCGTCACCCGTGTCGTGGCCAGGGTCAACGATCCGCGCAACGAATGGCTGTTCACCGACGCCTGGGGCGTCGACGTTGCCGTGTCCACCCCGCGCATCCTGGCCGCGATGGTCGAGGAGGCGGTCAGCGTCGGTGGTCTGGTCCAGCTGCTCACGCTGCGGCAGGGTCAGGCGAACCTGGTGGAGATCACGCTGCCGCAGGACACGCCGCTGGCCGGTCGCGCGGCGAGTTCACTCGACCTGCCCCGCGACGCCGCGCTGGTGGCGATCCTGCGCGGCGGACGGGTGATCGTGCCGACCAGCGACGACTCCATCGAGGCAGGCGACGAGCTGCTGTTCGTGGCCTCGCAAGAGGTGGAACCGGCCATCCGCAAGGCCATCGGGGTCTAAGCGGCTACCTCTTCCTCGGCCGGAACCTGCGCCAGTTCCTTCTGGCGCTGGTCGGCCTTGCGCACCGCCCAGACGGTGACCAGGGCGGCGAACGCGGTCAGCGGCCAGCCCATGGCGATGCGGGCGATGCCGAGCCAGCCGATGTCGTTGAGGTTGTACAGCCACTCCTGCACGGCGAAACGGATCCCGAACACCAGCACCCACACCACGGTGGCCCCGTCGTAGAAGCGGCGGCAGCGCGGGTCCTTGCGCCAGGCCATGCCCTTGCTGTTCAACGCCGACCAGACCACGCCTGCCAACGGCCAGCGCACGATCATCGACACCAGGAACACGCCGCCGTAGGCGAGGCTCGTCCAGATGCCGAACGCGAAGTACCCGCGCGCGGAGCCGGTGCGGTAGGCGATGAACGCGGCGACCGCGACGCCGAACAGGCCGGAGATGGCGGGCTGGATCTTCTCCCGACGGGCCAGCCGCAGGATCAGGATCAGCACGGCGCTGCCGACCGACGCCCAGAGCGACGCGGCCAGGCTGCGGGTGGGCAGGAAGACGCCGACGAACACCAGCACCGGGACCGAGGAGTAGATCAGCCCGCTGAGGCCACCCATCTGCTCCAGCAGCGTCGGCATGGCCTCGTCGGCGGGTTCTTCGGCTTGCTTTTCGGTGCCTTCAGGGTCCGGTTCGGTTGCCGATTGGCTCATGTAGTCGTCTGCAGTTCGTAGTAGGGGTTGTACAAGACCTTGTGACCGTCGCGGACCGACATGCGACCGGTGACCTTGATCGTACGGCCCGGTTCGATACCGGCGATGCGCCGCCGGCCCAGCCACACCAGGGTCACCCCTTCGGTGCCGTCGTAGAGCTCGGCCTCCAGGGTGGCCACCGCGTCTCTCGGGCACAGCTCGACGCTGCGCAGCCTGCCGCGGACGGTGACTTCCTCTCCGCAGTGACAGTTGCGTGCCGGAGTCGCCCCGACTTCCTCGGCCTCCCGCGAGAGGTCATCGGCGTCCAACTCGCCCACATCGGTGGTGAGACGGTGGACTAACCGTTTCCAATAGCCGCCCGTCGCCGTGCCCATAGTGCTGCTCCTGTTTACCTTTTGGGGCCGCCCGACTCGACCCGTACGACGTCAGGGTAACCGCGCGAAGGCCGTTACCCACCTCTCGATCGGATGTTCTTGTGCAAAGCGGGAATACGCTGCTCCACGTGGGTGAAATGGCCGTCATACTGCCCGGCACCGCCTCCGACGAGGTGTTCGTGGCCTCGGTGTTCGCGGGTCCGCTGGCCGCGGTCGGACTCGACCTGCTCGCGGTACCGCCCATACCGGGAAAAGACCTGGTCGACGAGCATCTGCGGGCGTTGGACACGGCCGCGGCGCGGGGGCCGATCGTGGTCGGCGGAATCTCGCTCGGAGCGCACCTGGCGACCGAGTGGGCGCTGGCCAATCCGGGCCGGTGCGCGGGCTTGCTCCTGGCCATGCCGGCCTGGCACGGACCGGGCGGCGACGCGCCGGCCGCCCTCGCCGCACTGGCCGGCGCGGACACGGTGGACGCACTGGGCATCGACGCCGCGCTGGCCTCGGCAACGGCCGGGGTGGCGCCCTGGCTCGCCGAGGAACTGCGGCGGGCCTGGCGCCGGCACGGGGAGGACCTCGCGCCCTCGCTGCGGGCCGCCGCCGGTCACCCGGCGCCCACCACGGCCGAACTGGGCCTGCTACGGGTACCGGCCGGCGTGGCCGCGTGTACCGACGATCCAGTGCACCCGCTGGCCGTCGCGCGATCCTGGGCCGACGCGCTGCCGGAAGCCGCGCTGGTCACCAGCACGCTGGCCGCGCTGGGCGCGGACCGGGAATCACTGGGCCGCGCGACGGTACTGGCCTGGCTGCGCGCGGGCGGGCGGCCCGCACGAGAGCCTGCTCAGCCCTGAGCGCCGCCCTGGGCCTGTTCGATGTGCGCGGCGATCTCCTCGGGCAGCTGCAGCGGCAGCGGGGTGCGCACCGGCATCGGCTGGATGCCGCGCACCACGATGGTCTCCCGGACCATGTCGCGCAGTTCCTCGGCGGCCTGCGCGGACTGCTCCTTCGGACCGGCCGCGACCGCGCGCAGCATCCAGCGCGGACCGTCGACGCCGACGAAGCGCAGCAGCACGTTGTTCACGAACGCGACCAGTTCGGTGCCCCACTCGCCGGTCTCCTTGCGCACCCGGGCACCGTCGGAGCCGAGCTGGTCGGCGAGTTCCTTGCTGATCTCGGCCCACAGTCCGGAGGAGCGGGGCGCGGCGTAGGCGCTGACCGTGTAGCGGGCGAAGGTGCTCACGACGTGCACGGCGCGCAGTGGGCCGGTCGGGTCCATCTCGACCTGGATCTGCGAGTTGGCCGGCAGCGGCACCTGCACCGAGCCGAGGTCCAGCCGGGCAAGGCCGTCCTCGGGGGCCTCGTCCTCGTCGTAGGGGCCGGCGTAGTCGTCGTACTCCTCGTCGTCGT
>DASYBO010000723.1:0-4103 GCA_036500685.1 Pseudonocardiaceae bacterium | reverse complement strand
ACCGGTCGGCCGCGCAGCCCGCGATGGCCGAACTCGGTCGCGACCTTGAGCGGGCCGCGGCAAGGCCGGGCCTTGCCATCCTCCCGCTGGCCGACCCGTTCGGTTCGGCCGACGGTGGGCGGTTGAGCCGCCGCGCGGCCGACCGAGCCGGCGCGGGGATCGCGGAGTTGGCGGGGCTCGGGCACTGGTGGATGCTCCAGGACCCGAAGGCAGGCGCCGAGGCGATCAACGCCTTCCTCGCTTCGGTCACCGGCTGAGCTGCTGGGTTTCATGTTGAGACCGCCGTATGCTCGCGGGCATGCGGCGGAGTTCGTTTGCTCGGTGGCCCTGTTCGATCGCGCGCACCATGGATCTGTTGGGGGACTGGTGGACCCCGTTGGTGCTGCGTGAGTGCTTCTACGGCATCCGCCGTTTCGACGAGTTCCAGCAGGCCCTCGGCATCGCCCGCAACACCCTCGCCGACCGGCTGCGCAGGCTGGTCGAGGAGGGCTTGCTGGCGAAGCAGCCCTATCAGCAGGAGCCGGTCCGCTACGACTACGTGTTGACCGAGAAGGGCCGCGACTTCTTCGGCGTCCTCGCCGCCATGTCGCGGTGGGGTGACCGCTGGTTGGCCGGCGAGGAGGGCGCGCCGATCGTGTTCCGGCACGAGTCCTGCGACCACGACACGCACGCCGAAGTGGTCTGCGCCGTGTGCGCCGAACCCATGACGGCCGACAACACCACCCCGCGACTCGGTCCCGGCTATCCACCGAAACTGGCGACCCGGCCGGACGTCATCGAGCGCTTCGGCTTGGCTCATGACCCGCTTGACAAGTGAGTCCATCTACGAAACTCTCATGGTCAGAGGCTATTTTTGACCATGAGGGGCCAGCGATGGAGTGGACGGGCGCTCGGTACGCGGACAAGCCGACCGTGCAGGCGCGGACCTGGATCGACGCGAGCCCGGAACAGGTCTGGCGCGTCGTCGCCGATGTCGAGCTGATGCCGAGCATGAGCAACGAGTTGCAGCGGGTCGAGTGGCAGGACGGCGCGACCGCGCCGACCGTCGGCGCCACCTTCGTCGGATACAGCAAGCACGACGCCCTGGGCGAATGGTCGACGACCTCCTTCGTCGTCGAATGCGCCGAACCGACAGTGCTGGCCTGGGCTGTCGGCGACGCCAACGACCCGAGCGCCCTGTGGCGGTTCATCCTGGAAGCCAAGGACGGCGGCACCGAGCTGACCCAGTGGATGCAACTCGGCCCCGGCCGCTCCGGCCTGTCCTTCGCCATCGACCGGATGCCCGAGAAGGAGCAGAAGATCGTCTTCGTGCGACTGCGCGAGTTCGAGCAGGCGATCACCGGCACGCTCGGGCAGATCAAGAACATCGTCGAGCAGTCCTGATGCGCACCGCGACCACGGTCGAGGCGTCCGGCGACTGGGCCGAGACGGCGAGCTTCGTCGTCGAGGCGGAAAAGCTCGGCATGGACATTTGCTGGGTCGCGGAAGCCTGGGGCGCGGATGCGCCGTCGGCGCTCGGGTTTCTGGCCGCGCGCACCGAAAAGCTGCTGCTCGGCTCCGGAATCATCCAGCTCGGCACCCGCACCCCGGTCGCCATCGCGCAGACCGCGATCACGCTGTCCAACATGTCGGGCGGTCGGTTTCTGCTCGGCCTCGGCGCGTCCGGTCCGCAGGTCATCGAGGGGCTGCACGGCGTGCCGTTCGCCCGGCCGAAGGCGCGGATGCGCGAGACCACCGAGATCATCCGCCAGGTCGTCGCCGGTGCCGGCAAGATCAGCTACCACGGCGCGGAGTTCAGCATTCCGCTACCGGGCGGCGAAGCCGTGCCGATGCGCACCTCGATCCGCGCCGAACACCCGATCCCGATCTACTACGCCTCGCTCTCGCCGGCGATGTTGAGGTTGACCGGCGAACTGGCCGATGGCTGGCTCGGCACCAGCTTCGTGCCCGAGGGCGCCGCCGACGCGTACTTCGCACACCTGGACGCAGGCCTTGCCTCGACCGGCCGCACCCGCGCCGACCTGGACATCTGCCAGGGCGCCGAAGTCGCGTTCGCCGCCGACGAGGACGAGTTGCACACGATGATCGCCGGACGCAAGAAGGAACTCGCGTTCAGCCTCGGCGGCATGGGTTCGGTCGGCACCAACTACTACAACGGCGCCTACAGCCGGCAGGGCTGGGCCGGGGTCGCCGCCGAGATCCGGCAACGCTGGCAATCCGGCGACCGCGACGGCGCGGCCACGCTGGTGACCGACGAAATGGTCCTCGGCACCACGCTGATCGGCACCGAGTCGATGGTCGCCAAGCGCCTGCGGGTCTGGCGCGACGCAGGCGTGGACACCGTGCGGTTCTATCCGGCCGGTGACACCCTCGACGCCCGCCTGACGACCCTCGGCCGAGCCCTGGATCTCGCCCAAGCTATCAACTAACTGGTTAGGAACTTCCGGGGATCCTCGTCCCGGCTCCGCGTGTCGGGCGCCCGGTGCTCCTCGGCCAGATCCATGACCGAGGGATCGGTCGCCGGGACGCCGGCGCGCATGGCGGCCAGAATCGTCAGGTGGATCGCGGAGATCTCGTGACGGTAGGCGAGCCCATCCGCCTTGTCGTAGCCCGCGGTCCGCTCCTGCGCCTGCTGCCACTGCGGCGTGCCGCGCCACGTTCGTCGTTGTCGAGTGAAATGCCCATGGCTGTGACTGTGCATCCGCACGTCGGGTGAGGCGTAAGCCGCCGCTACGGATCGACGAGCCCGGTACGCACCGCGCGCAACGCGGCCTGAGTGCGGTCCTGCACACCGAGCTTGGCCAGGATCGCGCTGACGTGCGTCTTGACCGTCTTCTCCGACACCGCGAAATGTCGCGCGATCTCCCGGTTGGACCGGCCGTTGGCCAGTTCCGCCAGCACTTCGCGCTCCCGCGCCGTCAACGCGATCTGAGCCGGGCGCGTCTCGCCCTCGGTGAGCAGCGCGGCGACGTCCGGACTGAGCAGCACGTGGCCGGCGTGCACCGCGCGGATGGCCGCGGCGAGGCCGCTCGGGTGCACGTCCTTGTAGACGAACCCGTGCGCGCCGGCCCGCACCGCCGGCAGCACCGCCGACGGCTCGGTGAAGCTGGTGATCACCAGCACCCGCGCGGGATTCTTCCGCTCCCTCAACCGATGCAGCGCCTCGATGCCGTCCGAGCCGGGCATGCGCAGGTCGAGCAGAATCACGTCCGGGCAGAGCCGGTCGGCCAGTTCGACGCAGGACTCGCCGTCCTCGGCCTCGCCGACGACGGCCAGATCCGGTTGCAGGTCAAGGAATGTGCGCAGGCCCTGCCGGACCACCGGGTGGTCATCGGTGATCAGGACCCGGATCTGCTCGGTCATGACGTCGGCATCTCCAGCCGCACCGTGGTTCCCTGGCCGTTGGCCGAGGACACCATCAGCCGCCCGCCGACCGACCGGGCCCGCTCCCGCATCGAACCGATGCCGAGCCGGTGCGCGCTCTGCTGTTCACGCGGCGCGTCCACATCGAATCCGTGACCGTTGTCCGCGACCTCCAACACGACCATGCCGTCCTCGGCGCGCAACGCGATGTCGATCTCGCTCGCGTCGGCGTGTCGCAGCGCGTTGTGCAGGGCCTCCTGGGCGATCCGGTACACGGCCTCCTGCTGCGGGGCGCACAGCCCGTCGACCGGTTCGCCGTCGAACGTCACCCGTGCGCCGTGCACCCGGTCGAGCAGGTCGATCTGCTTGCGCAGCGCGGTGTGCAGGCCGTCGCCGGCCAGATCGACCGGGCGCAGGCCGACCACGATGGTGCGCAGCTCGTCCGCCACCTCGCCGGCGAGTTCGCGCACGTTCGCCAGTTCGATCGCCGCGCGTTGCTGGTCGTCGGCCAGTAGGGCGTTCGCGGATTCGGCGGTCAGCCGCAGGCTGAACAGCTTCTGCGCCACCGAATCGTGCAGCTCTCGCGCGATCCGAGTCCGCTCCTCCACAATGGACAGTTCGCGGCTTCGTTCGTAGAGCCGGGCGTTGACCAGCGCGATGGCAGCGTGCGCTGCGAGCAGCCGGAGTAGTTCCTCGTCCGCGCTGGTGAACCCACCGGGTTCGCACTTGTTGGCCAGGAA
>DASYBO010000722.1:0-17960 GCA_036500685.1 Pseudonocardiaceae bacterium | reverse complement strand
GCCGGCCGCGTGGCAGGCACACCGCGACCGGTTGGTCCGGCCGCACTCCTCGCGCCAGCAGCAATCGGGCCAGCCGGTTAGCCGCCGCCTCCAGCTCGCCGTAGGTCATGGTGCCGTCGGGGGCGATCACCGCGACTGCGTCCGGATTCTGGTCGGCCTGGCGCTCGAACGGTTCGTGCAGCAGGCCATCGGCCACCGGCGGCACCTGGGCGCCGCTGAAGACCTCGACCACGCGTTCGCGTTCAGCGTCGGTGATCATCGGCAGATCCGGCACCGGCAGCGCCGGGAAGTCCGGCACCGCGCGCAACACCAGATCGAGCGCGTCGAGCAGCCTGCGCACGGTGTCCGGGCCGAACAGGTCCGCCGCGTAGCTGACGTGACCGGTGATGCCGCCGTCGCGCTGTTCGGTCAGGTGCAGGGCCAGTTCGAACTGGGCGCCCGGCGCGGGCAACTCGAACGGTTCGGCGTGCACGTCGCCCGCCTGCCACGGGGTCAGCGGCACGTTCTGCAACGTGAGCGCGACGCGGACCAGCGGCGCCCGGCCGCCGGAGCGGATCACGTCGGCCTGCCGCACGATCTCGTCGAACGGCACGTTCTGATGCGGATACGCGGCAAGGCAGGTGGCCCGCACGCGGCCGAGCAGTTCACCGAAACTCGGTGCGCCCGAGACGTCCACGCGCAGCGGGACCGTGTTGACGAACAACCCCACCTGGTCCGCGCTCACCCGCCGGTCCCGGCCCGCCATGGGCGCGCCGATCACCAGATCCGACTGGCCGGTCCAGCGGGTCAGCACCGTGGCGAACGCGCCGAGCAGCGTCATGAACAGCGTCGCGCCGCGACCTGCCCCGTACGCGGTGAGCCGCGCGACCTGCGCGGCCGGCAGGGTGAAAGGCAGTGATGCGCCATTCCAGGTCGCTTCGAGCGGCTGGGCGCCGTCAAGGGGCAGGTCGACCGGTGCGGCGCCGGCAAGGGCGTGCTGCCAGAAGCCGTCGTCAGCCAGGCCGGTCTCGGACTGGTCGGGTAGCGGGACCTGCTCGTCGGGCAGGGCTTCGCCGATGAGCCGAAGGCGGTACCAGCCACCGAGTTGGCGCATCAGCACGCCGAGCGACCAACCGTCCACGATGATGTGGTGCGCGGCGACCCCGAGACACCACTCCCCCGCGTCGAGCTTGATCAGCACGGCCCGCAACAACGGCCCGGTGCCGAGGTCGAACGGTGCGTCACCGAGTTCGGCGATGACCTCGTCGCGCCGGGTGGCGCGCAGCGCCGAGGGCAGGTCGGTCAGGTCGACGATGGGCAGCGGCAGCGGACGGGGTGGGCGCACGTCGATCACCAGCGCGCCGTCGGCGTCGGCGCGGAAACAACCGCGCAGCGCGGGATAGCGGTGCACCAGCGCGGTGAGGCATTCGCGCAGCAGCGCGGGATCGACCGGTCCGGTCAGCCGCACGCCGCCGAGCACGTGGTAGGCGTTGCCGGCGCCGAGCTGGTCGAGCAGCCACATCCGTTGCTGCGCCCGCGAAGCCCGCGCCTCGGTCGGGATAATGACCGTCTGTTGTGGACGATCAGGGCGTGGCGAAGCCGCGCGGTCGGTGATGATCCGGTCGAGCTGGCCGAGGGTCATGCCGCCGAGGAGCTTGTCGACGGGTACGTCGATGTCGAGGCGTTCGCGCAGCGTCGCACTGAGCCGGACCGCACGCAGCGAGTCGAGGCCAAGCGCCACCAGCGGCGCGTAGGGCATCGCCTTGTCCGGCAACAGGTCGACCGCGCCGGCCACCAGTCGCGCGGCCTCGGAGGTGTCGGCGACCGGCGGCGTGTCGCCGTCCGGCTCGGCCAGGTTGACCAGCCGCCCTGCGGCCCATTCCAGCCTGGTCGCGGCGTGCTGGATCTTGCCGCTGGTGGTTCGGGGGATCGTGCCCGGCCGCACCAGGATCACCTCGTGCAGGGCAAGTCCGTGCGCCTGCGCGACCGCTTCCCGGACCGCGCCGAGCACCGCCGGACCGTCGGCCGGGGTGAAACCGCGGACCACCTCGTGCACGAGCACCACGCGTTCCTCGGTGCCGTCGTCGACCGAGAACACGGCCGCCCTTGCCGGTTGCAGCAGCGGATGGGCCCGCTCGGCGGTCTGCTCGATGTCGTGCGGATAGTGGTTGCGACCGCGCACCACCATCAGGTCCTTGATCCGGCCGGTGATGAACAGCTCGCCTTCGAGCTGGAAACCGAGGTCGCCGGTGCGCAGGAACACCCGGTCCGGGTAGCCGTCGACGCGCGCCCTGAACACCCGGTCGGTCTCCTCGGGCTGGTCCCAGTAGCCGCCGGTCACCGTGTCGCCGCTGACCAGCACCTCGCCGACGGTGCCCGGTGCGACGGGTTTACCGCTGTCCGGCGCGACGAGTTCGACGATCTCGTCGCGCTGCACGCGACCACAGCCGGTGAACACGACCCCGGGTCCCGGCACGGCAGTGCCCTGCTCCAGTGCACTGCGGGACACTTCGAGCAGACGCGGGCCTCCGGCCGGGACGGCGCCGCCCGTCACGAACAGCGTGGCCTCGGCAAGGCCGTAGCAGGGATGGAAGGACTCGCGCCGGAAACCGACCGGGCCGAACGCCTCCTGGAAGGCGGCCATCGTGCTGGGCCGCACCGGCTCGGCGCCGACCAGCGCGTGCCGCCAGGTGCTCAGGTCGAGTTGGGCGCGTTCCTGCTCGCTGATCCGCCGAACGCATTCCAGGTAACCGAAATCGGGACCGGCCGAGACCGTCGCCCGGTGCCGGCTGATCGCCTCCAACCAGCGGTAGGGCCTGCGCAGGAACATCGTCGGAGTCAACAGGGTGCAGGGGAAACCGGCGTAGAGCGGTTGCAGCAGGCCGCCGATCAGACCCATGTCGTGATAGGGCGGCAGCCAGCTCACGCCCCTGGTGTGCTCGTCGATCCGCAACGCGGCGCTGATCGTCGCCGAGTTGGCCATCAGGTTGCCGTGGCGCACCATGACGCCCTTGGGCTTGCCGGTCGAACCCGATGTGTACTGGAGGAACGCGAGATCGTCGCGGCCGGGGCCTGCCGGAACCCAGTCGGCGTCGGGCAGTTCGTCGGTGACCAGCCAGGTCAACGAGCCCAGCGCGGCCAGTTCCGCGTAGCGGGAACGAGTCAGCTCGGCGCTCTTGGCGTCGCTGAGCACCAGCATCGCGCCCGCGTCCGCCGCTGCCGCGATCACCCTGGCCAGCGCGCGCTGCCCGGTGGGCAGGTACATCGGCACGGCGACGACGCCCGCGTAGAAGCAGCCGAGCAGCCCGATGATGTAGTTCGGGCCGGGCGGATACAGCAGCAGCGCGCGCTGACCCGCCGCGCGCTCGCCACCGAGCGCGGCCGCGACCGCGCGAGCGCTCGCGTCCAGCTCGGCGTAGCTGATGATCCGCTCGCCGCCGTCGTCCTCGACGAACTCGTACGCGGTCGCCGTCGGCGTTGCGATGGCTCGGCCACGCAGTACGTCGACCAGCGTGCCTCCGGGGGAGGCGTCGAATGCCGGCACGATATGTCCCCGCCTCCCTGATTTCTCAGGCCAGGGCCAGGCGCACCCTGGCCATTTCCCCTTCGGTCGGCGCGGTGATCCGCAGACCGGAAACCCGACCGGGTTGGTGGCCGGAAAAGACTCGGACGACAACGCCCGCGCGCACCAGTTCGTCGTGGACCTGCTGAGCCGCTTCCGTTGCCACGAACCGGTAGTGCACGGGAACCCCGGTCACCACGCCCGGATAACGGCGCAGCAGCAGGGTTTCCAGCTCGCTCGCGGTCTCCAGCAGCCGGGCCCTTGTCGTCGCGGCCCAGTCGGTGGCGCGCAGCGCGGCCGACGCGACCAGCGCGTCGAGGTAGGAGATCGGCCAGTTCAGCCTGCGCGCGGCGAGCGCGCCGCGCAGCTCGACGATCGGCGTCCACAGCACCCCGGTGCGGGTGCCGGCGATGCCGAACAGCTTGTTGGGCGAGAGCATGACGATCACGTTGCGCACGCCGGCCCACACCATGGAACGCTGGCCGCCGTGCGCGGTGAAGTCGATGTAGGCCTCGTCGACAATCAGTGTCGCAAGTGGATTCGCCCGGCACACCGCGGCGAGGTCCTGTGGCGCGATGTGGATACCGAGCGGGTTGTTCGGATTGGACAGCAGCACGTAGTCGTAGCGGCGCATGGCTTCCTCGATCCGCGCCAGCCGCGTGGCCGGGGTGTGCCCGCCGGGCAGGTGGTTCGGGAAGTTGCGGATGCTGTCGGTGTAGTCCGGGGTGATCACCGCGACCCGGTCCTTGGGCAGCAGCGCTGCCAACAGCCGGATGAACTCGGTGATCCCCCGCCCGGCGACCAGTTCGTCCGCTTCGACGCCGAGGTAGTCGGCATATGCCGAGGTGAACATGGTTTCCGCGTCATAGGGATGCGCGCGCAGCTCGTTCAGGTCCACCTGGCGCAACGCCTCGCCGACGGCGGGCGGCGGCCCGTAGCGGTTCACACAGGTGCCGAGGTCAAGGTAGTCCGCGGTGGGGTCCAGCCCACGCAGGTCGCCGCCCTGCCGGGCGGTCCGGTCCGCGACCAGGTTCATCGGTACTCCCCAACGGAAATGGTGGCTGGTGTACACGCTGCGACGAACGCGGCGAACAGGTCCTCGCCGCCGGCGACCTCGGGATGCCACTGCACGCCGAGCACGAACCGTTTCGTCGGATCCTCGATGGCCTCGATCAGGCCGTCGTCGGCGCGAGCGCTGACGGTGAGCGGGCCGGCATCGGCGACGCCCTGGTGGTGATGGGAGTTGACGACGGCGCGATGGCCGTGGATCGCGGCGGCAAGGCTGCCCTCGGTGAAGACGACCTCGTGTTCGCCGAGCACGCCGTCGGCCGGCATGTGCCGACTGTGGCCGAGCACATCGGGCAGGTGTTGGTGCACGCTGCCGCCCGCGACGATGGCCAGCAGTTGCAGGCCACGGCACACGCCGAGCACCGGGATGTCGCGAGAAAGCGCGGCGCGCAACAGCAGCAGCTCGCCGATGTCGCGGTCGGGCCGGGGAGTCTCGGCCTCCGGGTGTGGCTTGTGGCCGTAGTGCGCGGGATCGATGTCGGCGCCGCTGGGCAGCACGAGGCCGTCGAGCAGGTCGACGACGTCGGCGTCCACCGTGTCCGGTGGCAGCACGACGACCCGCGCGCCGTGTTTGGCTATTCCATCCACATAGGACTGTTGGATCAGGGTGGCCCTGGTGTTCCAGATGTCCCACCGCGCGGGTTCGCTGTACCCTGCGATGCCGATGACCGGTCGCCTGCTCATCCGACCGCTCCCCTCGCGGTGTCCGCGTAGTCGAATTCCGCCGCGACCGGCGTCGTCTGCAATGCCCCCGCGCAGAGGCTGAGCGCCTCGCGCAGCAGCGGCGAGTACTCCTCGACCGGCGCGCCGAACGGGGTGCGCCTGCGCAGCCGCGCGACCCGGTCGGCCAGTTCGGACGAGGGCCGCTCGTCGCGCACCGCGGCCGCGAAGACATCGGCCAGCTCGATGAAGTCGGTGCCGAACAGGCCGCGGTAGGTCGCCTCGTTCAGACCGATCCGCACGCCCTGTCCGGCGAAGCCGGGCAACCCGGCCATGAAGTTCACCTTCAGCCCGGCATCGGCGAGCCGGTCGGCGGCCACCTTCGGTGCCACGCCGTCGGCTTCGGTGTCCAGCCAGAGTTGGTGTCCGCCGGAGAAACCGCGGTCGGCTCCGGCCAGAGTGAGGCCACGGTCGGCCAGCAGCCGGCCGAACCGGCGGGTGTTGGCGACGACCGCGCGGGCGTACTCGGGTCCGCCGTAATCGCGGAACTCCAGCAGGGCCATGCCAAGGCTGGCGGTGGCCGCGAAGTGGTGGCTGCTGATCATGTAGTCCTGGGTCTGCCTGATCCGTTCCTCGATGTCGGGGTCTCTGGTCAGGAACACCGCCTTCTGCGGACCGGGGAACGTCTTGTGCGTCGACCCGCCGAAGCTGTCGACGCCGCAGTCGAGCGGATTGGGGAACACGCCGCCGAGTACCAGGCCGAACCAGTGGCTCACGTCGGCATGCAGCAGCGTGCCAGGACTGGCTGCCCGTACCGTCGCGCTCAGCTTGGCCAGGTCGATCGGGAACAGACAGTGCGACTGGTCGACGTAGACCAGGCTCGGCCGCACCCGGCGGAGCAGTTCGGCCGCGTGGTCGAGGTCGAGCGAATGTGGGTCGTCACCGCGCAGGTACTCCACGTTCAGGCCGAAGCGCGCCGCGATGTTGGGTGTCGCGTAGTGGCCGCCGTTGTCCGGCGAGATCGTCACGATCGTCGAACCGGGATCGCCCCCCAGCGTGGCCAGCACCAGCGTCATCGCGCTGAGCCCGGACAGCGGCTTGACCGAAACGTAGTTCGCCTTGCCGAGTTCCTCGAGCAGCGGCACGGTGACCGACATCTCCAGGTCGCGAAGTCGTTGCGCGCCACGGAAATGCCAGCGGTCAGGATGATCGCCCTCGTTGAAGAAGTAGCGGTGGTACCCGTCGAGCAGCATCGGCAGCTTGGCTAGGCCGGACATGCCGTTCTCGGAGGGCACCATGCTCAGCGTGCGCCGGGCGAGCGCCTCGTTGTCGGCGAGCAGTCCGAGCACGCCGTCCAGGTCGAGAGTCGGTCGGGACATCAGCCGCTCCTGTGATTGTTGGTCTGTTCGGCCGACCTGGCGCGCAGCAGCGCGCTGGCCACCATCACCTGCCCAAGGGCGATGCCGCCGTCGTTGGCGGGCACCAGCCGGTGCGCGTACGCGGCGAAACCGGCGCCGCGCAGGGCAAGCAGGCAGTTCACCGCGAGGAACTCGTTGAGGAACACCCCACCGGAGAGCACGACCTGGTTGATCCCGTGCTCGGCACGCAGTGCCTCGCAGCGGGCCACCACCATCGCCACCACCGCCGAGTGGAATCGCCTGCTGATCTCGGCCGGCTCGACACCGTCCGCGATATCCACGGCGATGGCCGCGATCACCGGGGCGTAGTCCACCCGCGCCGGATCACCGTCGAGCAGTCCGAAGGAGTAGGGCCGCTCGTCGATCCGCAGGTCCCGGCCGAGCAGGCCCTCGAGTTCGATCGGTCCGTGCGCCTCGTACTCGGCGTGCGAACAGATGCCGAGCAGCGCGGCGACACCGTCGAAAAGGCGTCCCATACTGGACACCAGCGGCGCGTTGAGCCCGCGCTCGATCATGGTCGCGAACACGTGACGCTGCGCGTCGTCCAGTTCGCCAAGTGCGGGGAAGGCCGCGATGGCCTCGGCCTTGCCGCCGAGCGCGAGCACGGCGAGGGCGAACCCGGTCCTGATCGGTTCGTTCACGGCCTTGTCGCCGCCGAGCAGCGGAATCGGCCGCAGATGCGCGAGGCGCCGCACGCCCTCCAGGTCGCCGAGCAGGAACTCGCCGCCCCAGATGGTGCCGTCGAGGCCGTAGCCCGCACCGTCGAACACGACCCCGAGGGTCGTGGTGGACAGCTGGTTCTCGGCCATGCACGAGGCCATGTGCGCGTGGTGGTGCTGGATACGAAAGATGTCCTCGGGCCGGTCGGTCTCGGCGAAGCGGGTCGCCCGGAACGAGGGATGCAGGTCGCAGGCGACGTAGCGCGGGGTCAACTCGTAGAGCTTGGCCAGGTGCGCGGCCGTCTGCCGGTGCGATGCGAAGGTCTCGTCGTTCTTCAGGTCGCCGATGTGCTGGCTGACGTACACCTCGCGCCCGCCGGAGAGCGCGACCGTGGTCTTCAGCTCGGCGCCGTAGGCGAGCACCGCTTCCTGTTCCCGTTCGACCCGCACCGGATAGGGCGCGTAGCCACGGGACCTGCGCAGGAAGGTGATCAGCGGTTCGTCGAGGCCGGGATGGTCGGTGCTGCGCACCACCGAGTCGTCCACCCTGATCTCGATGTCGCGGTCGTGGTGCAGGATCAGGTCGGCGACCTCGAACAGTTGGCTCAGCGCGTCCTCGTTGCGGAAGGCGATCGGGTAGCCGGACACGTTGCCGCTGGTCATCACCAGCACGTCGAGGCCGGGCCGGTCGAGCAGCAGGTAGTGCAGCGGCGCCGAGGGCAGCATGATGCCGAGATTGGGGTTGCGCGGCGCGATCGCCTCGGGCAGTACGCCCGCACGCTTGCGCAGCAGCACGATGGGCCGGGCCGGCGAGGCGAGGAGCTCGCCTTCCGCCGCACCGAATTCGGCGATCCGCTCGACGGCGGCGAGATCGGTGACCATCAGCGCGAACGGTTTGGCGTCGCGGCGCTTGCGCCTGCGCAGTAGCGCCACCGCGTCCGCGTCCCGCGCGTTGACCGCGAAGTGGAAGCCGCCGACGCTCTTCACGGCGACGATCCGGCCCGCCGCGAGCGCGTCGGTGGCGATCCGCAGCGCGTCGTCGCCGTCGGCGAGATCGCCGTCCCGGCTGGTGATGGTGAGTTTCGGCCCGCACACCGGGCACGCGTTGGGTTGCGCGTGGTAGCGCCGGTCGGCCGGATCGCGGTACTCCCGAGCGCAGTTCGGGCACATGGTGAACACGGCCATGGTGGTCTGCGCGCGGTCGTAGGGCAGGCCGCGGATCAGCGAGTAGCGCGGGCCGCAGTGCGTGCAGTTGGTGAACGGATAGCGGTAGCGCCGGTCGGCCGGATCGAACACCTCGCGCAGGCAGTCAGGGCAGACGTGCGAGTCGGGCGCCACGATCGTGTTGGCCCTGCCCGCTCGGGTGCTCTCCCGGATCTCGAACCCGCTGCCGGCGTCAGCAGCCGCGGCCTTGCGCTGTACCTGGACCTCGTTGACCCTGGCCAACAACGGTGCCTGGGCACGCAGCGCGTCGGCGAAGGAGGTCAGCACCGGCACAGGGCCACTCACCTCGGTGAGCACGCCCAGCGTGTCGTTGAGCACCCAGCCGGTCAGGCCGAGGGCGGTGGCGAGCTGGTAGACGAAGGGCCGGTAGCCGACGCCCTGCACGACCCCGTTGACCCGGATCAGCCACTGCTCGCAGGGCGCCTGCTCGGCCGCTGGCGCGGCTTCGGTGTGCTGCATGACATCCCCCGTCTCAGCACAGTCGCGGCAGTTCGGCGCCGCGCAGTTCCTCGACGGTGTTGGCTCGGCCGTCGGCGTCGATCAGCTCGACAAGGCGCTCCGGCCGGTCGGTCACCTCACCGATCACGACGGCCCGGTGGCCGTACTTGTGGGCGTGCAAGGTGTCCAGGACCTGATCGACGCCGGCCGGGTCGACGAAAAGGCAGACACAGCCCTCGTTGGCGGCGTTGATCGGGTTGATGCCCAGCATGTCGCAGGCCATCACCGTTTCGAAGTCGATCGGCAGGGCCTCCTGCTCGATCCGCAGCGTCCGGTCGACCGCCGTCGCGTACTCGTGCAGTACGGCGGACAGGCCGCCCCGCGTCACGTCGCGCAGCGAACGCACCGAGTCGCCGCAGCCGTCGAGCACGGTGGCGATCATCCCGTTGAGCGGGGCGCAGTCGCTGAGCACGTTCTTCTCGAACCCGAGCCCTTCGCGGACGGAGAGCAGGTGCACGGTGTGGTTGCCGATCGGCCCGCTGAGCACGATCTGGTCGCCAGGGCGGACGTTGGCCATTCGCAGCGGCGGCCGGTGGAAAACGCCGACCCCGGTGGTGTTGAGGTAGATCCCGTCGGCCTCGCCCTTCCGGACCACCTTGGTGTCGCCGGCAACGATCCGCACGCCTGCCTCGGCGGCAGTGTCCCGAATGGACTCCAGCGCCCGCTTCAGCTTGGCGATGGGAAACCCGGACTCCAGGATCATGCCCAGCGTCAGGTACATCGGCTGGGCACCGACAACGGCCAGGTCGTTGACGGTGCCGCAGACCGCGATCTTGCCGATGTCGCCGTTGCCGAAGAACGGCGGATCGACGACGAAGGAGTCGGTGGTCATCGCGATGTTGCCGGCCGGGGTCGGCAACATCGCGCTGTCCTCCATCTCTCCGGTGTAGACGTCGCCGAGCACGGCGACGATGAACTCGACCAGCTCCCGACTCAACCCGGCCCCGGTGCCGTGGTCGAGCACGATCTCCTCGTGCAGAAAGGACTTCGTGTCCATCAGCAACGGAACTCCCGGTGGTGAGTGGTGACGGTACGGTTCGCGGTTTGTTACGGCGTCTTGAAGATCTTGCGCGGCAGTTCGCCGTCCTTGTCCAGCAGTTCGATGATCTCGGTCGACGGACGGACCGACGCGCAGTAGCCGTCCAGCCAGTCAAGGGCCCTGATGCGGTCGTGGTCACGGGCGGAGACCACGCAGTCGCTGGGCACCCAGACGTTGTAGCCGCGGAAGAACGCGTCGGCCGCGGTGGTCTGCACGCAGATCTGGCCCTGCATGCCGGTGACGATCACGGTGTCAACGCCCAGCTTCTGCAGTTGCTCGTGCAGGTCGGTCTCGTAGAAACCGCTGTCCTTGTTCTTCTCGACCAGGATGTCCTCGTCCTCGAGGAACACCGGCAGGATGTCCGCGCCCTTGGTGCCCTTCTGGGCGGGCAGCCTGCCGTCGTAGCGCTCGGCCACCGGGTCATCCGGCCGGTTGATCAGTTGTAGGTGCAGTACGTGGTGACCGCGCTTGCGCATCTCCCGCAAGAAACCGGAGAAGCTCGGCGTTGCCTCCTCAACGGCGTCGATCCGTTCCTGGTTCTTGTTCACCAGGTCGTACTGAAGGTCGTTGGTGAGGACGGCGACCTTGCTCATCAAGCCTCCTGGGGCGCTCGGGTGGGACAGGTGGATTCGCGGTGTGCTGACTGAAAACAAGTTGCCCGCGTAGGGGGTGTGCGCGCCAGTCGGGAAATCCCCTCATGGCGTCACCTTCTGGTTGGGGTCGGCCAGCATTTCCCCGACGACGCCGAAATAGTCGTCGAGGATCTGCCTGACCCGTTCCGGGGAGAACTGTTCGGTCCGATAGGTGCCAAGGCAGGTCGCGCCGTGCTCGTCGTAGCGGATCCGCACCGCGAGCGGGCGCAGCGCGTACTGCCACGGCGGGGCAAGCCGTTCGACCGCAACGGGGCCGAGCCGGGGCGCGAACGCGACCTCCTGCTCGACGGTGAACTGCACCTGGAACAGCCGGCCCAGCAGGTCGGGATCGGCCATGCGCGGTGCGAGCAGGTGCGGCGGCAGGTCGTGCCGGACGAAATCCTGGTTGGCCTGATCACGGATCGCCTCGATCAGTTCGGCGAACGTGGGATTCGCGGTGAGGTCGGTCCGGATGATCACGTCGTTGGAGAAGTCCGCGATCAGGTCCTGCACCTCGGAACGGTCCCGGTACGACACCGGCGCGCGCACGCTGATGTCGCGCTGCCCGGAGTAGCGGGCCAGTTGCACCGTGAACGCGGCGAGGCCGACGATGTAGAGGGTGGTACGACGGGCCTTGGCCAGTTCGACCATGCCGGCGAAGCACGTCGGCTCGATCGGCACGGTCAGCGTGTCGCCCCGCGCGGATGGGTGCGCGGGCGGTTCGAGGTCGGTGGGCAGTTCGGCCGGGGTGGCACCGTCGAGGCGCCGCACCCAGTAATCGATGAGTTCCGCGCCCGCCGGTCCGGTCAGCCTGTTCCGGTGCCAGGCAGCGAAATCCGCGTACTGCACGGTCAACGGCGGCAGCCGAGCGGGCTCACCGGTCACCTCGGCCAGGTAGTAGGCACCGAGGTCGCGCACCAGTACCTCGATGGCGCGCGCGTCGCCGATCAGGTGGTGCAGCACCAACAGCGCGATGTGATCGTCCTGCGCGACGCGCAGCAGCCGCAATCTGGCCAGCGGCCCGGTGGTCAGCTCGACCGGCCGGTCCACCTCGGCCCAGGTGATCGGCGCGAACTCGGCGATGGTGATGTCGGTGACCGGCAGCGGCAGCTCGACCGACTCCGCGATCACCTGCGTGAGCCTGCCGTCCTCCACTCGCAGCGCGGTACGCAGCGTCTCGTGTCGAGCGACCACCGACCGCCAAGCCCTGGTCAGCGCCGGCACGTCCAGCGGCCCGCGCAGCCGCGCGCCGCCGACGATCACCGGTGAGGGCTCCGGTTCGTGCTGGATCTCCGCCCACATGCCTTCCTGCGACACCGAAGCGGGCAGGTGCGTCTCACCGGGAGTACGCGGCAGCGATCGGATCGATTCGGCGCCCCGGCGCCGGTTCAGCAGCGCCGCCTCGAGTGCGGCGCGGGCCCGCAGGTCCACCTTGGCGACCCGCAGCGCGGTCACGACAGCTCTCCGGCCGACGTGAATTCGGCCGGCCGCAACAGATCCGTGGCCAGCACGTCGAGCAGTGCCGGCGGGGCTGTCATGAAGCCGTAGTGCGGGCCGGGCAGCACCCGGAAGCTGGTCATGCCGATGTCGGACCATCCCGACATCAACCGGTAGGGCACCTCGACGTCGGCATCCCAGCCGATGGCCGTGATCGGGCAGGGCACCCGCCTGGGTTGTTCCACCGCGCCGTACTTCTTGTGCGCGGCCACATCCGAGAGCAGTACCTCAAGCGTCATCTCGACGAGATCCGGCCGCGCCTCGACGCCCAGCCCGGCCAGCAGGCCGCGCACCTCGTCGGCCAACTGATCGTCGTCCATCTCCAGGAACCGGCCGTGCGGCCCTTCGTGCGGCGCGACCTGCGACGACACGAACAGCCGGTCCGGCGTGGGATATCCCTTGTCCGCCAACCGAAGCGTCGTCTCATAGCCGACCAGCGCCGAACTGCAGTGCCCGAAGAACGCGAAGGGCCGATCGAGGTAGGGCAACAACGCCTCGGCCAGTTGCTCGGACAGCGAACCGAAGGACGAATACGGCTCCTCGCGCAACCGGTTCTCCCGGCCGGGCAGCTGCACCGCGCAGATCTCCACCTCGCCCGCGAACTGCGGCCAGCCCCGGTACATGCTCGCGCCGCAGCCGGAATAGGGCAGCGCGAACAGTCGCGCCGCCGCTTCGCGGGAGGGTTCCCGCAACAACCAGCGAGCCCTGCGGGTTGAGCCGACTGCAGCCATGCTCGGTGTCTCCTCAGCGATTGGTGGACTACCGCGGGCGGGCCTTGGCGATCACCGGCATGTGCTTGATGCCGGCAACGAAGTTCGAGCACAGGTGCTCGGCCTCGCCGTCGCGTTCGAAGTCGATGAAGGTGTCCAGGATTTCGCCGAACAGCACGCGCAAGCTGACCCTGGCCACGGTGTGTCCGACGCAGTAGTGCGCGCCGGCGCCGAAGGCGATGTGCCGGTTGGGTTTGCGGCGCAGGTCGAAGGTGAACGGGTCCTCGAAGATGTCCGCGTCCCGGTTGGCCGAACCGAGCCAGACCACGACCGCGTCGCCGGAGCGGATCTTCTTGCCGCCGAGTTCCACGTCATGCAGCGCATAGCGCATGAAGTGATTGGCGGGCGAGGCCCAGCGCAGCGCCTCCTCGACCCCGGTCACGACGACAGCGGGATCGTTGAACAGCTCGTACATGGAGTCGGTGCCGATCAGCCAGTTCAACGCCGCGGTCGGTACGTAGGGCGTTGTCACGTTGGCGCCCAGCAGCAGGCTGTAGCAGTTGGACAGCACTTCGCCGAGGCTCAGCGTGCGGCCGTCGAAGTCCATGCTGACCAGCAGGCTGATCAGGTCGTCGCCCTGTACCTTCTGCCGCTGCTTCACGATGTCGGCGAAGTAGGCGAACAATTCGCGGTGCGCCTGCTCCAGGGTGGCCGTCGGCCCCTGCTCGACCATGAACTCCGGGTCGTCCGGAGCGATCGACATCAGGGTCAACCGGGTCAGCCTTGGCCAGTCCTCCTCTGGCAGGCCCATCAGCATTCCGGTGACGGTCATCGGCAGCTGGATCACCGCGGCGGCGATGTCGAAGGTCTCGCCGGAGAGCCCCGGTTCGAGCAGACCGCGCACCTTCGCCGCGATCTGGTCGCGGGAGCGCTCCACCGACTTGATGGTCAGCGCCCGCTGCAATGGACCGCGCATCCTGGTGTGCCGGGGCGGATCGGTCGCGGCCATCTGCCGCCCGCCGGCCGGGTCGTCCTTGCCGAGCAGGTTGAGCAGGGTGCCACGCTGCGAGGTGAACGTGGTGTGATCGCGCAGGACCTCTGAGCCGTCCTCGTACTTGGTCACCGACCAGAACCCGAGATCACCGTCGACCGACTGCCAGCGCACCGGATCGCGCAGGCGCATCGCCTGCCAGATCGCGTGCGGGTCGCCCTCGGAGTAGGTCCGGGGATCGGCAAGGTCGACAGCGTCGAGGTCGATCTTGTCCGGGTCGGTGGGCGTGGTGATCCTCATGGCGGAGGTCCACTTCCTTCCGTCGCGGCGACTGACCCGGAACGGGCCGAGTCGATGTCACCGCGAATGACCCCTACCCCACCAGTCAGGGAACCCCCCACTGTGGGCCGAAGGGGGGATCCCCGACTGGGTTTCACCGCACCCGCTGCGCCAACCTGAAGAGGTGTCCGACTCCCCGCCGCTGGTGATCGCGGGCCGATTCAACGGCCCCGATGGCAGCGCCAACGGCGGCTACGCCTGCGGCGCGTTCGCGGGCCACGTCGGCCCGGCGTTCCATGGTCCGCTGGCGGTCACCCTGCACACCCCGCCCCGCCTCGACACGCCGCTGCGCAGCGAGACCCGTGGCCGCCGCGCGGCCCTGTGGGACGGTGACGAACTCGTCGCGACCGCGTCCCCCACCGCGCACCGCCCCAGCGAGTTGCCCCCGCTACCGTTGCCCGTCGCCGAACAGGCCGCGACCGGCTTCACCGGCCGGCACGGACACCCCTTCCCGACCTGCTTCGTCTGCGGCGTCGAACGGGCCGAGGACGACGGCCTGTACCTGTCCCCCGGCCCGGTGCCGGATCACCCCGACACGGTCGCCTGCCCCTGGCAGCCGGACGATTCCGTCGCCGACCAGAACGGCCGCGTGCGACCCGAAGTGTTATGGAGCGCCCTGGACTGCCCCGGCGGCTGGACGACCGATCCCGTCGCCACGCCGAGAGTGCTCAGCTGGATGACCGCCGACCTACTCGACGCCCCGCTCGCCGGCACCACCTACGTCATCATCGCGCGCCTCGACCACGCGGAGGACCGCTCGACCACCAACACCTCAGCTCTGTACACAGTGGACGGCTCGCTGCTGGCCCGCGCGACAACTCAGTGGCTGGCGATTGAGACATCGGGTCGCATCGCCGACATGACAGCACAGGGATTGGATCTGCCCGCGCGCTCATGACCGCGCCTCAGCGCGGTGAACTGCGCATCGAGACAGGCTATCTCGGCCATTCGGCCACCACGTCGTTCTTCATCGACGACGTCGATTTCTTCCAGTTGCAACGGCGGCGTAAGCGGGTACCACTGCTCCGGCGCGACGGGATTGCTCGATCCGACACCTGGTGGAAGGTGTACCAGCCAACAGATCCGGTCGGCCTGCTGCCACCGGATTCCCGGGTGCTACTGCCTTCGGCGGCGCCGAACCGGGCTGTGACTCCCTCTGGCTTCAGGTGCGTCGGGATGGTCTGGTGGGAACCCCACCGTGCCAGAAGGTTGCGCGAGGAGCAGGACAGCCTGTTCGGCTTCGCGCTGGCCAATTCCAATCGGCTTCTCGATGCGCAGGCCTGGAGTCAACCACCACCAGGTGCCGGTGCCGGCCGAGTCGACCGATGACCAGGTCCTGGATCAACTGCGTCAGCTCTAGTTACAGCAGGTGATCGCGCCGCCTAACATGTAACAGTCAGTAAACCTGGGCGACACCACTCAATGACGGCTACCTGCGACGGGGCCGGTTGGGAGCAACATGAAACAGCTCGCCTCCACCATCGGCCTCGTCGTCGGTCTTGGCGCACTGGCATTGCTGGCGGCGTGCGGCCCGGCCGCCTCGGCGGTCTCCACTGGCTCCAGCACCACGTCCCAGCCTGCCACCACCGCGACCACGAGCGCTGCGCCGATTGCTTTGCCGGTGCTCGTGATCTATCCGGATGTCGTGTCCGGGCCGCGTGATTATGCGGTCATCAGGCCAACGGTCCTTGGCATGGCTGCCGACATCAACGCCCAGATCAGAAACATAACCTGGACATCTTGGACGTCGTCCGGCGCGCTCGGCCACGGTAGCCGGGCGGTTGATGACTGTAACCCGGACTGTGCTGATGGCCGCATCACCTACATCCCCGAAACCGTCACGCTCTCTGATGTGGTTGGGGGGCGGTTTATGTCCCTGACTGAAACGTACAACAACCAGACGCTTACCTCGTCGGCTCCGATCGAGGAACCGCTGTCTTCGGAAGGCGGAACCAGGGCGCCATTGCCGGCGCCAGTGTCGTCTGCCACGCCTTCGAGCCTGCCCGGCATGCCGTTGCCTCCTGGCACTGACTACAACAACCCAGTGACTTTGGCGAATGCCGTTGCGGCGTACGTTCACGGCACGAGCGGCCAGACGGTATTGAATGCGGTTTGCACGATCATTGCGGTCAACAAATTCCATTGCGTGGTAACGCTCCCAAGCGGTCCCGATGACGCCGCTGTTGTCGTCAGCACTGACGGGACGAGTGCGAGCATTACCTCCAGTGGATGATCGGGCGCATCCCGACAGGCTCGGCTGGGCGTGTTTCTTGCTTACACCACAAACTGGATCGAGTCGGAGTTCACCGCGCTGCGCTACTTCACCCTCGATGGCAGCGACTATCCGTCCCACGCTGCCAAGGAAGCCGCCATTGCCGGTTACGTCCGCTGGCGCAACCGGCACTGCCACCCGAAGCGCCACAGGCCGATGACCTTGACCAGCCAGGCGACCACGAAGGTCATCACGACCGCACCAGCGAGTCCCGCGCCGGAGCTGTCATATGAAACACAATAACCGCGAGTACACGAGCAGGTGTGCACGGCGATGATCATTAGGCCAAGAGGCGCAATACGCCGGTAGCCGACCGGCGTCTACCAGCATGTTTACGCCTACGCGCAAAGGCTGGCCAGGCGCCGCGGCCGTCTCCTATCGTGCTGATCGTTAACGTTGGCACGATCGACTTTCTGGGGGTCGGCAATGCGTAAGATGATCACGCGAACGGGCGTCGCGGCAGCCACGATCGCATTCGGGTTGATGGCACAGGCGGGCATCGCCGCGGCTGGGACGCTCCACCCGCTGACGTTCGACGAGTGCGGCACCAACGGCGGCACGGACGTGTACAACTGCATGTACATCTCCGGAGGCGGCTTGAGCGCCACCGAGATCCGTGGCTGGTCCACCAACTTCGGTTTTGAGATCAGCGTCTGGGGTGGCTCGTGGTTGGTCCACGAGGAGGTGGTCGGGCCCAACGGCACGATCTGCAACTCGGACACGTCCAAGGTGACGAAAAACGGCGCCGTCGTCGGCTGCCAGTTGCAGCCGGGCGGGAGTTTCCCGATCGCGGCGGGGACCTACTGCTCGATCGTGTGGTCCAACGACAACGGCAACGGCGACTGGGCCAAGTACGCCGAGAACTGCGGAACTGCTGGCTAGGCGTTGCGGGACGTGACATTGGTGACGGCACATAGGGCCTGATCAGGCGGACCGGTCTTCCCCGATCGACCGGAAGGTGTGGTCAGGGGCCGGATCGAGTGGTTGTCGCGCGTGGGCCAGCTGTCCAGGACGATCTTCGACGTGATCCGCGGATGGGCGCGAACGCCCTCAGCCATGCCGATGACCTGAGATGTCACTATTCCCATGACCCGAGACATCCCATTCCGATGTTCTGCGACCGGACACTGTCGTCCCGACAGTGCATGAAGGCCTCTGATCTGGTTGTCTTCCCAGATCAGAGGCCTTTGTTGTGTCAACGGCCTTGGCCGCCGGAACACGACCAAGGTCTCGATCTTTGAGCCGGTAGCTGTCACCCTTGATCGAGATGACTTCGGCATGGTGGACCAGGCGGTCGATCATGGCAGCGGCCACGACGTCGTCACCGAAGACCTCACCCACCGCCCGAACGGTTTGTGACTCCTGAAGGTGGTGGCACGGCGCGGGCGGTGCGAGGACCGTCGAACTCCCTG
>DASYBO010000721.1:0-8999 GCA_036500685.1 Pseudonocardiaceae bacterium | reverse complement strand
TGCCGTAGGTCGCGATCAGATCCAGACAGGGGCGCCCGCCGATCAGCCGGAACCGGTCATCAACAGCGCTCGCCGCGGTCATGTCGTCGATCCTACCGGTTGACACCGGTTGAACCAGTTATACGATTCTGACACCGGTTCAAAGAGTGTCAGGAGGCATCGTGCGTGTTGTCCAGGTGGCCGAGTTCGGCCCGGCCCAGAACCTCGTCCTCGCTGAGGAAACCGATCCCGTGCCCGGTCAGGGGCAACTGCTGGTTTCGGTCGCCGCGGCCGGGGTGAACCGCTCCGACCTGCTGTTCCGCTCCGGCCGCTACCACAGCGGCCCGCCGCTGCCGGCCGTTCCCGGCGGCGAGGGCGCCGGCACCGTGGTCGCGCTCGGCCCGAACGTCACCGGGTTCGCGATCGGCGATCGAGTGGTGGCCTGGGGCGGGATCGGCGCGCCCGGCTTCTACCGCGAACTCGCCATCGTCGAGCACGACCAAGCCGTACTCGTCCCGCCCAACGTGAGCCTGCCCGCCGCGGCGGGCTTGCCGATCGCCTGGCTGTCCGCCTGGCACTGCCTGCGCGCGCTGGCGGAACTTCGCGCGGGCGAGACCGTGCTGATCCACGCCGCCGCCAGCGGAGTCGGCAGCGCGGCGGTCCAGATCGCCAAGGATCTCGGCGCCACCGTGATCGGCGTGGTCGGCTCGGCCGACAAGCAGCGCTGGATCAGCGAACTCGGCGCCGACCACACGCTGAACCGGCACGACGCCGACATCGTCGCCGAGGTCGAGCGCTACACCGAAGGACGCGGGGTCGACGTCGCGCTCGACGCGGTCGGCGGCGCCGCGTTCGCGCAGAGCCTGAAGGCGGTCGGGGCCGGTGGCCGGGTGGTCGCACTGGCCAATGTCGCGCTGGCACCGAGCACCGTGGACACCCGCGACTTCTACCCGAAGAACGTCCGCATCAACGGCTTCCAGCTGACCAACCTGATCCGCTCCGGCTGGGATCCTCGGCCCGAACTGCGTGAACTGCTCGGCGCTGTCCACGATGGACGGTTCACCGTCCCGATCGACGCGACCTTCCCCCTGGCCGAGGCCGCCCAGGCACACCTACTTCTGGAATCCGGGGTGATTCAGGGCAAGGTGGTGCTGAGCACGCACGGTTGAGGGGTCAACTGCCAGTATGGGAAGCATGACCGATGGGTACGTGATGGGCCGCACCTCGGCGGAGGCCGAGCGGCTGCAACTGCAAGCGGAGATACTCGCGCCGCACAGCGCACACCTGTTCCGCCTGGCCGGCATCGTCCCGGGCATGCGCGTGCTCGACGTGGGCTGCGGCGCGGGCGACGTGAGCATGCTGCTGGCCGACCTGGTCGGGCCGACCGGCAGCGTGGTCGGGGTCGACATGAACCCGACCATCCTGGAACTGGCCCGCGCCCGCACCGCAGAGGCCGGCCTGGCCAATGTGTCCTTCATCGAAGCGAACCTGACCGGCCTGCGGCTGGACCAGCCGGTCGACGCCCTGGTCGGCCGGTTGATCCTGATGCACCTCAAGGAACCCGCCGCCACCGTGCGGTCGTTGTGCGGGTCGGTCCGCTCCGGCGGCGTGGTGTCCTTTCAGGACTACAACGTCAGTCGCTTAAGGACGATACCGCCGACCCCGCTGACCACGCGAGCCAGGAGCTGGATCCTCGACGCCTTCCGCGTCGTCGGCGTCAACGGTGATATCGGCGACCAGATCGGGTCGATCCTGCAGGATGCCGGCCTTTCCGTGGCCGGCGCGGCCGGTGCGGTGGCCGCCGGTACTGCCGATTCGGTGATGCCGACCTACCTGGCCGACACGGTCCGGACCGTACTGCCGGTGATCCTCGCGCACGGCCTTGCCACCGAGGCCGAGGTGGACATCGACACCATGGCAGAGCGGGTGACCAAGGAACTCAAGGAGACCGGCGCCACGTTCTGGACTCCTGAACTGGCCGCCGCCTGGGCGCGACTGCCCTGACCCGAGTCCGGCCGTCGACGCATGGGACGGATGGGCTTGACCCTGACCGTGCGTCAGGGTTCGAGCCTTGTCGCATGACGAACAACATCACCGCCGCTCCGCCGATCGGCGAGTTCCAGGAGATCGACGGCCGCCGCGTGTTCGTGCATCGGTCGGGCAGCGGCGGACCGGCCGTCGTGTTCCTGCCCGGCGCCAGCTCGGTCGGTCTCGATTATGTCCTTGTCCAGCAAGAGGTCTCGCGGTTCACCACCGCCGTCGTGTACGACCGAGGCGGCACCGGCTACAGCGATCCCCTGCCACTGCCCCGCACCGCCACCGCGGTCGCCACGGAACTGCGTGAACTGCTGCACGCCCAGGAGATCCCCGCCCCCTACGTTGTGGTGGCGCACTCCCTCGGCGGCGCCTACGCACACCGGTTCGCGCAGTTGTACCCGCAGGAGATGGCCGGGCTGGTCTGGATGGACGCCTTCCACCGCGACTGGGACCAGTTCATGCCGGCAGAGGCGGGCCTGGCCGCGGGCGAGCGGATGGCACCCGATTCGACCCAGATCCAGCGGATGCGCCCAGCTTTGCGCGAGATGTACGCCGAACTCTTGGCGGACTACCCGGCGCACCTGCGGCAGCCGCTGATCGATGCCCACGTGGGCATCGAGTGGCTCCAGGCCGGTTTCGCCGAGCGCGGCAACCTGGTCGCACTCGCCGACGAACTGCGGGCCGGGCCGGACATCCCCGACATCCCGCTGATCGCACTCACCGTGGAGGGCGTCGACCCGGCCCAGCAGGCGCTCACATCCGAGCAAACCAGGCAGCGACTCTCGGAGCGGACGCCGCTGGAGATACGCGATGGCAAGAGGAGGATGGTCGCGGCCCTGGTGAGCGCGGTCTCGCACGGTGAACAGCGCATCGTGTCCGACGTCGGCCACAGCCAGCTCTGCTTCCGGCGTCCTGAAGTCGTGGTCAAGGCGATCCGCGACGTCGTGGACCGCGTGGCTCGCGCCTAAAGTCGGCACGACCACGGTTCCCTTGCGGCGGAGGAAGACAGTGCTGACGATCAGCCAGCTCGCGGCGAGCGCAGGCGTGACCGTGCGCACCGTCCGTCACTACCACCACGTCGGACTGTTGCCCGAGCCGGAGCGCGATGCCTCCGGCTACCGTCGCTACAGCGCCCAGGCTGCGGTGGATCTCATCCGGATCAGGACCCTCGCCGACGCCGGGGTGCCGCTGGCCCGCATCGACGCACTGCTGCACGCCCAGCCAACCGAATTCGCCTCGGCCATCGCCGACATCGACGCCGAACTGCGGCGCAAGATCGACCAGCTCGCCGAGCACCGCCGCCGGATCGCCGAACTGGACAGTGGCGAACGGCTCGTGCTCCCGCCGGAGGTGGTCGCCATCCTGGACCGGATGCGCGGGCTCGGCGTCAGCGAACGGACGGTACGACTCGAGCGGGACGCGCGGATCCTGATCCAGGCGACGGACCCGCACGCGATGGCGCAATGGATACAGGACAAGGAAACCAGCTTCGAGGACCCCGAGCGGACGCGCCTGTATCTCGCGTGTGATCAAGCAGTGGACTGGGATCCGCACGATCCACGGGTGGACCGGCTCATCGATGACCTGGACGCGTGGGAGATCGAGCACGAAGGTGACCTCAGCAGGCCGGGGAGCATGCCGGCGGTTGCCTCCCTGGTCACCGAGGCGTCACCGGCGTGGCAACGGGCCCTCGGTGTTCTCGAGCACCGCACCCGGCAGCGCCGGGCGCTGCTGCGCTAAATCAACCGGGGCGCCGGGAACAGCGCTGTGCTCGGTACCGGAAGCCATTCGGCTTCCGGGCCGACCCGGCCGAAGGGCTGGTCGCCGAAGTGGGTGGCGAAGCCGACCGTGTCGGGCTTGGCCAGTTCGTCGAGCACGCGGCGGCGCGCGAGGAGCACGGCGGCGCCGTCGATGTCCGGTGCCGATGGCCAGTCCGGGTGGGCCAACTGGGCCGGGATGTGGAAGACGTCGCCGAACGCGACCAGCGTGCCGGCGGTCGAGGAGATCAGGTACGAGGTGTGGCCGGGGCTGTGTCCCGGAGTCACCAGCGCGTGCACGCCGGGGAAGATCTCCTCGCCGTCGGCGATGCTCACGTGCCGCTTGGCCAGCGGCTCGATCACCGCGGTGCGCGACGAGCCGCCCGGAATGGTTTCACCGCGCTCGTGCGGCGCCCATTCCCGCGCGGCGACGAGGTAGCGGGCGTTCGGGAAGAACGGGCGGTAGCCGCCGTTGCCGTCGCGCACGAACGCCCAACCGGTGTGGTCGACGTGCAGGTGGGTGAACGCGACCGCCTCGATGTCCTCGGGCGCGCGGCCGAGCGCGGCCAGCGTCTCCGGCAGGGCCCCGCTGTTGGCCGGGCCGAGGACGGCCGATCCGAGCGTCATGTCGGCGATCATCTCGCCGAGACCGGCGTCGATCAGCAGGAACCGCCCGTCCCGTTCGACGAGTAGCCCGCCGGCCGGCATGACGACCCTGCCCTCCGCGTCGACCGCGTCCCGATGTCCCGACCAGTAGTCGGCCGGAATGTGCGGGAAGAACACGCTGCAGCGCAGCGCCATCGCGCCGTCGATGACATAGGTGACCCGCACGTCGCCGAACTCCAACGTCCGCACGGCCGACTGCTGGTTCAACAACCCGAATCCCGGCTCGGTCATGGTGGCCTGCACGCTCCCTTCACCGACGAGGTCTTCTGATCAACCTAGAGGTGATCAGACTTGTTCCTCGACGACCGGCCGGGTGACCGGCTACAGCAGGCGCAGCATCGCGAGCGGGTTCTCCACGCAGTCGGCGACGAAACGCAGGAAGCCGCCTGCGGTGCCGCCGTCGCAGGCGCGGTGGTCGAAGGCCAGGGTCAGCTCGGTGACGCTGCGCGCGACGATCTCGTCGTCGACGACCCAGGGGCGTTTGATGATCCGGCCGATGCCGAGGATGGCGACCTCGGGGTGGTTGATGATCGCGGCCGAACCGTCCACTCCGAACACGCCGTAGTTGTTGATGGTGAACGTGCCGCCGGTGAGATCGGTCGGCGCGAGGGCGCCGTCGCGGGCGCGGGCGGTGCGTTCGCCGAGGGCGAGCGAGAGCTGTTCGACGGTCATGGCCTGCGCGTTCGGGATCACCGGGACGACGAGGCCGCGGTCGGTCTGGGCGGCGAAGCCGAGATGTACGGCGTCGCCGAGCAGGATCTCGTCGTGTTCGATGCGCGCGTTGAGTTCGGGGTAGCGGCGCAGGCCGAGTACGGCGAACTTGGCGAGCAGGGCCAGCAGTCCGATCTTGGGTTCGGTGCTGATCGCGTTGAGCGTGGACCTGATGTCGAGCAGGGCGGTCGCGTCGACGTCGACCCAGACGGTGGCTTCGGGGATTTCGCGGCGGGAGCGGGTGAGCTTGTCGGCGACGGTCTTGCGCAGGCCGCGCAGGGGAATCCGGCGGATGTCCTCGGTGGGGGCGGCGAGGGGTTCGGGTCGGGGGGTCGTGTGCGCGGCGATGGCGCGTTCCACGTCGGCCCGGTTGATCAGGCCGTCCGGGCCGGAGCCGATGATCTCGCGCAGTTCGATGCCGGCGTCCCTGGCCATCCTGCGCACCAGCGGCGAGACCACCGCGATACGTCCACTGTGGACTTTGCTGAGCCTGGTCTCGGCGACCGTGGCGCCGGTCCGGCCCCTGCGACGGCGTCGGGTGCCGGCCGAGCCGGTGCCGTAGCCGATCAGGACGTTGCCGCTGCCTTCGTCCGCGGTGACGACGCCGGGTTCCTGGAAACCGGCGTTCTCGTCGACGGTGATCAGCGGGGTGCCGACAGCGAGCATCACGCCGGCGTCACCGTGCAGTTCGGTGACCGTGCCGGCGAACGGGACCGGCACCTCGACGATGGCCTTCGCGGTCTCGACCTCGGCGATGACCTGGTCGACGTGCACCTGATCACCGGGCTTGACCCGCCAGGACACGATCTCCGCCTCGGTGAGGCCCTCGCCGAGGTCGGGCAGGTTGAAGACGGACATCTATCGGTTCACCTCCGGCCACTGGAGCCGGTCGACGGCATCCAGGATGCGGTCGACGCTGGGCAGGTGGTGCTTCTCCAGGTTGGGCGGCGGGTAGGGGATGTCGAACCCGGCGACCCGCAGGACCGGCGCCTCGAGGTAGTGGAAGCAGCGTTCGGACAGGGTCGCGGCGACCTCGGCGCCGTAGCCGCAGAATCGGCTCGCCTCGTGCACGACGACGGCCCGGCCGGTGCGCGCGACCGCCGCCGACACGGTGTCCTCGTCGAAGGGCGAGAGGCTGCGCAGGTCGATCACCTCGGCGCTGATGCCGTCCTCCGCGGCGGCCTCGGCCGCCTCCAGCGTGGTGCCGAGCGCTCCGCCGTAGCTGATCAGCGTCACGTCGGTGCCGGCGCGGCGGACGAGTGCGCGGTCGATGACGGCTCCGGTCGCCTCGAGGGCGGCGGTTTCCTTGGCCCAGTAGCGGCGCTTGGGTTCGAGGAAGATCACCGGGTCCGGGCAGTCGATCGCCTGCCGCAGCAGCGTGTACGCGTCGGCTGGAGTCGCCGGCGTGACGACGCGCAGGCCGGGGGTGTGCGTGTAGTACATCTCGGAGGAGTCGCAGTGGTGCTCGACGCCGCCGATGCCGCCGCCGTAGGGAATCCGGATGACGATCGGCAGCTCGACCATGCCCTGGGTGCGGTTGCGCAGTTTGGCCAGATGGCTGGTGATCTGCTCGAACGCGGGATAGGCGAACGCGTCGAACTGCATCTCCACGACCGGCCGCAGACCGTTCATGGCCATGCCGATCGCGGTGCCGACAATGGCCGATTCGGCAAGCGGCGTGTCGAAGACGCGGCCGTCGCCGAAGCGGGCGGCAAGGCCGTCGGTGACGCGGAAGACACCGCCGAGGGTGCCGACATCCTCGCCGAAGACCAGCACTCGGTCGTCGGCAGTGAGCGCGTCGGCCAGCGCCTGGTTGAGCGCGCCGGCCATGGTGACCGGGGCGGGCGCGGTGACGAGTTCGGGAACGCGTTCGGCAACGCTGGTCATCTCAGGCCTCCTGTTCCGCGTCGGCGGCGATCTCGTCGAGCAGTTCCTGTTCCTGGCGGCGCAAGGCCGGGGTCTGGGTCGCGTAGACGTTGCGGAACAGGGCGCGCGGGTCGTGCTCGGTGTCCACGTTCATCCGGCCGCGCAGTTGCTCCGCTTCGGCCTCCGCGGTCGCGGCGAGCTGCGCGTCGGCCGTCTCGTCGAGCAGCCCGCGTTCGGTGAGGTAGGTGCGGAGGCGGTCGATCGGGTCCTTGGCCAGCCACTCCTCGACCTCGTCGCGGTCGCGGTACCGGGTGGCGTCGTCGGCGTTGGTGTGCGCCTCGATGCGGTAGGTGATCGCCTCGATCAGGGTGGGGCCTTCGCCCCGGGACGCTGCCGCGACCGCCGCGCTGACCACCGCGTACACGGCGGCCGCGTCGTTGCCGTCGACCAGCACCGAGCGCATGCCGTAGCCGATGCCCTTGTGCGCGAGCGTGGGCGCGTGGCTCTGCTTGCTCAGCGGCACGCTGATCGCGTAGCCGTTGTTCTGCACGAAGAACACGGTCGGCGTGTTGAACACGGCCGCGAAGTTCAACGCCTCGTGGGTGTCGCCCTCGCTGGTTGCGCCGTCGCCGAGCAGCACCAGCGACACGGTGTCCTCGTGCTTGACGGTGGCCGCGTGCGCGAGGCCGACCGCGTGCAGGGTGTTCGTGGCCAGCGGCGTGCACTGGGGGGCGACACGGTGCTGGGCCGGGTCATAGCCGCAGTGCCAGTCGCCGCGAAGCAGGCAGAGCACCTCGACCGGGTCGACGCCCCTTGAGACGATCGCGACCGAGTCGCGATAGGTCGGAAACAGCCAGTCCTGCTCGCGCAGCGCGGCGACCGCCCCGATCTCGCCGGCCTCCTGGCCATGCGCGGACGGGTACACGGCGAGCCTGCCCTGCTTGGTGAGCGCGGTGGCCTGCTGGTCGAACCGGCGACCGAGCACCATGCCGCGGTAGAGCCGCAGCAGGACGTCGTCGGCGGGCATCGTCAGGCTCGGATCGGTCAGCGCGGTGCCGTCCGGGTTGATCAGTCCGAGGGGCGACTCGCTCGGTAGCAACGCCGAGGAGGTGATCGATGTCGGTGAGTGCACGACGGCCTCCGTTCGGTGAGACAGTTGACTCGAATACTCTGCCTATCCGAGTCAAACCTCCAGGCCAGCCGCAAGATTGGAGACCGATGGTCCAGATCGAGGGTATGGTGTGGACGTATGGCCTCCAACAACCGGCGAACCGCCCCGATCGATGGACAAATGGCCGGTCTCGACCCTATTGACCTGCGACTCATCGCCGAGCTCAAGGCCGACGGGCGGATCTCGATGCGCGCGCTGGCCGAGCGGCTGCACATCTCCCGCGCGGGCTGCTACTCGCGGGTCGAGCGGTTGCAGCAGGAGGGCATCATCACCGGCTACACCGCGCTGACCGATCCGCGCAAGCTCGGCCAGACGCTCTCCGCGTACGTGTACGTGAAGGTGAGCCAGCACTCGTGGCAGGCGGTGCGGGAGGTGATGAACCAGGTGCCGGAGATCGAGCACGGCAGCCTGGTCGCCGGCGAGAACGACCTGATCCTGTTCATCCGCACCGCCGACACCGACAGCCTGCGCGAACTGGTGCTGTTCAAGTTGCAGAGCATGCCCGACGTGCTGTCCACCCGCACCGAGCTGGTGTTCGACGAGCTCTAGTCAGATGTACACCGATATCGTAATATTCGATATCGTGATATCTGATTCCGCACTACTGGCGTTGCAGCGGGCCACCCATGCCAGCCTGCACCGGCTGACCAGCGAACTGACCGACCTCAACCTGACGGCGGCCGAGATCAACGCCCTGGCCAACCTGGCCGACGGTCGCCCGCGCATCGTGTCGCAGCTGGCCGCCGAGGTCGGCTCGCGGCCGAGCACGTTGACCAGCGTGCTGGACCGCCTCGAAGGCCGTGGGCACATCA
>DASYBO010000720.1:0-12112 GCA_036500685.1 Pseudonocardiaceae bacterium | reverse complement strand
GCCTCAACTTCACCGACCTGGACCGCGAGCGTCGACAGCAGGCCTTCATCGCATCGCTGGCCTCCAAACTCAAGCAGGCCGGCACGATCAGCAGTCCGTCGCAGCTCAGCCAGATCCTTAACGTGGCCGAGGCGAACATCGCGGTGGACGGCTGTCTGAATCTGATCGAGTTCGCCGGGCAGGCGTCCAACCTGACCGGTGGGAACGTCACCTTCCACACCCTGCCGGTCGAGTCGTACCCGAATCTGGGTGGCTCCATCGGCGACGTCAACCAGGTGAATGTGCCCGTGGTGCAGGCCGACGTGCGGTCGTTGCTCGGCGGGGGAAGCTCAGGGACACCCAGTTCCAGCGCGAACGGGCCTGCCCCGACCACCAAGAACGCGCCCGCGCCCAGCGGAACCGTTGACGTCTACAACGCCTCGGGTCAGCAGAGTCTTGCCGCGACGGTCGCGGACGGCTTGGCCAGCAAGGGGTTCACCAAAGGAAGCACCGGCAACCAGACGAACCGCTCGACGACGGTGGTCGAATACGGTGCCGGCGCCTCGGCGGCGGCGACCGCCGTCGCTGGCGTGCTCGGCAACGTAACCCCTCAAGCGGTTTCGTCGGTGTCGGCTGGTCATGTCAAGGTGATTCTCGGCAAGAACTTCACGATGCCGGCCGGACTGGGTTCGCCCGGCGCGGCATCGACGAGCACCGCGCCTCCGCCCTCGCAGCCCGCCGCGGACAACACCGGCAGCAACAACGACGCCGACAACAACCCGATGAGCAGCATCTCCGGCGGCGGCGTTCCGTGCGTGAAGTAGCGAAGGTGTTTGGCGAACTCGGTGCGGCAAGTATGGTTTCAGGCTATGCCCGACACCGAGCAGGCCCATCGACCCGCGGTCGGCTGGTTTCTCACCGAACCGGTGCGCGGCATGCTGACCCTTTCCACGCTGCCGCTCGCCGTGCCCTGGTTGCGGCGGGCGCCCACCGGTGACGGCCACGGCGTGCTTGTCCTGCCCGGCCTGCTCGCCGACGACCTGAGCACGAACACGCTGCGTGCCTTCCTCGCCCGCCTCGGCTACCGGGCGCGAGGCTGGCGCCTCGGCCGCAACATCGGGCCGACGGACGCCGTGCTGACCGGCATGCCGCGCCGATTGCGGGAACTGGCCGAGACGACCGGCGGGCCGGTGTCGATCATCGGCTGGAGTCTCGGCGGGGTCTACGCCAGGGAACTCGCCCGCGATCACCCAGGACTGGTCCGGCAGGTGATCACGTTGGGGAGTCCGTTCGCGCTGGTGGACGAGCGGCAGAGTCGGGCGGACGGGGCGTTTCGGCGTCGCGCGCGGCACCACGTCGATCCGGGCAGACTGCCGTCGCGGGAGCGGATGCGGCAACCGGTCCCGGTGCCCTCGACGGCGATCTACTCGCGATCGGACGGGATCGTGGACTGGCGAGCGTGCGTTGACCCGGTGGATGCGATGCACCAGAACATCGAGGTGCGGTGCGGCCATCTCGGCTTCGGTGTCGACCCCGGAACCTTCTGGGTGATCGCCGACCGGCTCGCGCAGCCACCCGGACAACCGACGCCGTTCCGACCACCGACGGGCAGCCGCGCCTGGTTTCCGCGATGAGGCGGCCGGCACCGAAGACCTACGCACGGCAGTGGGATGCGACCGGGTGGTTGGACGACATCGGCGGCGGGCCGGTGCACTGGGTCGAGTTCGGCGACGACACCAGCACCAAGCCGCCGATCGTGTTCGTGCACGGACTGGGCGGGTCGCACCTGAACTGGGTGTTGGTCGCGCCGTCGTTGGCGCGCGACCGTCACGCCTACGCCCTTGATCTGCGCGGGTTCGGCCTCACCCCCGGCTGGCCGAGGAGCACCTCGATCGAGGCGAATGTCGCGCTGCTGGACCGTTTCCTGCGCGAGGTGGTCGGCAGGCCCGCCGTGCTGATCGGGAACTCGATGGGCGGCCTGATCTCGGCGACGCGGACCACGCGGGACAGCGGCTCGATCGTCGGGCTGGTGTTGGTGGATCCGGCGCTGCCGCCGGAGTCGCGCAGGCCGGATCTGGGCGTTGCGGCCCTGTTCGCGACCTACGCGATCCCTGGTATCGGCGAGGTGGCGATGCGTGCGACGCAAACCCGATCCACGCCGGAAGCCGCGGTGCAGCGGGTGATCGACCTCTGTTTCGCCGATCCGGGTCGGGCCGATCCTGCGATGTTCACCGTGGCCGTCGAGCTGGCCAAGGCTCGCACGTCGATACCGGGCAAGGAGGAGTCCTTCCTGCGGGCGGCGCGATCGCTGATGTGGACGCTGGCCCGCGCGGACCGCTACCGCGCCATGCTGCACCGGATCGACGTGCCGGTCCTGCTGATCAACGGCGAGGCCGACCGCCTGGTGCCGATCGCGGCGGCCAGGCGGGTCGCGGCGGCCAATCCGGCCTGGGACAAGCTATTCCTGCCCGGAGTCGGACACACTCCGCAACTGGAAACACCTCCCCAGGTGATCGATGCCGTGACAAGCTGGTTGGCCCGCACTCCGAGCACCGCCACGCGATAGGAATGCCATGCGACAGCTGACCGGACTGGATGCCGCCTTCCTTTCGCTGGAGCGAGCGAACTCCACCGGCCACGTTGGCGGCGTGTGCATCCTCGACCCGACCGAGGCACCGCGACCGCTGGACCTCAGCACCCTGACCGACCTGATGGACCAACGGCTCGCGCTGGTGCCGGTGCTGCGGCAGAAGCTGCTGGAGGTACCGCTCGGGCTCGACCAGCCCTACTGGGTCGACGACCTCGACTTCGACCTTGAGTACCACGTCCGCGAGCTGGCGCTGCCCTCGCCCGGCTCGCAGGCGCAGCTGACCGAGCAGGTAGCCCGCCTGCACGCCCGCCCGCTGGACCGGCGCAGGCCGTTATGGGAGATGTACCTGATCACCGGTCTTGCCGAGGACCGGGTCGCGGTGTACACGAAACTGCACCACGCCGCGATCGACGGCGCGTCCGGCGCGGAACTGTTGACAGTTTTGCTGGACCTGTCGCCGAACGGTCGAAATGTCCCGGCTACCCAACAGCCGAACACGATGCCGCCGGGACCCATGGTGCTTGCCGCACGGGCGTTGGCCCGGCTGGCCTGGCGGCCGGTGCAGACCGTACGGCTGTCCGGCGAGTTCATCCGGCTGGTGCCGACGCTGGCGCCTGTGGTCAGCTCGCTGGTGGGCGGGATGCTGGGGCTCGGGCGAGGCGACGGCGCCGTGCTGGAGTCGGCGGCGTTGGGCCGGGCGCCCACAACGCCGTTCAACCGGCCGATCACCCCGCACCGCAGGATCGCGTTTCGCAGCGTCAGCCTCGAGGACGTGAAGTACGTGAAGCGGGCGTTCGGCGTGTCCGTCAACGACGTGGTGATGGCGATGTGCGCCGGCGCGCTGCGACGCTGGCTGATCGACCACGACGCGCTGCCCGCCGCGCCGTTGAACGCGATGATCCCGGTGTCGGTGCGGGACGAGAGCAGCAAGGGCGCGTTGGGAAACAAGGTCTCCGCGATGCTGGCGACCGTGCCGACGCACCTGGCCGACCCCGCGCAACGCCTTGCCGTGACACACGAGGCGACGAAGGCGGCCAAATCACAGCAGGCCGTGATCCCGCAGGGGCTCGTGGACGACATCTCCGACTTCGCGCCGCCGGCACTCGTCGCGCGGGCGACCAGGGTGGTGTTCGCGACCGGCGTGCTGCACCGGGTGCCACCGTTCAACCTGGTCATCTCCAACGTGCCCGGCCCGAACGTGCCGGTCTATCTGGCCGGCGCCAGACTGCTGGCGCAGTACCCGGTGTCGGTGGTGACCGATGGCCAGGGCCTGAACATCACCTTGGTCGGCTACCTCGGCCAACTGCACTTCGGGCTGGTGGCCTGTCGTGAGCTGGTGCCGGACATCGATGCGCTGGCCGGCTACCTCGCCGACGAACTCGACCTGCTGATGAAAGCCGCAGCACTCGCCGAGGGCTAGCTGGCATTGTCGGACACCGCAGCGTCGCGGCCTGCTCGTGAGTCAACGCCACGTGTCGCTTCCTGTTCTGCGGCTCAGTCGGACGCCGGCACCCGCTCCAGCTCGCCCTCCTCGGACAGGCGCCACGCCATCTTCACCGGCTTGTCCTGCTGCTCCTCGGGTTCCGGCACCGGTGTCGACGCGGCTGGGGTGGCGGAGGGCTGGAGGGTCGTGGGGACGACGGCGGAGGTGCGGCGCTCGCGGGGCGCGAAGTCCTCCTCGTCCTGGGCGTCCGGCGGTGTGTCGATGACGGCGGGGGTGGCCTCGTCGGCGTCGAAAAGGCCGCCCTTGTCCTGTAGCCACTCCGGGCTGCGGTGTTCCGCGTCGTCCTCGCGGCGCCCACCACGTCCTGCGGGCGAACCGCCCATCATCTGCCCTTCGGCCGACACGCTCGCCTTCCCGGCCGCGCCTGCGGCGCTCTGCTCACCCGCTTCGATGCCGATGCCGCTGCGCGCGGGAATGCCGGTCGCCGTGTCCTTGGCCGTCGAGCCCGTGCCGGACCCGCGCAGGCCGCTGGAGCTGGTATGCAAGCCGCCAAGCAGGCCGCTGCCCAGCGCCGCCGACGGAAGAGTCGAACTCGTCGACGGGCTGGTGAAGCCGCTCAGGCTCGTCGGGCTGCTGCTGTCGGCGGACGTGCCGGTGCCGATGCCCGAGCCGGTCGACGCAGACGAGTCGGTGAGCGCGCTCGGCGAACTCTGGTCGGACGACGGCTGGTTCGACGTGTTCGCCGCGTTGTTGGCTGAGTTGGTCGACGTCGCGGCGGACTGCTGGCCGGACTGCGAGCCGGAACCCTGGCTCCCCGACGATCCCGAGCCGCCGGTCTGCTTGCCGGAGTTTGGGACGTTGAGGGATTGCTTGCCGGACTCCGATCCCCCGGTAACGTGCTGGAAAGCCTGTTTGACGGCGGCTTCGGCCGCCTGGATCGCCTTCTCCACCAACGCTTTGAGCTGCTGCCCGCTGGACAGCAAGGATCGCATCCGCCCGGCGATGCGCTGCGCGTACGCCTCGGCGATCTGCACGCACTCCGGGATCGCCTGCGCAAGGCTGGTCCCGTTCGATCCGGACTGGGCACGCGCGGCGGCGAGGATCGGCAGCATGTGGCCGACCGCCTCGGCGATGTCCTGCCGCACGCCCTGCGCCGTCTGGGCGACCGCGCTGCCCGCGCCGGAAATCGCGCTGGACACCGTCGATGCGGCCTGGCTGAGCGTGGTGATCCCGTCGGCGTACTGCGTCCCGGCGCCTCGGTAGGAGTCCGCGGCCGTGCCCGACCACGTGCTCGTCTGCTGGCCCAGCGAGGATCGATACGACGCTGCGATCGACGACAGCTTCTCCCCCGCGCTCTGCGCGTCCGCTGCGGCCGTTGATACCGCGCCAGGGTCGCCTGCCAGCTGGTGCAGCGGTTCCTCCAGGAACGACACCATCCCGCGCACGTAGCCGAAACCGTTGTCGGACAACGCGGACAACGGGCTGTCGGTGGCGGCCAACTGGCCGAGGTCGCCGGTTCCGGTGCCGAGACCGGCCGTCCCCCAGCCGCCGGCCCGCACGGCGTCGCCGGTCGAGGTCAAGTCGGCCAGCGACGACGCGATCGTCGCGTTGTTCGGCGTCGTCAGTGCGGCGGTCATGGAACGTCCCCCATCAGCAGGTCACGGCACGGCAGACCTTCGCAGCCAGGCATGAAATCACGATGAAATCCCAGTGATCACGGCTCGTCCTGGACATCGCGCGGACTGCGACCTATCCTCGTGACTAATCAAAAAGTTGATTAGGTGCAGGAGTGAGCATGGGTTTCCGGGAAGCCATCGAGGCACGCGACATGGACGCGGCCGAGGCCCTGCTGGCCGACGACGTCGTGTTCCGCAGCCCGGTCGCCTTCAAGCCCTACCCCGGCAAGGCGATCACCTCGGCGATCCTGCGTGCGGTGGTCGAGGTCTTCGACGACTTCCGCTACGTGCGGGAGATCCACGACCCGGACGGCGTCGACCATGCCTTGGTGTTCACGGCGAAGGTCGAGGGACTGGACATCACCGGCTGCGACTTCCTGCGGTTCGACGCCGACGGCAAGATCGTCGATTTCATGGTCATGGTCCGGCCGTTGCGGGCAGCCGAAGCGCTTGCGCGCCAGATGGCCGCCCGATTCGAGCAGATCGAGGCCGCTGCCGTGGCGGGCGCGTGACCATCAAGCAGTACCTGCGCTACGTCGCCATCGGCGACAGCCAGACCGAAGGTGTCGGTGACGGCGACGACGCCTCAGGATTGCGCGGCTGGGCCGATCGGCTTGCCGACTCGCTCGCGGCGGCGAATCCGGGACTCACGTATGCCAATCTCGCGGTCCGGGGACGGTTGGCCCAGCAGATCCACGCCGAGCAACTGGCACCGGCGCTCGCGCTGGCGCCCGACCTGGTCACCGTGGTCGCCGGCATGAACGACCTGCTCCGACCCCGCTGCGACATCGATGCGGTAGCCGGGCACCTCGATGCGATGTTCGCGGCGCTGACCGGAGCCGGCGCCACAGTGGCCACGCTGACCTTCCCCGAGGACATCGGCCGATTGGTGCCGCTGGCCGCACCGCTGGCCCCAAGGCTGGTGGCGATCAACAGCCGGATTCGCGCGGCAGCGCTGCGTCACGGCGTGATCGTGGCCGAGACCGCGAACCATCCGGTGGTCACCGATCCTCGGCTGTGGAGCGCGGACCGGCTGCATGCCAGCCCACTCGGCCACACGCGCATCGCCGCGGCGATGGCCGAAGCTCTTGAGGTGCCGGGCAGCGACGACTCCTGGACGCGACCGCTGCCGGTCACGTCCGGCCGTCGCAATCCGGCAATCGTCGACGAGGCGCGGTGGGCGGCGGCGTTCCTCGGCCCGTGGCTCGTCCGGCGGCTGCGTGGCCGCTCATCCGGTGACGGCCGGACCGCCAAGCGCCCCAGCCTGCTGCCCGTTCAACCGGCGAACTGATGGCACTGCGCGACGCGATCCTGGCCGCTCTCCTTGAAGGTGAGTCCTCCGGCTACGACCTGGCCAAGAGCTTCGACGCGTCGGTGGCCAACTTCTGGACCGCCACCCCGCAGCAGCTCTACCGGGAACTGGAAAGGCTGGCAGCCCAGGGCCTGGTGTCGGCCCGCATGATCATCCAGGAACGGCGGCCCAACAAGCGACTGTTCACGCTGACCGAGGCCGGCCGAGCCGAACTGCACGACTACACCACTCGGCGGCCGAAGCCGACCGCCATCCGGGACGAGTTGCTGGTGCAGGTCCAGTCCGTCGACGCGGGCGATGCCGAGGTGGTGCGCCAGGCGGTGCGGGACAGGCAACGCAGCGCGGAGGCCAAACTCAAGTCCTACGAACGCCTCCGAGGCCGGCTGCTCGCAGGACAATCCGAAGCCGAGTTCCTTGCGACCGCCGACCGGGTCGGCCCCTACCTCACCCTTGCGCGTGGCATCAGCTTCGAGCAGGAGAACATCCGCTGGTACGAGTTCGTCCTCGACACCCTCGCCCGCCGGCAGGAACCCTGACTGGCAAGCGTGAACGGCTGACAAACACGTCAAAATCCTTGCTGTCACGGCGATGTCACCTTAGGTTCGAGCCTTGAGGATCATGTGCGCCGCACGGGGAGTGTGACTGGTGATGTTCACGTCAGGTCGGTTCAGCGCACGGTCGTCCGTGCTCGCGTTACTGGCCGCGGTCGCGATCGGCGCGACGGCGACCACCGCCGTGGCGAGCGCCGCACCGGCAGCTCCGGCCAAGAGCGGCCCGATCTCCGTTGCCTACGTCGAGGTCAACAACAACAGCATGATCAACGTCGGCAAATACACCCTGGCCAACGGCGGCGCCAACGTCTTCGACATCGGCGTCATCTTCGCGGCCAACATCAATTACGACACCGCGACGCAGTCGGCGACCCTGTACTTCAACCCGCAGGTGCAGTCGGTGCTCAACAACGTGAGCACCCAGATCCGACCCCTACAGGCCAAGGGCATCAAGGTCGAGCTGTCGATCCTCGGCAATCATGAAGGCGCCGGCTTCGCCAACTTCCCGTCCCAGTCGGCGGCTGCGGCCTTCGCCAAGCAATTGTCCGACGCGGTGACCAAGTACGGACTCGACGGCATCGACTTCGATGACGAATACGCCGACTACGGAAACAATGGCACCGGTCAGCCCAACAGCAGCTCCTTCGTCTACCTCGTCTCCGCATTGCGCAAGGACATGCCGAGCAAGCTCATCACGCTCTACGACATCGGCCCTGCGGCGTCGAGCTTGTCCTATGGCGGCGTAGACGTCACCCAGGACTTCAACTATGCCTGGAATCCCTGGTACGGCTCGTGGATCGTGCCGAGCATGTCGCTGCCCAAGAGCCGCCTGTCGCCCGCGGCCATCCAGATCGGCGCGACACCGACGAGCACGGCGGCCAGTCTCGCCCAGGAAACCGTGAGCAACGGTTATGGCGTGTACCTGACCTACGACCTGAACGGTACCGACGAGCACACCTACATCTCCAGCTTCACCCAGAAGCTGTACGGTAGCGCCGCCGTCTACCACCCGTAACCCTTCACTCCGGAGCGTCTTGGCTCTCGGCGTTGCTGCGGGCCGTCACGGCTCGGCCGTAACGCACGCCGGCGGCCAGCACGACAAGGCCGGAGCCGAGGAACGCCGCCACCCGGTCCACACCGTCCAGTGTGGACATGTCGAAGGCGATCAGTTTGGTCAGGGCGCCCGCGACCAGTGCCAGTCCGGCCATCCGGGCCGACAGCTCGTGGATTCCCTTCACCAGCAACAGCAGCGCGCAGGCTGTCCAGCCGACCGTGACCAGTACCTGGCCGATCAGGAAGCCCTGCTGGTCGGGTGCGAACAGCATGGTGGCGCAGAGCACGGTGCCGGAAAACCCGTACAGGCCAACGAATCCCAGCGGCCACCAGATCGCCGGCATACTCAGCTCGAGCCGCACCACCGCCGCCGCGCCGACGACGACGGCCGCCGTCAGCAGCGCCGCGACGGCCACCGACGAACGCAGGGCCACGGTGTTCAGTTGCTCCAGTGGGGCCTGGATCAGCAGGGCCGGCGGAAGCGGCCCGGCCAGCGCCAGCGCCAGACCCACCGTGGCATAGGCCGCAGCGGCGATCAGGGAGCCCCAGCCTCGGACCCGATAGGCGATCGCGGCGAACAGGATCGCCTGGCCCAGCACGGCGATCGTGAAGGTACCGGTGTGGTCCGCGGTGGCCATCGCGATGGCCTGGAACAGGGTCACCGCGCCGGCCGCGCCTGCGGCAGCGGCGAACCGGGCCGGCAGTGTCGACGTCCGCAGTAGGTTCACGGCCCAGATGCCGAACAGCAGGATCGACACCGCGACCAGGCAGCCCACCGCCCACGGTCGGGCCAGCAGCGGAGCGGCGCCGATGATCGGGGTGGGTGCGGCGATCAGCAGCCCGAGCGCCAGCGAGTCGTCCTCGCCGCGCAGCACGGTCACCCCGGCGAAGCCAAGGCAGGCAAGGACGGTGATCAACGCGACCACCGCGGTCGCGGTCACCGTCGAATCGGTCGCGCCTACGCTCAGTCGGTCGAGCACCAGGATGGCGACCAGCGGCGGCGCGTAGGCGGCCACGGCCAGCCAGCGCCAGCGGCGGCGCAGGTGGACCGGAGCGGCCGCCCAGGCCAGCACGAGCAGGAACGCCACCAGCAGGACGGTCACGCCGTGCGTGATGATCGGCGCGCAGGCCGCTGCGGCGAGCACCACGAAGATGGCCAAGGTCGGCGAGTCCCACCGGCCTGCCAGCAGCAACCCGGCCACCGCGACGACAAGCCCGGCGAGCAGGCCAACCGCGATCGGCAGGTAGTTGTAGAGCGCGGTCGCGGCGACAATGTCCAGATACAGCGCGGCGATTCCGGTCGCGGTGAGTGCGAATCCCCCGATCGACCCGGACGGCGTCCTGCGCACCCGCCAGCCGACACCGAGCAGAGCCGCGGCGAACGCGAGGCCGCACAGCAGCCGGGGCAGCGGTCCCAGCCAGCCGCGCTGAATCGCCAACACCAACAGCAACACGACCCCGAGCAAGGTGACCGCGCCACCGATCCAGGCCAGCGAACGACTACCCCACCGGTCCCAACTGAGCGAGGCGGACCGATCGGAGCGTGGCTCCGGGGGTGGTGGCTGGAGCATCGAGAGTGCGGACATCGGCGGGATGTGCATCGGCGGGGCCGACATTGGTGGGGCGGGCATTGGTGGGGCCGGCATCGGCCGTGTCTCGACCGGGGGCTGCCAGGCAGGAGGACTCGGTGCCGCTATCGGAGCAACGACCGCAACCGGCGCAACGGGCTGCCGCACAACGGGTGCCGGCGGGGCGGCAGGTGTCGTGGATCGTAGCTGCAGGGCGTCGGCGACGCCGACCAGCCGTGCGCCGAGGTCACGCAACTCCTCGGCGAGGCGCAGAAGTGGGTCTTGCCCGGCATTCGCGGATGGCATGCGCAACAGTGTTCCGAGCCGTCGCGAATTCCGGATACCGTAGTCCTACGCATTTACGGGCACGGTCCGGACACGGACAACTCGGGCCGTGTCAGCATCGGCAATCCGTTCGTTGCACCATCACGTCGAGGAAGACGTTGACGATGTCGGTGGCCGTGGTGACCTGATATGCCCTCCCGTTGGTGGCGGCGGCGAGTTGCCGCAGCGCGTTCATGTCCGCGGCGGGGCCGATGCCGATGGTGAACAACGGCAGCGGGCGCCGCGGATCGGACCAGGAGCGCAGGGTGGCGACGGTCGATGCGAGATCGGGGCCGTTGACGTCGTTGAACCCGTCGGTCATCAGCACGACGGCATTGACCTTGAACGGGTCGTAACCCGCGAGGACGTCCCGATAGGCGGCGAGCGCGGTGGCGTAGAGGGCGGTGTTGCCGTGCACCATCGACGGCAGCACGGCGCTGGCCCGCTGGAGAGCGACGCGGCGGGTGACGCCGTCCATCGGTTCGCCGAGCAGACCGATCGGCACGACTTCCCGCCAGTCCTCGGGTGGCGCGAGCTGGCTGGCAAACACCCACAAGCCGATCTCGGTGGTGTCGGGGAACTCGCTCAGACCGATCATCGTCGCATCGCGAACGGTCTGCGCCTTGGTCTCGCCGTTCGGATTCACCGTCCCGTTCATCGAGCCGGACACGTCGACCACGGTCAGGAACCTGGCGTTGAGACTGAGCGCGAGCCAGGTCCGCACCAACGTGGTGACGTCCTGGCTGGGCGGGTAGGCGCGAGCGCCCTGGATCGTGCTGTCCGCCATGCGGAATCCGCCGGCGGTCAGCATGCTCGTCGTCGACGCGGACCGGAGCACGGTCTCGAATTCGGCCGCCGCGGTCGCGGTGCCGGCGACCTCACCGCCTGAGACGGCTCGGACGAGCGGGTAGTCGAAGACGAGGGTCCCGTCCTTCGGGATCATCGCGGCGAACTTCGTCGCGCCCTGTTCTTGGTTGGCCTGGATGACGGCCTGCTCGGACGCGGTGAACGCGACCCCGTGTCCGTTGACGCCGTCGTCGGTGAACTCCGCGCCGATGTCGGAAACGGCCGAATGACCGAGCTTGACCAGCAGCGCGACCAGCGCCGGGGATGGTGCCGCCGCCGGACTGTGCATGGCGGATTCGAGCATGAGGGTGCCGGCCAAGCCTTCGGTGGTGGTCGCGGGATTGCCGATCGCGGTCGGCAGGGTGCCACTGGCCACCGAGGACCAACTCGGCGCTTTAGCAGGCCAGCCGATCTGGTGGGCCAGGGAGACCGGCGCGGCCAGCACCAGCGGGCTGGCGGCCAGGGAACCCAGCATGTCCAGTTGGGGAGCCAGCCGGTTGGACGCGGTCCGCACGGCGACATCCCGTGCCCACAAGGAGGAGTCGGGAATCCACAGGGCGGGCGGGTTGATCTGCTGGGTGGGCAGCTGCTGGGCTTCGTCCGCGGACGCGTCGGTGGTCAACACCACGTTGACGCACCGGCCGTTCGCGGCCGGTTTGGTGGCGTTGAAGGTGTTCGCGTCAGCTTCGACCTCCGGCGCCAGCGCCGGTGTCACGGTGACGCCGAGATCGATCACGCCGGAGCAGCCGCGGATCTCGATCGCGGTCGC
>DASYBO010000719.1:0-6687 GCA_036500685.1 Pseudonocardiaceae bacterium | reverse complement strand
CGCAGGTGTACCTGGTGTTCTGGGGTTCTCTGTGCGACAGCGACACCAACGGAATCCCGCAGTACCTGAGCAATTTCTTCAACGGTCTCGGTACCTTCTCGGACGCCTGGTCGACGAAATGCCTTCACGCCGACAAACACGGCGCAGGTCCCTGTACCGGGTCAGAACGTGGTCGAGCGTTCTGAGGTAACCGGTGACGATCGCACGCTCGGCGGCCTGACCGGCTCCGTCGCCCGACAGGCAAACTGCTGAGCACCTGACCGCGCGCCAGACTGCCCGGGATCGGTGGCCCCGATGATGGAAGACGTCGAGCGCGTGCGGGTGCCCGAAACTCCGCCGGCCTAGGCCCAGTCCTCGATGCGTGCCGCGGACTGGAACCGCAGCGCCGGATCGACGTAGCGCGCCGCTGGCACCGCGTAGAGCGCCTCGACGCCCACTCGGTGCGCCGGGTACGCCACCGCGTACGCCGCGATCTCCTCGTCCGACGCCGGCAGGCCTGCCGTTGCCAGCATGGTCCTGACCATGGCGGTGGTGTCGTCGGTCATCGAAGTCTCCTCCGGGTCAGGCGGCTGCCGCGTCGGTCGACGTGGCCAGTTCGGGCGCCCGCAGGTGCCAGTCGGTGTGTTGCTGGAACGCGTCGCCGACGCGCAGGATCGTGGCCTCGCCGAACGCGGGTCCGGCCAGTTGTAGGGACAGCGGCAGGCCGGCCGCCGTGCTGCCCATCGGCACCGCGAGCACCGGGTTGCCCAACGCGTCCCAGTACGGCGTGTGGATCCTGCCGAACAGCTCGGTGATGTCGAAGCGGCCATCCGGCCGGGTGAGCGCGTCGAACCGTGGTGCGCCGGTAGACGTCGTCGGGCAGGCGATTACGTCGACCGTCTCGAACACCCGGCCGATAGCGTCCTGCGCCACCCGCCGTACCCGTTGTGCCTGCACGTAGTCGGCGCCGGAGACCGTGGCGCCGGTGATCATCGTGGCCCTGGTCGCCGCGTAGTAGTCGGCCCAGCGGGTGGCCAGGTCGTCCCTGTGGTAGGCGAGCGCCTCGCACCCCATCGTGATCATGGTCGCGCTGATCATCTCGTGCCAGTACGGCAGCGTGACCTCCTCGAGGGTTGCACCCTGCTTGGCGAGCACTGTCGCCGCGGCGTCGAACGCCCCTGCCAGTGCCGGATCGCAGCCGTCGGCGAAGTGGTTGTCCCGCACCAGGCCGATGCGCAGGCCGGACAGCTCGCCGTCGAAGCCCGGCGCGGTGAACGGCGCGTCGACGCTGTCCGGGTCGCTGGGATGGCGGCCCGCGATGACTTCGAGCACGGCTGCGCAGTCCCGTGCCGACCTTGCCAGCGGTCCGATGTGGTCGAGGCTGTAGCCCAGTGGCACGCAGCCGGACTTCGGCACCCGCCCGAACGTCGGCATCAGCCCGCTGACCCCGCAGAATGCCGCAGGAATCCGGATGCTACCGCCGGTGTCGGTACCGAATCCGGCGAGGAACATGCCGGCCGCGACTCCGCTGCCGGTGCCCGAACTGGAACCGCCCGGCCAGGTGTCCGGGTCCCACGGGTTGCGCGGGACGGGGAACGGCTTGGTGTCGTCCGGCATCCCGCACGCGAACTCCATCGTGGTCGTCTTGCCGGTGATGACAGCACCGGCCGCCTTCACCCTCGCCACTACCGGCGCGTCCCTACCCGCGCCCCAGGACCGGTCCAGGATCAGGCTCTGCGCCGTTGTCGGTCCTTCGGCCATCGCCAGGATGTCCTTGACGCCGAACGGAATCCCGTGCAGCGGGCCGCGGTCGACGCCACCGGCCAGTTCGGCATCGGCCTGGGCGGCGCGGCCCAACGCGTAGTCGTCGAAACGCGTGATGTAGGTGCCGATCGCGCCGTCCAGCCGGTCGGCGGTGGCGATGGCCGCCTCGGTGAGCGCGACCGACGTGACGCTGCCGTCACGCAAGGCCCGTGCGGCGTCGGTGAGTGTCCTCGGCAGTTCCATGGCTACAACTCCCCTGCGGTGCGGATCCCACGGGACACGAACCGGAAGCGGTCCGCGCGGGTGTGAACGAATGCCAGGTCGAACAGCCGGCCGGACGGGTCGGCGATGGTCTGCTCAGTGATGAAGACCGGCTGGCCCGGCGCGATGCCGAGGACGTCGGCGGTCAGCTGGTCGGCGAGCTCGCAGCCGATCACGAACTCGGACTGCCCGAGCTCGACGCCCGCGTCGGCCATCAATGCGTACCAGTCCGTCACGAATGGACAGTCGCGCAACCGGGCCGCCTCCGGGAACAGCGCGTAGTTCGTGGCCAGCCAGATCGGCTCCTCCTCGTGCAGCGCCACGTACTCCAGCCGCAGACACGGCGTGCCGGTCGGCACACCGAGCCGTTCTGCGACCGCGCCCGGCGCCAGGATCTCGCTGCGGTCCAGCACATATGGCCTTGTCCGCCGGTTGAGCAGGCTGTCCTCGGTCGGTGAGATGGCGCCGTGCGCCTCGGTGAGCTTCTGGGCCACTGAACGGACGACGGCGTGGGTGCCGATGCCCTGCGTGCGCTCGATGAGCCCTTCCGCACGCAGCATGGCGAGCGCCTCGCGCACGGTGCCCCGCGAGGCGCCGTTGGCGGTCATCAGCTCGGCCTCGCTGGGCAGCTGGCCGTCCGGAAACCGGCCACCCCGCACGGCCGCGCGCAGCATGTCGCGCAGCCGCCGCACGTGATGTGCCCTGGCCTCTCCCCGGTACCGCGATGGTGCGGGCCTCATTCTTCCGGACGGTAAGCATGCGGCGTTGCCGGCCGGTCTCCCACCGATGACCTCGGCGTTACGGCGCGCGACGAGCCCGATCACGCCGCCACCGTTTCGCGGGCCGCAACGGCGCCGAAGCTGAAACCGGCTCCGACGCCCGCGATGGTGGCGAAACCGCATTCCCCCATCACCTCGACGCCCACCTCGTGCAACCGGGTCGTGCGTGCGGCACAGCAGTCCGCGAGCAGCGTGATCGGGTAGTCGCGCATGAAGCCGCTGCGCACGGTGGACTCGACGCAGATGTTGGTCACGACACCGCAGACGACGAGCTCGGTCGCACCGAGGCCGTGCAGCAGCGGGTCGAGCGACGTCCACAGGAACGCGTCGAACCGAACCTTGTCGACCACGAGATCGTCATCGGTGAAGCCGAGTTCGTCGACGACGGCACCGTCCCAGCTGCCGGCGGCCAGACCGTCGACCTCGGCCAGCCCGGCGCTCATCTCGCTGAGCCGTTGGCCCTCGTCCGCCCTGCCCGGCCGATACACGTGCCGAGTGAAGATCACCGGAATTCCGGCCGCCCTGGCGTCCGCCACCGCGACCGCCGTGTTGGTCACTGCGGCCTCGACGCCCTCCAGCCCGAAGCCGAGGCGAGGCAGCGAACCCTCCTGGCGACAGAAACCGTTCTGCACGTCGACGACGATCAGTGCTTGCGAATTCATCACGCGACCTCCGGGGACTTGAGTGGCGACGCCATCGCCGGCGTCGGTTGTGGCGTGCGGGGTGCGGTGAAACCGGGCATGCCCAGCGGGACGGAGCCCCTCGGCGGCCGCCACGCGCTCGGCTTGCACGCGTCGTGGCACGCGCCTTCTGTTGAACAGCACAGGGAGCAGATCGTGCCACCGTGGTACGGGCAGGTCGCCATGTCCACGACGTCGTAGCTGGCCTGGCAGACGGAGCAGCGCAGCTCGGTGGCGTCGGCCGGCAGTTCGGAGAGCCGCGCCACGTACCAGCGGCCCTTGGTGGCCGCGGCGACGACCGGTGGCAGCACGACGGCGATCACCAGCGCGATGAACGGTGACAGCGCAGCGGCCGTGGCACCGAAGGCGCCGTAGTACGCGACCATCGAGACGATGCCCGCGACGATCATGGACCCGAAGCCCACCGGGTTGACGTTGTAGAGGTGGGCGCGGTGGAAGGCCAGTTCCCTGGGCGCCAGGCTCAGCCAGCGCTTGTTGATCACCAGATCGGACACCATCGCGGCAATCCAGGCGACGCCGAAGTTCGAGTACCAGGCGAGCACCTGCACGATGTGGTCGAAGATGTTCAGCTCCATCAGCACCAGCGCCAGGCCCACCTGGAGGAACACCCACACGGCGCGGCCGGGATGGCGGTGCAGCAACCGGGAGAAGAAGTTCGACCAGGACAGCGAACCCGAGTAGGTGTTCATTATGTTGATCTTGACTTGGGAGAGCAGCACCAGCAGTCCGGCCAGCACGAGCGCGACCGTGTGGTTGCCGGTCAACCGCTGGTAGACGGTGGTGAACAGGTCGATCGGCACGCCGACCTGGGCCGCGTCCACCTTCGTCGACGCGTAGCCGACCAGCAGTGTGGACGCGAAGAAGATGCCGACGGCGAACAACGCGAACCCGGGACCGCCCATGATCACCGCGGCACGCCACCTGCCTCGGTTGCTGGGCGTGGGATCGGGCATGAGCCGCAGGTAGTCGCCCTGCTCACCGACCTGTGCCGCCAACGACAATTGCGCGGCCGCGATGGTGAACACGGCAAGCACGGTCAGTCCCGCCATGCCGGTCGGCGCCACCGTCGCCGGGTGCACCATGTCGTGGCCGGCGTTCGGCGACGTGGCCGCGGTGCCGATGGCCAGGCCGATCAGCGCGATCCAGATCGGCCACGTCCACGCCTGGAACTTCGACGTGAACGTCATGCCATAGAGGGTCAGGGGGATCATCACGGCGGACACGACGACGTAGGACAGGTGGATGTCCAGGTGCGTCAGCGCGGTGACGGCCTGTGCCATGATCGCGCCCTCGTAGGCCAGGAAGATCAGCGTGTACGTGGCGTAGACCAGCGACGTGACAGTCGAGCCGAGATAACCGAAACCGGACCCACGGGTGAGCAGGTCGACGTCGACGTGTTTGCGCGCGATGGCGAACGCGATCACCAGCGTGAGCGGCAGAGTAACAAGGGCGGCAACGCCGAAACCGACGAGACTGTTCGCGAATCCGAAGGCGTTCACGAACGCCGCGTCCAACGCGTATCCGGCCATCGCGGAGATTCCGACCAGGCAGGACAGGAATACCATCCACGGCGACCATTTCCGGAAGGCCGCCGGTGTATATCGCAGCGAGTAGTCTTCCATGTTCGGATTGTCAGCGAGCCCCATTTTCGATCCCTTCGGCCGGCGACTCCGAGTACCGCGACGTTGCTTGGCGGTGAAGCTAGAAATGGCGTATTGCCATCGCGTGTCGCTGTTCGTTGCGCCCGGTTACGCGGGTTCAAGGACCGAAGAGATGTCGCTGACCTGCTGTTTCTGGTCGAGCGGGCGGTGCAGGCGCGGGAAAAGAATCTGGTGTGCCTGCCCCCGCGCGCGCGGCGGAGGCAATGGTCTCGATCCATGGCCTCCGTTTTGTCCGTTAGTGGTCACCCACTGCCGAACGCCTGTAACCGTGCGTCCGCGCTCTCCGATGCCACGTAGGCGGAGGGCGCCAACGCGATCCAGCCCCGCGCGAACTACCAGGTACTCATCGAGCATTACCGCGCCGAATATGCCCGGCACGGTCAGGATCCGCGCCACGCCTACGTCGGTGCCGGAGCGGGCTTTCTCTATCTCGCGGACAGCACACGGGAAGCCAGGGAGAACTTCGGTCGGATGTACGAGAAAATCGTCAAGTTCTTCAACAAACCCGGCAACCACACCGCCGGCAACGAAATGACCTTCTGCGACATCGACCACGCCATTGCCGAAGGCCCGGTGCTCGTCGGCCCGCAACGGATCATCGACAAGATCATGTACTTCCACGAGGCGTACCGACACGATCTCCAGTCGTTCAGCCTGCCAACCATGCTCCCGCACGAACGTCAACTGGAGATCCTGGAACGCCTTGCCACCGAAGTCATCCCGGCGGTGCGCGGCGCCGCCCCCACCTCGCTGTGGACCGAGAACGACCCGTACGGCGGGCGTCCCGCGTTCACCGGTCGACAAATATCGGACGCCGCGGCTATCGCCGAAGCCGGCCTAGCTGGCCCCGGAGAGCAAATTCCGCTAACGACCTCGTGCATGGTTGTGGATCATGTTTGAGATGATCTTGGCGTGGGTCGTGCTGCGGTGTTGTCGGACCGTCGGATGACGGGTTTATCGGTCGAGGCGATCGCCGATCTGGTGGCCGAGGTTGGGCCCGTGTGGCAGAACCGCCAGGACACACGCCGAGCCGATCGGGCGCGGCGGCGTGCGCCCGGCGCCGGGGCGAAGTACACGCTGGTATTCGTTGACCGGCTGCTGGCGACCCTGGTGCACCGGCGCCACGCCAGCACCCATGACGTGCTAGCGGCGTGGTTCGGTGTCGACCGTTCGACGATTACTCACGCGATCAACGAGATCAGGCCGCTGCTGGCCGAGCGGGGCTGCCGGATCGAGTCCGGTGTGCGGCTGCGCACCCTGGGCGATGTGGCCGCCTACCTGGATCATGTCCGGCACACGGGGCTGGCCGATGCCACCGAGATCCGAGTTCGGCGCCCGACCAGACGGCGAGCGGGACGGCACCAGTTCATTTCCGGCAAATCTCGATGCAACGCGATGAAGGCTGTGGTCATCACCGACGCGCAGGGACGGCTGCTGTTCTGTGGGGTGACCTGTCGGGGAAGTACCGCCGACATCACCCAAGCCCACCAAGCCGGGCTGGTCGACTGGCTTGACCACACGGTCGAGGTGGAGATCCTCACC
>DASYBO010000718.1:0-12542 GCA_036500685.1 Pseudonocardiaceae bacterium | reverse complement strand
GGCCCCCACGCCAGGGGGGCTACGCCCCCCTGGACCCCTGGGTTTGGCAGGCGGGGGCCTTCGGCTTCGCCTCGGCTTTAGGGGCGGGGGTTGGCTTGGTGGAGCAGGGCTTCGCCCAGGTCGGATCTCGTGTGTTGGACCGACGATCCGACTCGTTTGGTGGCTAGTAAGCCTGCGTTTCTTAGGATTGTGGCGTGGTAGCTGGCGCTGGCGGGTGAGATGCCGACTCTTGCTGCCAGGTCGGTTGTGGTGCAGCCGTCGGCGGCGATTAGGACCTCTGTTCTTGTGGCTCCTACCAGGGCTACCAGGGGCGAGTTGTTGGGATGGATGGTCGTGGTTGGGGCTGGTTGGCGGTCTATGGGGTAGACCAGCACTGGGGGGAGGGTCGTGTCCTCCAGGACCGTGGGGGCGCGCCAGCAGAAGTAGGACGGGACGATTCTCAGGCCGCGGCCGTTCAGGTAGAGGTCGCCGGTTACGTGGCGGCCGTGGATTTCCAGGATGGGCGCTAGCCAGCGGGCCTTGGGGTGCAGGGTGGCCAGGAGGCGCTGGTTGCCGCCGGTGTGGATGGCGTTGAGGCGGCTGGCGCGGTCGGTCGCTACCGCGGCGCGGACTGTGGGCCAGTGTGGACTGATCGCGTCCTGGTAGTAGCCGCGTAGGGATACTGCCAGTTCGTCGAGGGTTTTCGGGTGGCCGTCGGCCAGGTCGCTGCCCCAGCCGGCCAGGCGGCGTTTGGTGCTGAGTTTGTTCAGTTCGGTGCGCAGGCGGGTTTTTGGGGTGTGCACGAGGGCTGCTACGCCTGCTTCCAGGCCGGTGGCGGCTTCGGCGGGGGTGAGGAAGTCGGGGGAGTAGCCGCGTGGCGGGGCCAGGGCGGTGAGGCGGGGGAGTTGGCGGCTGGTTCGGGCTTGTTGGCGCCAGCGGTCGAAGACGACGGCGCCGTCGCGGTTCTGTAACAGGTGCAGGCTGAGGAGGACTTCCCAGAGTGGGTCGGGCTCGTCGGCCACGGTGGTTCGGGCTATGTCGTTGGGTGAGAAGTGGATCCGTAGTCCCATTGCGCCCCCTTGCCCGAGCCCCTTTCGTCCGATTGTTGCATATTGAGCGGTGTTACAGGCGGGACTGTAGGGCTTCTGCGGCGGCGAGGAGGTCTGCTGCCCAGCGGACGCCGGGCCTTCTGCCCATGCGGTCTACTGGTCCGGAGACTGACACTGCTGCCACTACCTGGCCTGAGCTGTCGCGGACCGGGGCCGAGACGCTGGCGACGCCTGGTTCGCGTTCGGCGACGCTCTGGGCCCAGCCGCGGCGGCGGACTTCGAGCAACGTGCGTTCGCCGAAGACGGCGTCGGTGAGGACGCTGCGTTGGGTCGCGGGGTCGGACCAGGCGGCCAGGACTTTGGCGCCGGAGCCCGCGGTCATGGGGAGCCTGCTGCCGACCGGGACGGTGTCGCGGAGGCCGCTCGGTGGTTCGGCGGCCAGCACGCAGACGCGCTGCATGCCGTCGCGGCGGTAGAGCTGCACGCTTTCGCCGGTGATGTCCCGGAGTTTGGGCAGGACGACCGCTGCGGCGTCCAGGAGCGGGTCGGTCGCGCCGCCCGCCAGCTCGGCGAGGGCTGGGCCTGGGCGCCAGCGGCCGTCGGAGCCTCGGCGGAGTAGGCGGTGTACTTCGAGGCCGACGGCGAGTCGGTGCGCGGTCGCCCTTGGCAGACCGGTCCTGTTGCACAACTCGGCTAGGCCGCACGGTTCCTTGGCGATGGCCTGGAGCACCGCCACCGCCTTGTCCAGAACTCCGATCCCGCTATGCTGTCCCACAGCTCGATACTAACTTCCCAGATTGCGGGAAGTCCAGCACCTGGGAGCTCGGTTTCCCACTTTGCCTGCTCATGGCGGCGGCCTACCGATCTTCCCTTGAATCTTGGATAGGAGAGGGGAGCGATGGGTTACACGCTCGCCGAGAAGGTATGGAACGAACACGTCGTGCGCCGGGGCAGTGGGGCGGAGCCCGATTTGCTCTATATCGATCTGCACTTGATCCACGAGGTGACTTCGCCGCAAGCCTTTGACGGATTGCGGCTGGCCTCGCGTCCGGTTCGTCGGCCCGATCTGACGATCGCGACCGAGGATCACAATGTACCCACGGTGGATATCGAACTACCGATTGCTGATCCCGTTTCCCGTACCCAGGTCGAGACGCTGCGGCGCAACTGTGCCGAGTTCGGCATCGAGCTGTATTCGATGGGCAACGCCGAGCAGGGCATCGTGCACGTGATCGGGCCGCAGTTGGGCCTGACCCAGCCGGGTATGACGATCGTCTGCGGCGACAGCCACACCTCGACGCACGGCGCGTTCGGCGCGATGGCGTTCGGGATCGGCACGTCCGAGGTGGAGCATGTGCTGGCCACCCAGACGCTGCCGTTGCGCCCGTTCAAGACGATGGCGATCAATGTGGCGGGTGAGCTTGGGTCGGGTGTTACTGCCAAGGACATCATCCTGGCCGTTATTGCCAAGATCGGGACCGGGGGCGGGCAGGGTTACGTCCTTGAGTACCGGGGGCCCGCTATCGAGGCGCTGTCCATGGAAGCGCGGATGACCGTGTGCAACATGTCGATCGAGGCGGGGGCGCGAGCCGGTCTGATCGCGCCGGACGACACCACGTTCGAGTATCTGAAGGGGCGCAAGCATGCTCCTGAGGGTGCGGACTGGGACGCCGCGGTGGCTTCGTGGCGGGCGCTGCGCACCGATGACGACGCCGAGTTCGACCTCGAAGTGGACATCGACGCGGATACGTTGACTCCCTACGTAACCTGGGGCACCAACCCTGGCCAGGGCCTGCCCTTGTCAGGGCGGGTACCGGATCCCGAGCAGATCGCCGACGAGAACGCGCGGGCCTCGGCCGAGAAGGCGTTGGCCTACATGGACCTGGTGCCGGGCACCGCGCTGCGGGACATCGCGGTGGACACCGTGTTCCTGGGTTCCTGCACCAACGGGCGGATCGAGGACCTGCGGGCGGCCGCCGAGGTGCTGCGCGGGCGCAAGGTCGCCGACGGGGTGCGGATGTTGGTTGTGCCAGGGTCGATGCGGGTCAAGGCCCAGGCCGAATCCGAGGGCCTGCACGAGGTCTTCCTGGCCGCCGGGGCCGACTGGCGCCAGGCGGGCTGCTCGATGTGTCTTGGCATGAACCCGGACCAGTTGGCGCCCGGTGAGCGCAGCGCGTCCACCTCCAACCGCAACTTCGAGGGCCGGCAGGGTAAGGGTGGGCGAACCCATCTGGTTTCTCCGCTGGTTGCTGCCGCTACGGCGGTGCGCGGCCGGTTGTCCTCGCCTGATGACCTGATCCCTGCCTGAGCGAAGGAGTTGGAACATGGAACCGTTCATCACGCACACCGGCATCGGGGTTCCGCTGCGCCGGTCCAACGTGGACACCGACCAGATCATCCCGGCGGTGTACCTGAAAAGGGTCAAACGCACCGGTTTCGAGGACGGCCTGTTCTCGGCGTGGCGCGCTGACGAGCACTTCATCCTCAATGTTGAGCCGTTCAAGTCCGGGTCGGTCCTGGTCGCAGGCCCCGACTTCGGCACCGGCTCATCGCGCGAGCACGCGGTCTGGGCGCTGATGGACTACGGCTTCCGGGTGGTCATCTCGGCCCGCTTCGCCGACATCTTCCGCGGCAACGCGGGCAAGCAGGGTCTGCTGGCCGCGCAGTGTGACCAGTCCGACATCGAGTTGTTGTGGAAGATCCTTGAGAACGAGCCGGGGACCGAGGTGACCGTCGACCTCCGGGCGAAGACGGTGTCCGCCAAGGACTTCCTCTGCCCCTTCTCGATCGACGACTACACGGCCTGGCGACTGCTCGAAGGACTCGACGACATCGGCCTGACCTTGCGAAACGTCGCCGACATCGACGCCTTCGAAACGGCAAGGCCGGCTTGGAAACCGTCGATCGCGACTACCACTACCGGGTGATCACGGTGTTGGATTCCCTGCCTCGCAGGGAATCCAACACCCTCCCAAAGGGCCCCCGAGAGGTCGATCAAGCTCGAAAAGGGTCGCTCGGAGGAGGGCAATCTTCTCGATAAAACGAAAAATTGGGCGTGGCGCATGGCAATTCTGTTGCAATGGGCTTATCTTTGCGTGCAGTCGGCCCAACAGAGGCCGTAAGTGTGTCTGTGTGGTCTCTGGAGGGACTAACAGTGAACAAGGCCCAGCTCATCGAAGCACTGTCCGAGCGTCTCGGCGACAAGAAGGCGGCCGGCGCCGCTGTTGACGGTCTCGTCGACGTCATCGTCCGGACGGTCAACAAGGGTGAGAAGGTAAACATCACCGGCTTCGGCGTCTTCGAGAAGCGTGCCCGCGCAGCTCGTACCGCCCGCAACCCGCGCACCGGTGAGACGGTGAAGGTCAAGAAGACCAACGTGCCCGCCTTCCGCGCCGGCACCAGCTTCAAGGATGTCATCAGTGGCACCAAGAAGCTGCCTCGCGTGACCGCGGCCAAGGCCGCCGCGACCACCACCGCCCGCACCACCACCGCCCGTGCGGCTGCCGCGACCACCACAACGCGTGCCGCCTCCACCCGCACCGCCGCCGCCAAGGCGCCGGCCACCACCACGCGTCGCGCTGCCGCGGCCAAGCCCGCCGGCGCCACCGCGACGAAGGCGGCGCCCAAGAAGGCCACCACCACGGCAAAGGCAGCTCCGGCCGCCAAGAAGACCACTGCCGCAGCTCCGAAGAAGGCCACCCCGGCCGCGAAGAAGACCACTCGCAAGAAGTGACTTCGCGGTTGGCCTGAGCCGGCCCGACGTGACCCCCCGCTCGCGGATTCCGCGAGCGGGGGTCGCTTTTTATGGGGCGCGGCAATGGTTCTCGGTTGCTATTGGTAATGCCGTTTCGGCATTGCCAGTGAATCAACAGCATTCGTTGATTCAGGCGTGGACCATGGGTTTTCTACGGTGCCGGGACCGGCACCGGCAGTGCGGTGGGCAGATAGTCGGCGGCGAGCAGCCGGTCTTCGTCCGGGGCGAAGGACAACACCCAGACACTGCCCTTCTTGCACGGGATCTCCTCGAGCGGCAGCCCCGACGCCGCCGCGAAGCCCGCGATCAGCGCGGGAATCGCCCCGCCCTGGCTGCAGATCGCCGGTGTGCCGCCATCCTTGGCGATGTCCAGCAGCCGCCGTGCCGCCGCGTCCGGGTCGGCGTGATAGGACTCCTCGGTCAGCGCCTGCTCGATGCCGACCGGCACGCCCAGATCGTCGGCAAGGCCGCGCAGGGTCTGCACGCAGCGGACCCGGTCGGCCGCGAACACCCGGTCCGGGCCGAAGTTGGCCAGCAGCACCCGTAGTGCGTCCGCCTGTGCCTGCCCGCTGCGGCTGAGCGGGCGCAGATCGTCGTCGGTGGGCCAGGATGCCCGATTGCCGGCCTTCGCGTGCCGCACCAGCAGCACGGTCCGGGTGGCCGCGGGGAGTTCGGTGAACGCGTCCAGGATGGCGCGGTCGGCGTCGTAGGTCAGTTGCGCGGCTGCTCGCTCCGGGCGCAGCCAGCGCAACTCGTCGACCTCGTCGTTGGCGCGGAAGCCGCTGCCGATGGCGTAACCCGCGTAGTAGCTGATCGTCTTGCGGGCGCCGGCTCGGGTGCCGCTGGTGATCCGGTAGCTCACCTCGCCGGCCAGCCGGCCGAGTACGGGCCGGAAACCGGTCTCCTCGACGGTTTCCCGGACCGCGCAGGCCGGCAGCGTCTCACCGGGCTCTGCCTTGCCCTTGGGCAGTGACCAGTCGTCGTAGCGGGGCCGGTGCACGACCGCGACTTCCAGCTGTTCGCGGCCGTGCCCGTCGGTCCTGTTCCGCCACAACACCGTGCCGGCGGCGGGCACGATCAAGCCCGTGGTCTCCTGCGTGGTCATGCTCTTATTCTTTGTATTCCCTGCTCGCGTGTTGCAGCATCAGCTCGGTCTGGTGGTCACGAACCTGGCTGCCGCCGTCCACCGGGGAGGGTACCCACTGGCCGTCGGGGTGCAGCACCCAGCAGCGGGTTTCCGGGTCCAGCGCGGAGTTGAAGGTGGCGTCGAGCTGCAGGGCCAGCTTCGGATCGGCGACGCGGACCAGCACCTCGACCCGGCGATCCAGGTTGCGGTGCATCATGTCCGCGCTGCCGATCCAGTACTCGTTCTCGCCGACGAAGTGGAAGATCCGGGAGTGCTCAAGGAAGCGGCCCAGGATCGAGCGCACCGTGATCCGCTCGGAAAGGCCCGGCAGGCCCGGCTTGATCGCGCAGATGCCGCGCACCACGATGTCCACCTCGACACCGGCCTGCGAAGCGCGGTACAGCGCGTCGATGACCTGCTCGTCGACGAGGGAGTTCAGCTTCATCCGGATACCGGCCTGCTGGCCCGCCGCGGCGTGGGCGATCTCCCGCTCGATCCGTTCGATGATGCCGCGACGAACGCCGCGCGGCGACACCAGCAGGCTGCGGTAGACGTTCTGCCGGGCGTAGCCGGTGAGCACGTTGAACAGATCGGTCAGGTCCGCGCCGACCATCGGTTCCGCGGTGAGCAGGCCGACGTCCTCGTAGAGGCGGGCGGTCTTGGGGTTGTAGTTGCCGGTACCGATGTGGCAGTAGCGGCGGATGGTGGAACCCTCCTGCCGCACCACGAGCGCGGTCTTGCAGTGCGTCTTGAGGCCGACGAGGCCGTAGACCACGTGCACACCGGCCTTTTCCAACGCACGCGCCCACTTGATGTTGGCCTGCTCGTCGAAGCGGGCCTTGATCTCCACCAGCGTCACGACCTGCTTGCCGGCCTCGGCCGCGTCGATCAGCGCGTCCACGATCGGTGAGTCACCCGAGGTGCGGTACAGGGTCTGCTTGATGGCCAGCACCTTCGGGTCGGCCGCGGCCTGTTCGATGAAGCGCTGCACGCTGGTGGAGAACGAGTCGTACGGGTGGTGCACCAGCACGTCGCCCTCGCGCAGCGTCGCGAACACGCTCTTGGGCGTCTCCCGCTCACCGAACGCGGGGTGGGTGGCCGGCACGAACGGCGGGTCCTTGAGTTCCTTGCGGTCCACCGCGTAGAGCTGCCACAGGCAGGACGCGTCCAGCGGCGCCCGCACCACGACCACGTCCTCCTGCGCGACTTCCAGTTCGCGCAGCAGCAGGCTGAGCATGTCGTCGCTGATGTCCTCGCCGACCTCGAGGCGCACCGGCGGACCGAACCGGCGCTGCGCCAGTTCCCGTTCGAGGGCCTGCAACAGGTCCTCGTCGCGGTCCTCCTCGACCTCGAAGTCCGCGTTCCTGGTCACCCGGAAAACGTGGTACTCACTGAGTTCCATTCCGGCGAACAAGTCACCGAGGTGCGTCGCGATGAGTTCTTCCAGGCGCAGGAAGGTCGCGTCGGTGGCGTTGCGGTTGGTTTCCACCCGGATCAGCCGAGGCACGTTGTCCGGCACCTTGACCCGAGCGAAGCGCCGCGTGCCGTCCTCGGGATCGCGCACGGTCACCGCGAGGTTCAGCGAGAGTCCGGAGATGTAGGGGAACGGGTGCGCAGGGTCGACCGCGAGCGGCGTGAGCACCGGGAAAACCTGGTCGGAGAAGTAGTTCGACAGACGCAGCCGCTCGGCGTCGTCGAGGTCGCGCCAGCCGACGATGCGGATGCCGTGCTTGGCCAACTCGGGCAGCACGTGATCGATCATCGCGGCGGAGTGCTGCTCGACCAGTTCCTGGTTGCGCTTGCGGATGTAGGCGAGTTGTTCGCGCGGGGTCAGACCGTCCGCGCTGCGGACCAGTAATCCGGTCTCGTCGCGACGTTTCAACCCGGCGACCCGGACCATGTAGAACTCGTCCAGGTTCGAGGCGAAGATCGCCAGGAACTTCGCGCGCTCCAGCAGCGGCTGCGAGGAGTCCTCGGCCAGTGCGAGCACGCGGGCGTTGAAGTCCAGCCAGGACAGCTCGCGGTTGACGTAGCGGTCCTCGGGCAGGTCGACCTGGTGGGTAGGCCGAGTCACCGCGGGGGGCGCAGAGGGCACCCCACGTAGCTCCGCCGGGTGCTGACCGTGTCCGTCATGCCCGTGTTCATGGCTGTTTTCGTGGCCGTTGGCATGGTGCGCCTCGTCCGTCGTTTCGACCTGCTGATCTCCGTTGTCGCCGCTCACGAAGGCCATTGTCCCCGATAATCGCCGATTCGTGCCCCTATCGTGATCCGGCCACTGGGTGAACTCCCCACCACGCTATGGAGTCAGATGTCACTCAAGTGGTCAACAACCGGTCGGACAGGACCCGCCGACCGACACGGAAGAGTGTTTGCCCAGGCCAAGCGCGTGTGCGGCGACCAGATCCTCGACGGTGTCCACGTCGCAGCGCAGCGACACGAGCGGCGCCGTGATCGGCATCGCACCCGACACGGTGTGCGCGGCGGCCGACCCGATCCCGAAGTGCGGGTCGAGCCGTCGGCCGGGCGCGGCCAGCAGCAGCGTGGTGCCGGTGCCCTGGTGATCGGCGACGAACGCCCGCCGCCCTCTGGCCTCCTCCAGCGCCGCCGCCAGTTCTTCCGGCCGCAGCGCCGGCAGGTCGGCCTGGAGCGCGCCGACCGTCGCCGAGGGATCACGGCGCAGCAGCGCGTCCGTACCGTGGGTGAGGGCCCGGTTGAGGTCCATCGCGGGATCGTCGGGCAGCACCTCGACGCCGTCGCCGGTCAGCACCGTCGCGATGGTCGGGTCCGAACTGACCACAAGCACGGTGCGCACGTTGGTCGCGCCGGCGGCCGCTGCCGCGGTGTCCCGCAGGAACGCCAGCACGAGGGCCTCGTGCTCGGCCCGGTCGCCGCCCCCGAACAGTCGGGTCTTGGCCCGGTTCAGCATCTTGACCGGGATCACCAGATCCACCCCATGTGCCACGGTTCCATCGTGCCCGATCCCGTTCGTCCGTTGTTCCCCGGCGGGATACGCGTTCAGTGTGTCGCTGGCCACCTCATACCTACCTCATACCTATCTGGACCTGCTCCAGCCCTGAGTCGCACCCCTGGCTGGACTGGTCGGGACCGGCCAGGAAGACTCACGGCACGATGTCTCAACCGACCCCCTGATGGGGGGCCCGCCCCCTCCATGGGACGCGGGGAGAGGAGTTGGTCGTGGCGAAAGGCGCACGGGTTCGCAGGGAGCGCAGCGGTGGCTGGGTGTGGTTCGCCGCGTCGTTCCTCTACCCGCTGACCAGGCTGCTGGCCAAACGGATCAACAAGGGCACCGAGCGGATGCCGGCGCGCGGCCCGGTGATCCTGGTGATGAACCACATCTCCCACCTCGACCCGGTCTACGACGCGGTGTTCGTGCACAAGCTGCGCCGCACCCCGCGCTTCCTGGCCAAGAGTTCGCTGTGGGACAAGGGACCCGTCAAGCAGGTGATGACCGGGACCGGTCAGATCCCGGTGGTCCGAGGTTCGATGATGGCGCGGGAAAGCCTCAAACACGCGAGCGACGCGCTGGCCAAGGGCGGCGTCGTGGTCGTCTACCCGGAGGGCACCATCACGCGTGACCCGGACGGCTGGCCGATGACCTCCCGCACCGGTGTCGGCTGGCTGACCCTGGACAACCTGGACAAGGACGTGCTCGTGCTGCCGGCGGCGCGCTGGGGCACGTTGAGCATCCTGGACGTCTACAAGAAGAAGTACCGGCTTTTCCCGCGCGCCAGGATCAGCACCACCATCGGTGAACCGGTGGACCTGTCCCAGTACAAGGGCAGGCCGGTGACCAACGGCCTCGCCCGCGAGGTCACCGACCTGTTGATGCACAAGGTGAACGACCTGCTCGGCGAGATCCGCGGCGAGACCCCGCCTGCCGAGTTCTACCGCTACACCAAGCCGAAGCGGGTTGTGGCGCCGGAGCCGGAGAAAGCCGATGGGTGAGGCGAGGATCGAGCGGATCGCCGTACTCGGCGCCGGTTCCTGGGGCACGACCTACGCCAAGGTGCTCGCGGATGCGGGCCGGCAGGTGTCGCTGTGGGCGCGCCGCGCCGAGGTCGCCGACGCGATCAACGTGGACCGGATGAATGCCGAGCGGCTGCCAGGGGTTCGGCTGCCGGCCAACCTGACCGCGACGCACGACGCCGCCCGCGCCCTTGCCGACGCGCAGGTCGTCGCGCTGGCCGTACCGAGCCAGACACTGCGGGCCAGCCTGACCGCGTGGCGCGAGCTGTTGCCCGAGGGCGTTCCGCTGATCTCGCTGGCAAAGGGCGTGGAACTCGGTTCCGGCAAGCGGATGAGCGAAGTGGTCATGGAGGTGCTTGACGTGCCGGCCGCGCGGGTCGCGGTGGTGTCCGGACCGAACCTGGCCATGGAGATCGCCAAGGAGCAGCCGACCGCGACGGTCATCGCCTGCGCCGATCACGATCAGGCCGTCCGGTTGCAGCGAGCCAGCTTCACCGGCTATTTCCGGCCCTACACCAACGCGGACGTGGTCGGCTGCGAACTCGGCGGCGCGTGCAAGAACGTGATCGCGTTGGCCTGCGGCATGGCCAGCGGTCTCGGCTACGGCTCGAACACGCTGGCCTCGCTGATCACCCGCGGCCTCGCCGAAACCGCGCGGTTGGGCGCCGCGCTCGGTGCCGACCCGCTCACCTTCGCCGGCCTTGCCGGGCTCGGCGACCTGGTGGCCAGCTGCTCGTCGCCGTTGTCCCGCAACCGGACCTTCGGCGCTCGCCTCGGCGCCGGTGAAACCGTGGCACAGGCCCAGGCCGCGGCCCATGGTCAGGTCGCCGAGGGTGTGACATCCTGTTCGTCGATCCGCGAACTTGCCGCGCGGGCCGGCGTGGAGATGCCGATCACCGAAGCCGTGCACCAGGTCTGCCACGACGGCGGCACACCGCAGGACATGGTCGGGGCGTTGCTGGGTCGGGAGAAGAAGCCCGAGTTCAGCTGATTCCACGGAGGTCGTAGATGGGCGAGCACCTTGGCGACGGCACCCGCAGCGTGCACGCGGGCTATCCGGAGCCTGTTGCCGGCCAACCGTTCCTGCCCGGACCGGTGTTCGCCGCCCCGTATCACCTCGGTACCGGCGGACCGGCCGACGTTGCCGACGGCTACGGCCGCGCGTCCAACCCGACCTGGCGGGCGCTGGAAACCGCACTGGCCGAACTGGACGGTGGGCACAGTGTGATCTTCCCGTCCGGCATGGGCGCGCTCGCTTCCATGCTGCGCGTGCTGTGCCGCGCGGGCGACACGGTGGTCATGCCGGCCGACGGATACTTCGTCGCGCGCCAGCTCTTCGCCACCGACCTGGACCACCTCGACGTCCGGTACGTACCCACCGCCGGACCGTGGAACGCCGACACCGTCGCGGGCGCGCGCCTTGTGGTGATCGAAACGCCGTCGAACCCGGGCATGGACGTCTGCGACATCGCCGCGATCGCCGGACTCACCCACGCGGCGGGCGGTCTGCTCGCGGTGGACAACACGACCGCCACCCCGCTTGGTCAGCGCCCGCTCGAACTCGGCGCGGACCTGACCGTGGCCAGCGACAGCAAGGCCCTTGCAGGGCACAGCGATCTGCTGCTCGGCCATGTTTCCTGCCTCGACGGTGAGCTCGCCGAGAAGCTGCGGACCGCGCGCGCGGTCGGCGGGCTGGCGCCGGGACCGTTCGAAACCTGGTTGGTGCACCGCGGTGTGGGCAGCCTCGACCTGCGCCTCGCCCGCCAGGCCGAGAACGCCGCCGCCCTCACCGAGTTGATGTCCAGTCATCCGGCTGTCGTCGAGGTGCGCTGGCCGGGCCTGCCCGGTGATCCCGGCAACGCGATCGCCGCGCGGCAGATGCTCCGGTTCAATGGAGTGTTCAGTTTTGCGCTTTCCACGGTCGAATCGGTCAGCATTTTCCTTGCGAACGCGAAATTGGTGGTGGCAGCGACCAGTTTCGGCGGGCTGCACAGCAGCGCCGACCGTCGAGCCCAGTGGGGCGATCCGGTGCCGGACGCGCTGGTCCGCTTCTCCTGCGGCTGCGAGGACACCGCCGATCTCGTCGCCGACGTGCGGCAGGCACTGGATCGTGTCCAATCGGCGGAACGCGCTTGACCGAACCACGACCGCCTGTCACTCTCGTCGCATGTTGTTGCGCGCCATGATCGACCGGCGGGGTCACATCGACCTCAGCCTGGTTGCCAGCGCGCTCTGTCAGACCTGGTGAACCACCTGTTCATGCCCGCCACCAGGATCTGAAAAGGACTCTTTCTCATGTTCGCCGTGCCGCCGAACACCATTGCCCTGCCCGACGTGCTCTCCGCCGCCCACCCGGCCCGGATCGCCACCATGGTCGCCAACGACCGCTCGCGCTGGGCCCACCTGCTCCGCTACGACCCCACCGAACGGTTCTCGGCACTGGTCGAATCGAGCGAGCATTTCGAGGTCTGGCTGCTCAGCTGGCTGCCCGGCCAGTCCACCGACCTGCACGACCACGACGGCGCGGCCGGCGCGTTCACGATCGTCAACGGCGAACTGACCGAACGCGTCGTCAAGCAGGGCCAACCCGACGTGGTGCACACCGTCGCGGTTGGACAGTCGAGGGTGTTCGGCCCGCAGTACGCGC
>DASYBO010000717.1:0-6953 GCA_036500685.1 Pseudonocardiaceae bacterium | reverse complement strand
CGGTCTGCGCAGGGCCGCCGAGGTCTCGGCACCGGTCGGTGATCTGGTGTTCACCTTCGCCGACTCGGTCCAGGTCAACGGTCCGATCGACACTGCCTACCAGTTCATCGACGAGGCCGACCGGTGGCCCGTCCGGCTGCCCCACGTGCGGCGGCTGGACCTGCGGGTCGACGAGGCCGGCGTGCAGCACATGGTGATGGACACCGTGGCGCCGGACGGCGCCACGCACACCACCTCGTCGGTGCGGGTGTGCATGGACGGAACGCAGATCGTGTACAAGCAGATCGAGGTGCCCGCGCTGCTGACCGGGCACAGCGGTCGCTGGATTTTCGCGACGGAGGGCGGCACCACCACGATCACCTCCGAGCACACCGTGTGCATGAACGCGGACGCCGTCGAGAAGGTACTCGGCGCGGGCACCAACCTGGTGGCGGCGAAAACGTTTGTCCGCGACGCGCTCGGCGGCAACAGTCGAATCACCCTGCAACACGCCAAGGAGTTCAGCGAGGCCGGTGGCGTGCGGCTGGTGCGCCGGTGACCACGCTCGACCGGCGTGCGGCGGGTGCGGAAGCCCGTCTGGAGGAACTGGCCGACGGCGTGTACGCCTACGTCCAGCCACCGGGCGGCTGGTGCGTCAGCAATGCGGGGGTGATCACCGGCGGCGGCCAGGTCGCCGTGGTCGACACGACCGCCACCGCCCTCAGGGCTGGAGCCCTGCGCGACACCGTGACCGCGCTGCGCGCCGGCGCGGTGCGCACCGTGGTCAACACGCACTTCCACGGCGATCACACGTTCGGCAACCAGTTCTTCGCCGACACCGCGACGATCGTCGGCCACCGGTCGGCCCGCGATGAGATGCTGTTCGCGGGCTTCGGGCTGACCATGCTGTGGCCGGACGTGAGCTGGGGTGAGCTGCGGCTGACGCCACCGACGCTGCTGTTCGACTCCACCCTGACGCTGCACCTGGGTGACCGGCGGATGGATCTGATCCATGTCGGGCCCGCGCACACCACCGGCGATGTCGCGGTCTGGCTGCCGGCCGAGCGCGTGCTGTTCGCCGGGGATGTGGTCCTCTCCGGCTGCACTCCGTTCAACTTGATGGGTTCGATCACGGGCGGGCTGCGCGCGGTCGAGCGGCTGGCGGCACTGCAACCGCTTACGGTGGTCACCGGCCACGGTGTGGTGTGCGGCCCGGAGGTTTTCCGGGCCAACTCCGACTACCTGCGATGGCTCACCGACCTGGCGGTCGCAGGCCGCGCCGCCGGCCTGCGCCCGCTGGATGTCGCGCGGCAGTGCGATCTCGGCGAGTTCGCCGATCTGCTCGACGCCGAGCGCATCGTGGGCAACCTGCATCGTGCCTACGCGGAGCTGGCCGGAGCCGATCCCGGTGTGCCACTCGACGTCGTGGCTGTCTTCGCCGAGATCATCGAATTCAACGGCGGGCGTCGGCCGCAGTGCCTGGCATGACCTGGTCGCGCCAGCGGGTGATCGCCCGGCTGGCTGGTTCTGTTGAGCTGGAGGAACAGTGCGAAGAATTGCCAAGCAAGGACTGCTGACCCTGGCCTGGGTCAGCGCGTTGTCGCTGACCCTGTTATCGGTGACCGCACAGGCGGCGCCGAACCGTCCTGACGCGGCCGCGGCCACCTGTTCGGTCGGACAGGTACTGAGCAACCCGGGCTTCGAAACCGGTTCGGCGGCACCGTGGAAAACCACCTCCGGTGTGATCAACAGCAATGGCAACGGTGAGACCGCACATTCCGGCAACTACTTCGCCTGGCTGGACGGATACGGCACGACGCACACCGACACGCTCTCGCAGCAGGTCAGCATTCCAGCGGGCTGCCACGCGATCCTGTTCTTCTGGTTGCACATCGACACCGCGGAGACCACGACCACCATCGCGTACGACAAGCTGACCCTGGCAGCCAACGGTACGACGATCGGGAACTGGTCCAACCTCAACGCCAACACCGGCTATGCGCAGAAGGGGTTCGACCTCTCGGCCTACGCCGGCCAGACGGTGACCATCCTCTTCACGGGTAGCGAGGACTACGAGAAGCAGACCTCGTTCGTCATCGACGACGCGGCGCTTCAGCTGATCTGAGGCGAGCCCTCGACGCGACGGCACAGGACCGGGCTGGCGCAGCCCGGTCCTGCGCGCGCGTTGCCACGCTCAGTCGCGTGGGGTCGACGCGAACTGGCCGTCGAAGTCGGCGAAGTCGACCAGGGCGGACACCTCGAAGTCCAGGTGTGCGCTGATGGGGTTGTCGTAGAGCGCCGTCAACAGTTCGGCGTGCGAGTCGACGTCGAGCACGAACAGCCCGCCGGAGGCGCCCACCCGGGCCCAGGCGTGCGCCACGATCCCCTTGTCGATCAGGCCCTTCATGTAGGCCACCCCGGTGGGTAGCCTGCGGCGGTACTCGTCCGCCGAGATCCCGACCGGTGCCTGCTTGACGAGGACTGCGAACTTGGCCACGAGGTTCTCCTGTCATTGCGTTGGATGCGGCACCGGGGGATGCCGGATCAGTTCGGCGCACCGCTCACCGACCATCAGTGCCGGTGCGTTGGTGTTGCCCCTCGGGATGGTCGGAAAGACCGAGGCGTCAGCGACCCGTAACCCGCTGACGCCATACACCCGCAGGTGCTCGTCCACCGCGCACCCCTCACCCCGCCCCATTCGGACCGTGCCGCACGCGTGGAAAGTGTGCTGGGCGTTGGCGCGGATGTAGGCCGAGATCGACGCTCGGTCCGGCCCCGGCCCGAGCCGGCGTGCGACGTGTCGTCGGATCGGCGGCTGCTCGGCGATGTCGCGCAGCAGGTCGACGGCCTTGGCACAGGCGTCCACCTCGGCCGCCGAGGACAACAGGTTCAGCCGGACCGTCGCGCGCCGGCTCGGATCGGCCGAGCCGATCAGCACCTCGCCCCGGCTGGTCGGGGTGAGGTAGGAGGCGCCGACGGTGAAGGCCGGCACTGGGTGGGTCGCCCCGTCCGCCCCGAAGTAGACCGGTGCGAACAGGAGTTGGACATCGGGTGCGGGTAGCGCCGGGTCGGTACGGACGTGGGCAAGGGCCTCGCCTGCGTTGCTGCTGAGTTTGCCGTCCCGGCGCAGCAGCCACCGGGCCAGGTAGCGCAATCTGGGCAGCCCACTCGACCCGAGCACATCGTTGAGACCGACCGCTGTACCGGCGAGTTCGTAGTGCAGTGGTATCAGCGGGTGCTCGGCCAGATTCGCGCCGACCGCCGGTAGGTCCACCTCCGTCGGCACGCCCGCCGCGCGCAGGTGCGCCGCCGGACCGATACCGGAACGCTGCAAGATCTCCACGCTGCCGAACGTGCCGGCGGACAGGACGATCTCCTGCCCGACCGCCACGGTCTGCGACCGGCCACGACGCGAGAACTCCACCGCGACCGCCCGGCCGTGGCGCACCAGCACCCGGTGCACCAGCGCGCCGGTCAACACGGTGAGATTCGGTCGCCGTCGCGCCGGAACGAGATAGGCGCTGGCCACATCCGCACGAACCCCGTACCGCTGAGTGACTTGCGGCCGGCCGACACCGTCCTGGTGGGCGCCGTTGAAGTCAGCACACCTCGGGATGCCGGCGGACATCGCGGCGGCGATCCAGTCGTCGCTGAGTGGGTCGGGCGAGGGAATCGACATCACGTGCAGCGGTCCGTCGACGCCGTGGTACTCCGAGCGCAGCTCCGTGTTGCGCTCGGACTTGCGGAATACCGGCAACACGTCCGTATAGGACCATCCCGGAGCACCCTGTTCGGCCCAGCCGTCGTAGTCGAGCCGGTTGCCCCGGATGTAGAGCATGAGGTTCATCGCCGAACAGCCACCCAGCATTCGCCCTCGCGGTTCGGGCAGCCGCCGCCCTTCGAGGGCGGCCTCGGGCTCACTGACGTATTCCCAGTCCACCGTGGAGTGGAACTGGGCGGCGAACGCGGCCGGGATGCGCACGTCCGGCCGGCGACCGTGTCCGCCGGCCTCGATCAGGAGTACCTGCCGGTCGGCGTCCTCGGACAGCCGGGCGGCGACCGCGCAGCCTGCCGTGCCGCCGCCGATGACGACATAGTCGTAGGCGCGCACGATCAGGCCGCCGACAACGGTCGGCGCGGCAGGTAGCGCGGCGCGATCCATTGTCCACCAACAGAACGCGAGCCATGGGCGATGTTCATGGATCTCCTCGGTCCGGCCGTCGCGGCATCTTCGATCATGCCTTGGCCGACTTGAATCCAGCTATCATCGAGCTAGGCTCGACGCGTGACCACCGCACGGCGCAAGGACGCGGCACGCAATGACCTCCGGATCCTCGGCGCTGCCCGTGAGATATTCATCGAACTGGGCCCGGATGCACCGGTTTCGGTGATTGCGGAACGGGCCGGAATCGGTATCGCCAGCCTCTACCGGCGCTATCCGACCAAAGAGGACCTCATGCGCGAGCTGCTGCTGCGCACCATCGAGGAGACCGGCGCGCAGGCGCGGCGTGCGCTCGCGGCCGACGACGCATGGGTGGGTTTTCGCGATTTCGTGCTCGCCTGCGTGGCCGCCGGAGTCAGCGGTGCGCCGAGGGAGGCCAAGTCCTTCTTGATCACCGAGGAGATCCTGGACGCCAGCCGTACGGCCCGTCAGGAGGTCCAACGACTGGTGGACCGGGCACAGGTCGAGGGCGGCCTGCGGCCCGACGTGAACGCGCATGACATCGTCCTGCTGCTGACCGAACTGCGGGTGCAACGCCGCGCGGAGGGAGTGAGCACCGCTGGGATGCGCCGGCGGCTGGTCGGGATCGTGTTGGACGGCCTCCGTGCGGAGAACGCCTCCGAGTTGTCCGACGCGCCGGCCACCTGGTCCCGGCTGCGCCTGCTGTGGCGGCGGTTCAGCGGTTAGCCTGTCGTTGCCGGTGACTGCTCGCTCTGGCGCAGCAGGCCGTCTCGCCGCCACATCTCCGGAGGGCCGAAACCACTGGGGCTGCCACACAGGTGCAGGCCGCCGTCGACGTGGATTACCTGGCCGTTGACCCAATACGACTCCGGGGAGCAGCAGAACACGACGGCGTGCGCGATATCCGCCGGTGCGCCGATCCGCCCCGCCGGGGTGCGCGCCACGAACTCCTGGCGCACCTGGGGATCGGCAAGGACCGGTGCCAGCATGGCCGTTTCGGTCACGCCGGGGGTCACGGCGTTGACCCGGATTCCGGCCGGCGCCAGTTCGAGCGCCGCCACCTGGGTCAGACTGATCAGCGCGGCCTTGGACGCGGAGTAGGCGGCCATGCCCCGCACCGGCTGTTCGGCGTTGATCGACGTGATCGTCACGATGCTGCCCGGCCGGTCGCCACGCAGCATCACTCCAGCTGCCGCCTGGATCACCGACAGCGCACCCTCGACGTTGACCGCCATCAGCCGCCGCCAGGTGTCCAGATCGGTGGCCAGCACCGGCGCGAAGGCTCCGACACCCGAGGCGTAGACACAGATGTCGACGGTGTCGAGGCCATTGAAGAACGTCTTGACCCGGCTCTGATCGGTGGCATCCACCACCGTCCAGTCACCGCCGGTCTCGTCGGCGACGGCTCGTAGTTCCGCTTCGTCCGGGCCGGCGACGGTAACCCGGGCGCCGGCACGTGCCAGCGCCCTCGCCGTTTCCGCGCCAATTCCGGATCCGCCGCCGAAGACCACTGCCGCGCTGTTGCCCAGAACCGGCATCGTCCCGCCTTCCTCGGCCACGAGGCGCCCCTCCCAGGATGGCAGCCTGTGCTCGAATTTCGCTTGAATCTCGGTCGGCACTCGTGCCGGCCGTCCGGCCTTCAGACCATCTGCCGGCCGCCGTCGACGACGACATAGCCCCCGGTAATGTGCGCGGTCAGGTCGCTGGCGTAGGCCACGACCGCGTCGGCCACATCCGAACTCTCGGCGATCCGACCCAGTGGAGTCTGACCGGCCAGCAGTTCCAGCCGGCCGGGATTGTCCGCCAGCCCGTTGCCGTCGGTGGGTACCGGTCCCGGTGCGATCACGTTGACCCGGATCTTGTCCTTGCCGAGCTCGACGGCCAGCAGCCGGCCCAACATGTCCATTGCTGCCTTGGCCACCAGCAACTCGGCCAGCATCGGTATCGGCGTGCCCACCCGGCTGCCCGCGCCACCGACAAAGATGATGCTGCCACTTCCCTTTGCCCGCATCCCGGGCACGGCCGCCCGGCAGGCGGCCATGACCACCGCGATCTGAGTCTTGGTCCGGTCCTGGAACAGTTCGGACTGATCCAGCAGGGATGTGCCCGGCGGCACGGAGACCAGTTTGCCGCTGTTGCCGATCGCGTTGCACACCAGGACATCGACGACGCCCAGCTGATCGCGGACTTCTTCGAGCATCGCCGCGACCGCCGCTTCGTCCCCCGCGTCGCCCTGCACGGCGAGGGCACGTCCGCCCTGCGCCTCAATGGTCGTCACGACCTGCTTCGCGGCCTCCGGGCTGCGGTGGTAGTTGACCGCGACCGCCGCACCATGTCGTGCCAGTGCGGTCGCCACGACAGCCCCGATGCCCCGGCTGCCGCCGGTGACGAACGCCGTCCTACCGGCGAGCAGGGTCGACCCAGTGTTGTCCATAACGCCTCCCGTGCTGACATCCACACGCCAAACTATCGTCTCCCAACGGTTTTCCGTCAAATAAAGTGAAGCGCTCCGCTCCGTTTTGTGTTAACGTCGCCGTCGACTTGATGCGCTTCTGGAGGGCCGGCTGATGGCTGTCGACGCGGAGCCAGTCGTCACCAAACGTTTCTCGTTGCTGCTGTTGTTGGTTCTGCTCAGTGCCTTCGCGCCGATGGCGATCGACATGTACGTGCCCGCGCTGCCCGCCGTCGGTTCCGGACTCCACGTCGGAGAGAGCCTCGCACAGTTGACCCTCGCGGTGAACGTCGTCGGACTGGCGGCCGGCCAACTGCTCATCGGATCGTTCTCCGACAT
>DASYBO010000716.1:0-6254 GCA_036500685.1 Pseudonocardiaceae bacterium | reverse complement strand
TTCATGACACCAAGTAGACGGTGCATTGGCCACCACAGCTATGCTCGTCTGCGAATACAAAATCCCTTCCGGGAATATCCGCGGCTCAGAGCACCGATGCCGGCCGGGACGTGGGCTCACTGGCGAGCACACACACCGAGGCGTGGCACGCCCAGCGGTTGCGGCAGCTCGGAGCTAGGGCTAGGCACGGCCACTGTGCGCCACTGTGCCCGTCGCGCAACACCGGGAGCGTCTTGGGCAACACCCGGGGCCCGCGCACCGGGCCGATGCGCGGCACGCTCGTATCGGCCCCACCACAGATGAAGGTCACGGAGTTCGTCACGAAACGGGTGTGCACAACCCGACTTGCAATAGTCGTTGTCCACGTACACGATCTTCGAGTCGGGTGCGATTACTTGGGCGACCTCGTGAGTGTTCGGCTCAACCGGCAGCCCGGTGCCGATGTCGAGGAACTGGCGCACGCCCGCCTCGGCCGCGAGGTAGCGAACCACACGGATCGAGAACTGGCGGGACTGCCTAGCCATCACGAACATGCCTGGGGATACAGCTGGGCGAAGGCATCCCCGGCGTCGCGGTCGACCCGGTAGTTATCCTTCCCGCCCATCCAGTAGTTCCACATCCTCGGCGAGGACGGCGTACGGAAATGGTCCTCGAACAGTCGAGGCGTGCTGGGGTCACCGAAAGGCTCGCCGGCCATCGAAAAGCTCCTGCAACATTGACACTAGATGTGATCAAATATAGTGCCATGCGGCGGCGAGTAGCTGTGCACCCGCGCGGCCGTGATGCCATGGGGCCCGTGCAATGGTATCGGGGCTGGCGTCCGTCGGTGTCGCGCTGGTGAACCGGGGCATCGGACCCAGCGCCACGGTCCGAGTGAGGGCATCCGGCAGGGGGTCGTGAGTGTTGACTGACGTTATAGCGTCACTCAACACCCACGAGGTTGGCTGTGCGAGGGTGAGGGCATGCGGCTGGTGACGATCGCGGACGTGCACGCCGCGGCCGAGCGGATCGCCGGCGAGGTGGTGCGTACCCCGTTGCTGCCCTACCGGTGGGCGCAGCCGGCACGCCCGCTGTGGCTCAAGCCGGAGAACCTGCAGGCGGTCGGCGCGTTCAAGGTGCGCGGCGCGGCGCATGTGGTGGCCCGGATGACGCAGGCCCAGCGGTCCCTCGGCGTGGTCGCCTACTCCAGCGGCAACCACGCGCAGGCGGTGGCCTACGTCGCGATGGCGGCCGGCGTGCCGGCCACCATCGTCATCGACGACACGGCGCCGGAGCGCAAGGTCGAGGCGACCAGACAGCTCGGCGCGCAGGTGCGGCAGGTACCACCGGAGCACCGCGCCCGCGTCGCGGAGTCGATCGCCGCCGAGCGGGGCGCGACGTTGATCCCACCGTTCGACCACCCGGACATCATCGCCGGGCAGGGCACGATCGGTCTGGAGATCGCCGAGGACCTGTCTGAGCTGAGTGTGGTGCTGGTGCCGGTCAGTGGTGGCGGGCTCGCTTCGGGGGTGGGTGTCGCGGTCAAGGCGCTCTGCCCTGGCGCGGTCGTATACGGCGTAGAGCCCGAGCTCGCGGCCGACACCCGGGACAGTCTGCGGGCCGGACACCTGGTCCGTTGGTCGGTCGACGATCGGGTGCGGACCAGCGCGGACGGGCTGCGCGCCGAACCTTCGCCGTTGACCTTCGCCCACCTGCGGGAGGTACTCGACGGTGTGCTCACCGTCAGCGAGGCGGAAATCCGCTCGACGGTGCGGCTCCTGGCGCTGCGATCCAACCTGGTCGCGGAACCGTCCGGCGCCGTCGCGATGGCCGCCTACCTGCACCGCGGCGAGCAGCTTCCGCCGGGGCGCACCGTGGCGATCGTATCTGGCGGCAACATCGACCCCGCCCTGCTTGGCGAGATCCTGGGCGAGTGAACGCAGGGCCGGACGAGTGCGTGGTCAGATGCGGCAGCCCTCGTCGTAGATCGGCCCCGAGATGACGTCCAGACCCGGCGGCGGATTGAGCAGCGCGGGAGCCCGCCGGCTGGTGATGTCGCTCTCACAGGCGTCGGTCGCTGCCCGGGTGCCGTTCTGGCCGCCGATCCACATGTCCAGGTGGGTGTCCGTACCGGCCGGAGCGCGGGTGGCGCCGGAGTCCTCCACGATCACATACCGCTTGACCGTCGGCAGGTAGAACTTCGTCCCCGGCGCCCAGTCCATCGCGCCCTGGTGGCCCGGCACCGCGACCGTGATCGGATCGTCGAAGGTGCCCCGGCCGCCGGCCTCCCCGTGCAGCACCGGCTCGCCAACGATCGACGAGCCGGGCGGGGTGTTGTCCTGCCACGAGTAGCCGGTCAGCCAGATCCGCAGCTGTGTCGGTGGCGGCCCCGCCGCGACCGGCGGCGGGGGTGGCGGGGTGGACGGAGGGGCCGCGGCGGCGGGCGGCGCGGCGCTGGACGGGGGCGGTGGCGGCGGGGGAGGAGGAGGAGGCGGCCTATGGCCGCAGCCCGCCAGGGACGTCACCAGCAACGCCGCCACGACGGACGCGGCTGTACGGGCGGTTCGCCATGAGCGTCGAGTCCGACCGGACGCGGGCGCATCACGTGCAGTGCCGTTCATCCGGGGCTACGGCTTAGCGTGGTGGGATCGCGCCGCGTTCTCATCAGCGTCGGGTGCAATGTTCACCTGTCCATCTAACCCCTGACCCACACGCGGTGCCCAAGACCCTGAGGATGCCGGGAGGCGACGGTGCGCAACCACCCTCATACGATCGTGCCGGCCGGTCATGTCGAGCCGGTGCCGAGGCGGGTCCGCGCTGTCCTCGGTGGCACGGTCGTGCTGGACACGGTGCGGGCGCTCTACCTGTGGGAATGGCCCTACTACCCGTGGTACCACATACCGCTGGCCGATGTCCGAACCGATCTGCTTGTCGACGGCCAGCCCGAGGACGACCCGCGCGGGATCGCCGCTCTCGGCTACGGACTGCGATCGGAGTCATTGCATCGACCCGACGCCGCGCTGGTCTACCCCGGCGAGTTCACCGACCCGGCGAGCGCGACCGGGCCGGCGGGCACCGTCCGGTTCCGGTGGTCTGCGCTGGATGCCTGGTTCGAGGAGGAGGAAGAGATCTTCGTCCACCCGCGTAATCCCTACACCCGGGTGGACGCGCTGCGCTCGGGTCGATCGGTCCGCATCGAGCGGGACGGTGTAGTGCTCGCCGAGTCGAGCTCGCCGGTGATGGTGTTCGAGACCGGTCTGCCGACCCGCTACTACCTCGACCGCGCCACGGTGAACTTTGGCTACCTGCGGGCCTCGGACACCGTGACCGCCTGTCCCTACAAGGGCCGCACCAGTGGCTACTGGTCGGTGCGCATCGGTGCGGCCACCTATCCCGATCTCGCCTGGACCTATCAGTTCCCGACCCGCGAGCTGTCGCCGGTCGCCGGGCTGGTTGCGTTCTACAACGAGCAGGTCGACATCACCCTGGACGGCGTGCGCCAGCAAAGACCCACTACGCACTTCTTCAGCTGACCCGAGCATCGGCTACTCGAAGCGCAGCGCTTCGATGGGTCGCATCCGGGCCGCCCGGTTGGCCGGGTAGCCACCGGCGACCAGACCGATGATCAGGCTGACAATGAACGCGATCAGCACCGGCGCGGCCGTCAGCTCTGGGGTGGGGAACGAAGGGACCAGCTTTGGCACCACAACCGCACCGCCCAGGGTCACTCCGATGCCGATGAGCACACCGACCACGCCACCGAGACCGGTCAACATGATCGCCTCGGTGAGGAACTGGTACAGGATGGCCCGCCTTGGCGCGCCGATCGCCTTTCGGATGCCGATCTCCCTCGTTCGCTCGGTGACCGCCACCAACATGATGTTGGCGACCCCGATGCCACCCACGATGAGCGAGATCGCCGCAATCGCGGTGATGAACAATGTCAGAAATGTGATGAACTGCGTTCGCTGGGTGAGCAGGTTGGTGAACGAGTGCACCGTGAAATCCTGGTCGGTCGGGTTCTTGATGTAGTGTTGCTTGTCCAGAATGGTGGTCAGCTCAGCGGTCGCCTGGTTCACCGTGTCGGCACTCGTCGACTTAACAATGATCTGGTTGACCTCGCCGTTGTTATTGCCCACCAGATAGGCGCGGGCCGCGCCGAACGGGACCAGCACCACATTGTCGTTCTGGCCGTCCGGTGTCAGGACGCCGACCACCCTGAACGTGGTGTTGTTGATCCGCAGCTCCGAGCCGATCGCTTGGTCGATCCCCGCCGACTGGCCCCAGAGCAGTCCGACGGCCTGCTCGCCGAGCACCGCAACCTTCTCGTCGCCCTGCTCCTGTGACTGGTTCAACCAGCTGCCCGCCTCGACCGTCCGGTCCAGGATGTCCAGGTAGTTCTCGGTGGAGCCGATCATGCTGGCTCGTTCCTGGGCCTGTCCCTGGGTGAGCGTCACGCTGCCGGTCATCACGGGCGTCACCGTCGCGATGTCAGGTGCCTGGCTCGGGTTCTGCAACGCTCGCACGTCTTCGTCGGTGAGGTTGCGAGCGGTGCCGCCGCCGGGCACCGCGCCGGTCGCCGGGCTGACCGTGATCTGGTTGGCCAGTTTGCTGAACTGAGCGTCGAACCCGGCCTTCATGCCGTTGCCCAGCGCCACCAGAATGATGACCGCGGCAACACCGATGATGATTCCGACCGTGGTGAGAAGCGAGCGAAGGCCGTTGCTGCGCAGGCTGCGTAGTGCGGCGAGCAGTGTTTCGCGGATGTTCATACCGCAGCCTCCGTCCGGGCGCGCCAACTAGCGGGCCCTACTTGAAAAGTAGGCCGCCGGTATCCGCGCGACAATGCAGAGGGATCGATTCTTAGCAAACAAACAGCTGGCGCGGTGTTCGAGGTGAGTCGTCCCGAGCGCTGTGTCGGATGGCTGGGTTCACGCGGTGTGTACGGGCTGTCTCGGGGTGCCTACCATGAAGCTCGGTAACCCGCGTCTCTCGGTGGTGATGCCTCGCTGGTCCAAGCCGGACACAGACACCGCGAGCAGGGTGAATATCAGGTCCCCGGTGCCGCGCAGTTGCAGGTGCGGGTCGATCAGGGTGAGCACCAGCAGGAACCGCCAGACGATGTCCAGGCAGGACGACATGGCGCCGAACGGGCCTGGGTGGGCCAATGCCGGCTGCACGCTGCGCAGCACCCGGACCGACAGCCAGATGAACGCCGCGATCATCGGGATGCCGCCGACCCACAGGAAGTACAGCACGCCCGATTCGAGGTAGATCACATCGCGCCAGCGCTCCTGGGCCTGGATCACCTCGTTGGGGGAGACCCCGATGAATGTGGTCACCCAGTTGAAGTGCGGCAGGTACATGTATCTGAGGTTGTCCAGCCGGCCCTGCTCGGGCTCCGGCAACAGCGAGCCGTTCTCACCGATGCCGCTCAGCCGGCCGAGGAACGCCGGCGCGCCGATCACCAGTGCGACCAGCACCAGCGGCGCGAAGCGCTTGGCCTGGCGGCGCAGGTTCGGGAAGCGCCAGGCCAGCAACGCAAAGGCCACCGCCGTGGCGATCCAGGTGGAGAACTGGCCGGCGGCCAGCACACCGGTGCCCAGCACCATGGCAAGGAACAGCCGCTCGCGCCGGCCGAGCAGACCCCTTGCGCCGCAGCACAACACCAGGACCAGGCTGATGATGATGACGTCGCCTGCCGCGATCGGCGAACCGAGGGTGGCGCTGCCGCGCTCGGCCAGCTCCGCGTTGGTGGCGCTGTCCCCGGTGCCGGACGCGCTGCTGTCCCAGTAGGTCTGCAGCAGGGTCAGCACCGGGCCGAACTTCAGCGTCTGCAGCACCGCGATGAGTGCGACGGTGGCGCCGGGCCAGACGATGAACCGGATGACTCGCAGCGTCTCGTGCTCGGTGCGCACCGTGTAGCGGACCAGGAAGTAGATGCCCACCAGCTTGATCATCGGCAGGATCGACGCGTAGTCCTGACCGCCGGGCATCTGGCCGCGCAGGCCCAGCGAGGCCAACGGCCACACCGTCGCCGAGAGCAGGAATACGGCGAGTGGCACGTCGACCAGCGGGTAGAAACGGGCGCGGATGTCGTCGCCGCGCAGGTAGCGCAGGAAGGCGCCGAGGATCGCGCCGGCCATCACCACCGCGAGCAGGCCCTCGTTCGGCCGTACCAGCGGCAGCAGGGTGTCCCGGTCGATGCCGGCGATGATCGGCAGCGTGACCAGGTAGGCATAGGTCGCGAAGATCGGGTAGAGCGCCGAGGTGAC
>DASYBO010000715.1:0-4014 GCA_036500685.1 Pseudonocardiaceae bacterium | reverse complement strand
CGGGCCAGGGCCACCACGTCGGGCTCCCAGGCGATCGTGCGGATCATTCCGGTGACCGGCACAAGCACCGCGACGCCAGCACCAGTATCGGTGCCGGCGTCAGGTTCGGCGTGGGTGTGGGTGTGAGGAGTTGTCGTATCGGGATCTGTGCCGTGGTGTTCTTCGATGTCGGGTTCGGGTCGGTTCCGAGTGCGATGGCCGGTGACATTCATGGCTGGCTTGCCCTCCCCGCGAAAGTTTCTCCCACGATTTCTTCGGTGAGCGGGTCAGAGTGCTTTCGCCGGAACTTCACGAAACCCCACGCGCCCCAGGGAGTCTTTCTCCCCCGCGTGTGAGCGCGAGCGGCCACAACCGGGCCCGGGCCGGGTCGTCGTAGCTCACCGACTGGGTGCCGTGGGTTTGGGGTAGGCCGGTGTGCATGTCCACGCTGTCCCGCAGGTGGGCGAGGTCGCGTTCCTCGGCCCACCCATCGAGCGCGGCGGCCTGCATCAGCGGTAGCCACGCCTGCTGTTGCTCGGCTGGGGCGTGCTGGACCAGCAGCCAGCAGGCGTGCGCGCCGTGTGAGCCGACCAGATCGGAACCGAGCCAGCCATAGCGGGAAAGACGTCTGGTGAGGAACGCCAGGTTGTCGATGTCGACCTGTTCGATGACACTCCAGGGTGTCTCACCGGCGGAATGGGCGTGGCGGGCCGCCCGGTCATTTCTCGCGCGGGTCAACAACTCCTCCCGCAGCACTATGTCGAGGGGTCGACGGCTGGTCGGGCCTGGTTCGGGCACGGGTTCTCCTGCGATCGGGGTGGGTCTTGCGGGGAGAGTGGAATCCCGGCCGAAGTCCCGGACGGCCGGGATTCCACTCTGTGCGCCGTTCCCCCCGGGGGGTTGAAGGGGAACGGCGGCGAGGCGAATCCGCCGCCCGGCCTACAGGGACCGTCGGCGGGTTCGCGCTCTGGGCATCCCTGTCTCTCGGGGTCGAAGCGAACAGACAGGGTCAAGTCACGGTTTGACCATCGGATCGGTGCGTTGGTGGGTTACGTGGAGCGCGTCACAGGTTGTAAGAAAGCCTCGACCCCGGCCCGGGGTATACGGAATGAGTGGCCGATGCGGATAGCGGCCAGCTGCTCGGAGTGCACCATCCGGTAGACCGTCATTTTCGACACTCGCCATCGTGTGGCGACCTCAGAGACGGTCAGCAGGTCCGCGGCTGGGGTAGCCAACTGCCCGGTCGCGGCGAGCACCCGGGCGGGGGCACTGGCCTGGGGGTCGCCGATAGCCATTTCTTTCGTACTCTTCCCGTTGACGACGTTGAGGGGTGTCACGGCTTTCGGCCGGCTCCGACGCGGCTGTTCACCAGTGGCCGGGTGTGTCCGGTCTCGGCGAGGTCAGGTCGCCAGGAGTTGATGGGCACCGTGCCGGGGTCGACGAGTTCGAGGCCCTCGAAGCAGGCGTCGAACTCGTCGAGGGTGCGCAGGTGGTAGCGGTGCAGGCCAGCGGCCTGACGTTGGCCTTGGTGGCCGATGTCCACACCGTCCTGCACCACGAGGTAGCTGCCGGAAGGTACGGCGGCCATCAGCCGGCGGGTGATGGAGTGCATCTGTTCGGCGGTTTCGGCGGCGTGGCCGAGGATGCCCAGCAGCATGACCGCGATCGGCATATCGAAGTCCAGGACGTTGCTGGCGCCGCTGACGATCAGGTCGGGGTCGTTGACGTCGGCGTCGAGGTAGCCGGTGACGCCTTCGTCGGTGGTGGTGGTGAGCAAAGCGCGGGCGTGCGCGAGGACGACGGGGTCGTTGTCCACATAGACGACCTTCGCCTCCGCCGCGATCCCTTGGGCAACCTCGTGGGTGTTCTGCATGGTCGGTAACCCGGTGCCGATGTCGAGGAACTGGCGGACACCGGCCTCACCGGTGAGGTAGCTGACTACGCGGATCAGGAACTGGCGGCCTTGTATTGCGGTGTCGACGATCTCGGGGTACAGCCGGATGTACTCGTCGCCGGCTTCGCGGTCGACGGCGTAGTTGTCCTTGCCGCCGAGCCAGTAGTTCCACACTCGAGCGGATGATTTGACCCGGAAGTACTCATCGGGCACCCGCCGCCCGGGAATCTCCGGTTTCTCGTGCTCGTCCACACGTTCCCCCTTGATAGTGCGCCAATCTGATATCTGTCATGCGGAATGGGTGATCGACTACAGCCTTGGGCGCCGGTCGTCACCAAGGCCTGGCCGTACGCGGCGCGGCAGGATCACGGCCTGCCGTGTGGTGTCGCCCTTGCGCGGCGATGACTATTCGAGGACACGTAGAGCCGAACCTCCCAGCCTCCATCGCCAGCCTGGTGCGGCTTAGGGGACATGTCTGGCTCCGGTAGGCAGGGCGCGAGGTCTAGGGCTACGAACGGATAGCATCGGATTCGCGCGCGGCACCCACAGCCCGAGTGGAGTGCGACGTAGCGCGATGACCGGGTGTTCGACATCGGCCCAACACATACCGACCCGCCGCCACGGCACCGAACGCAGCTGCCCGAACTCCAGCCACTCGTCGCCCTCGACCCGCTGTGCACAGGACAGATGTGGGTGGCGTCCGTAGATCACCACCGCGCACAGCGCGCTGCTACCCGGATCCTTATGGCGTTCCGGGCGCCAGTGCCGCGCAGTGGGCGTGATGGAGGGTGCGTGGGCCCCGCAGCGACATCGCGGGATCACCGGTGCGTTGTGTGCGCCGTCGGGGGCTCGGTATGCGCTCTCGGTGCGGGTCAACAACTCAGCCCGCCGTAAGGGATTCGTTGTTCCGCGGTTGACTGTGGCTGGTTCGGACACGGTTCTCCTTCGGTCCGAGGTTGACTGTGAGATGGTGGATATCGGAGAGGGTGGAATTCCAGCCGGAGCGGCCGCCAAGACCCCCGGCCAGCCCCGCGCGTCGTGGGCGCAATGCAAAACTTTCGCCGACCGGGCCACCACTGCCCCGCCTTGTGCGGTGTCGTTGGGCCACGTCGATCTCGGTGACCATCGCGCCGCCACCGGTTGCTCGCCTCCGGGTATCCGGCTCGATGGCCAAGGCTCGCGGACTGGTCAGGCGTCCCGCCGAAGCCTGGAGCGACCCGGTGACCCACGTGCTGGCCCCTCGCGGTGTCGTCCGTGACCACCCCGGGCGAGCCACCCTCTCCAGGGTTTTCGCGGCGGGCCATACAGCAGCGGGTGGCGCACGTAGCGGCGTGTCGCCCGGTGCCGCGGCCGCTGAGGGCACCACCCACCCGATAACCCCAAGGCCAGACCGGCCGTCGGTACCAGCACCAGGAAGAGCAATTCCGCGAGCGACACGGCGGCGGGGATCTGGCACACCCGACCTCCCCATCGACCACACGAGACACATCGGACATGCCAACTCGGCCGGGACGAGACCGGGTAGCGCACTACCGCCGTGAGGTGGTCTCACCGTTGGTGGGCGGGGTCTGCTCGATGAGTTGGCACCCGCGCGGGGCTGCCTTCGCCTCGTTCCGAAGTCCAGCCGGCCGGTCCGCACGACCTCAGCGGCGCTCGAAGTCGCTTTGGTCGTGCGGACCGGCGGTGGTGCACGTCGGCGACCGCGTCGCGTAGTGCCGCCGCGACGAGCCGGCTTCGGCCGCCGGGGATCCCTGACGTGCACCTCGTGAGCGCGCGGCGTGCGCAGAGGATCACACCGCCCGCGAGACCACTGCTATTCAGACCGCGATGGTGTGCCGTGTGGCACGGCGCGCGCTGCTGGCGCCGCCGGGCATCGGCCAGCGAGAGCGCTGCGCTAGCCTGCGGGTCTGACATGATGACTCTCACTTCCCATGTACCGCTGCGTGGAAGTAAGCTAACATGCAAACTCGCATATAGCGAGTACGCCGAACGGACGAATGTCGTGGTTGCGGTGTGTCACCTGCGTCCTGACGCGCGATGTCCCGTGTGGAGAGCTGGGAGTTGTGGCCCGAGATGACGCTGACGAGGACAGTGCCGTTGGAGATGCTGTTGCGGGAGCTGAACAGGCTCAAGGAGCTGTC
>DASYBO010000714.1:0-2183 GCA_036500685.1 Pseudonocardiaceae bacterium | reverse complement strand
CCGGTCATCGCCGGTGGGGTGGTCCTGTTGGCAGGCGCGTTCGTCGCGCTGACCGGCGGCCTCAGGCCGGCGGCGGTGCGGTCGTCCCGCGCACGATCAGCTGGGTCGGCAGTTCCTGGTGCACCACCGGCGAAGCCGGATCGGCCAACCGGGACAGCAGCAGTTCCACCGCAAGTCGACCGGCCGCGTCCACCGGCATAGCGACCGTGGTCAGCGCGGGCGCGGACACGGCCGCGTAGACCAGGTCGTCGAAACTGGTCAGGCTCAGTTCGCCCGGCACGTCGATGCCGCGTTCGTGCATCCTGGCCAGCGCGCCGAGGGCCATGATGTCGTTGTAGGCGATGATCGCGGTCACGTTCTCGGCCAGCGCGAGGTCCGCGGCCTGCACGCCGCCGGAGTAGCGCGGCGCGAACGGGCCGAGGGTGAGCATGTCCACTTTGGTCTGTTCGACGGCCGCGCGCAGCCCGCGCATCCGGTGCTTGTTGGACCAGGAATTGCGCGGACCGGACAGGAACGCGATGCGCTGGTGGCCGAGCGCGGCCAGATGTTCGATCGACTGGCGCATCCCACCCGCGCTGTCCATCAGCGCGGCGGAGATGCCCCGCACGCGTCGGTTGAGCAGTACCAGGGTGGTGTTCGCGGCCAACGCGGTGATCTGCGAGTCCTTGATCCCCGGCGAGCAGAGCAGCACACCGTCGACCTGCTTGGCCATCGACCGGACCAGCTCCTCCTCGACCGCGGGGTCCTCGTCGCTGTCGCCGACGAACACGCCGTAGCCGGACTGGCGGGCCTTGGCCTGCACGTTCTTGAGTACGCCGGTGAAGAAGGGGTTGCCGAGGTCGGGCATGACGAGGCCGATGTTGCCGGTCTTGCCGGTGATCAGGCTGCGGGCTGCCGGGCTGGGCCGGTAGCCGAACTGGTCGGCGACGGCAAGTACCCGTTCGCGAGTGGCCTGGTTGACCTGATGGGGCGAACTCAGCGCCCTGGAGACGGTCGCCACGGAGACTTTGGCTTCCCGCGCCACGTCGCGGATCGTGACCGGCACGGCGCCTCCCACTCGATCACTCGGTGCGGCTGAACCGATTCTAGATCAAGCTCGGTGCCGCCCCGCCGGAGTCGCGGATGTGAAAACGACAAGAGCCAGCCAGATCGATGAAGTCATGGGATGAATGTTGACCTGGGCCGATGAGTGGTGTAACTCATATGTAAACGTTTGTGATGGTCGACCTTACTTCGAGAGGCGCAGGAAGTGGCTTATCAGTGCCGATGGGAGGGGGTGGGATACGGATGGTGATGACGAGGCCGCTGAGGTGCATGTCCACAGTCCAGCTTGGCCGGACATCCGATGTTTACCTGTATCCAATCCTGAGCCCTGGTATCGGGGAGCCACTCACCGAGAAGGAGGTCCCGAAGGGAAACTCGCAACTCACACACCGGGGTGCGCCGGCCGGCTTGCGCCAACCGGCCGGTTCACCCCGGCTCCAACCCGTCTCAGAAGCCCCGCGAGCGCAGGACCGAGCGCTCCAGCGGCCGGAACACCAGTAGCTCGACGCCGATGCCGACCAGCAGGATCAGCACGATCGCGGCGATCACCGTCGGCATGTCGCTCAGCGCCTGCCCGTTCTGCAGGTACTGGCCGAGCCCCTCGCCCAACTGCGGCGAGTTCGCGATCAGCTCTGCCGCCATCAGCGAGCGCCAGGAGAACGCCCAACCCTGCTTGAGCCCGGCCAGATAACCGGGCAGTGCCGCCGGCAACAGGATGTGTCGCGCACTGGCGAGGCGACCCGCGCCGAGCACGGTGCCAACACGCAACAGGATCGGCGGGATCTGGTCGACCCCGGCCAGCATGCCGTTGGCGATCGAGGGCACGGAACCGAGCAGCACCACGAAATAGATCGCGGTGGGCTGGATGCCGAACCAGAGAATCGCCGCAGGCACCCAGGCGACCGACGGGAGGCTCTGCAACCCGGACAGCAGCGGCGCGAACGCCGACCGCAGCAGCGACACCTTGGCCAGGATCAGGCCGAGCGGGGTGCCGATGGCGACGCCGAGCACGAAGCCGAGCGCGGCCCGGTGCGCCGACACCCAGATGATCGACACCACATGCCCGCCGTTGATCTGGGCGAGCAGTTCCCTGCCGACCGCGGCCGGCGCGGGCAGCTGGTACTCGGGCCAGATCGCGG
>DASYBO010000713.1:0-8795 GCA_036500685.1 Pseudonocardiaceae bacterium | reverse complement strand
TGCCGGTGCCGGCCTCGCCCTTAGAGCGGATCATCGCGGCGCCCTCGGCGATCCGCCGCAGCGCCTCGCCCAGGTTGGTGGCGCCGCAGACGAACGGCACGGTGAACTTCCACTTGTCGATGTGGTGGGTCTCGTCGGCCGGGGTGAGCACCTCGGACTCGTCGACGTAGTCGACGCCGAGCGACTGCAACACCTGGGCCTCGACGAAGTGGCCGATCCGGGCCTTGGCCATGACCGGGATGGACACGGCGGCGATGATGCCGTCGATCAGGTCGGGGTCGCTCATCCTGGCGACGCCGCCCTGCGAACGAATGTCGGCGGGCACCCGCTCCAGCGCCATGACCGCGACGGCGCCGGCGTCCTCGGCGATCTTGGCCTGGTCCGCGGTGACCACGTCCATGATCACGCCGCCCTTGAGCATTTCGGCCATGCCGCGCTTGACGCGGGCGGTGCCAACGACTGGCGTCGACGGGGTACTGGTGCCCTGCGGGCTGGTTTCGGCGGAACTCACGGCGGCCTCTTGGGGGTGTTCGGTTGTCGATGCCGGGAGCCGGTAAATCCGCAGCTCACGGCGTTGTCAACACCAATGTACGTGCGACGTGGCCCGCTTGCGCAGGCCAATAACAGCCGTTTTCACCAGGCCACTTCTCCCTCGCACCGCCAGCGGGTGGCACGGTCCAGTGCGTCCACCGACCAGCCGAGCACGGTGCCGGGCCGCACCAGCAGCACCGCGCCCGCCGCGCCCCCCGAGTCGCGCATGCCCTCTTCGGTCGGTTCCGCGTCGCCGCCGTATTTGGCGTTGTATCGGGCGAGCACGTCCACGAGCAGGTCGAACTCGCGCACGCGGGTGAGTTCGCCTTCGACGATCACCGCTTCGTCGGCCGGTTCGGCCAATTCGGGGTGCGCGCTCACGTGCGGGTCACGTTCGGCATTGGCGAGGGCGCGATTGGCCGTGGAGAACCACAGTCCGTCGGTGCGCCAGACGCCCCAGTACGGCCGCAGGTGTGGTCCGTGCGTGCCGGCTGTCGCGATCCAGTAGTTCCGCGCGGTCACCAAGCGCGTCCGAGCCCATTCCCACGGTAGCGGCTGGCCAGCGGCGGTATGCCCGAACTGGAACGCGGATTCGGCCGATGTTGGCATGTCGTCCTCCCGGATGGTGCTTGTCGTTAAGGGTTGTCCAGGTCGGCTCATGGGTGTGAGATCGAACACAACCGATTTTTCCGTCGTTCCGTCGGAGGTGGGACCGCGATGGGCTCGAAAAATACGGAGGCCGGCCATGTGAATGGCCAGAACGGGGTCGCGGTCGCTGTTGACGACCCGGCCAAGGTACGCAACATCGTCCTGGTCGGCCCGTCCGGCTCGGGCAAGACCACCCTCACCGAGGTGCTCCTGGCCGCGACCGGTGTGCTGCCGAGAGCCGGTTCGGTGGTCGAGGGCAGCACGGTCTGCGACCACGATCCGGCCGCGGTGCGGCAGCAGCGCTCGGTGGGCCTCGCCGTCGCGCCGCTGGTACACAACGGCATCAAGATCAACCTGATCGACACCCCCGGCTACGCCGACTTCGTCGGTGAACTGCGCGCCGGCCTGCGTGCCGCCGACGCCGCGCTGTTCGTGGTGTGCGCAGCCGAAGGCGTCGACCCGGCAACGGTCGCGCTGTGGCAGGAATGCGCGTCGGTCAACATGCCGCGCGCCGTGGTGATCGGTCGACTCGACCATCCACGCGCCGACCTCGACGGTGAACTGGCCGCGTGCCAGGCCGCGTTCGGCGACGGCGTGATGCCCCTCTATCTACCGCCGGCCGACGGCTCCCCCGGCCTGATCGGTCTGCTCACCGGGCGCTACTTCGACTACGGCCAGGGCTATCCGCCGAAGGTCAGCGAACCGGACAACACCGAGAACGAGCGGATCACCAACGCCCGCAACGAACTGATCGAGGGCATCATCGCGGAGAGCGAGGACGAGTCCTTGATGGACCGTTACCTCGCGGGCGAACCGATCGACAACGCGACGCTCATCGGCGACCTGGAGAAGGCGGTCGTGCGCGGCTCGTTCTACCCGGTGATCCCGGTGTCGGCCATGACCGGCCTCGGCGTCGCCGAACTACTCGAGGTGCTCACCGGCGGTTTCCCGTCCCCGTTGGAACATCCGCTGCCGTCGGTCACCGACCCGGACGGCAAACCCCATCGCGACATCACCGCCAACCCGGACGGTCCGCTCGCCGCCGAAGTGGTGCGCACCGCGGTCGACTCCTACGTCGGGCGGGTGTCGCTGGTGCGGGTGTTCTCCGGGACGCTGCGGCCGGAGCACGCGGTGCACGTGTCCGGGCACGGCCTCGCCGATCGCGGCCACTCCGACCACGACACCGACGAACGCGTCGCGCACATCTACTCGCCGCTGGGCGCGAACCTGCGCGAGGTGCCGTACTGCGTCGCCGGTGACCTGTGCGCGTTGACCAAGGTCGGTTCGGCCGAGACCGGGGACACCGTGTCCGCGCCGGAAGATCCGATGCTGATGACGCCGTGGGTGATGCCCGAACCGCTGCTGCCGGTGGCGGTGGTGGCGCGGACGCGCAGCGACGAGGACACGCTGGCCCGCAACCTGGCCCGGCTGGTGGCCAGCGACCCGACGCTGCGGATGGACCGCAACCCGGAAACGCACCAGCTGGTGCTGTGGTGCATGGGCGAGGCGCACGCGGACGTGGTGCTGGCCCGGTTGAAGGCGGGCGGGGCCGAAGTGGACACCGAACCGGTGAAGGTCGCGCTGCGCGAGACGTTCGGCGGGGCCGCGTCCGGCCACGGCCGGCACGTGAAGCAGTCCGGCGGGCACGGCCAGTTCGCGGTCTGCGACATCACCATCGAACCGCTTCCTCGCGGCGGCGGGTTCGAGTTCGTCGACAAGACCGTCGGCGGAGCCGTGCCGCACCAGTTCATCCCGAGCATCGAGAAAGGCGTCCGCGCGCAGCTCGCCGCCGGCCTGCACAGCGGTCATCCCGTTGTGGATGTGCGGGTGACGCTCACCGACGGCAAGGCGCACAGCGTCGACTCCTCCGACGCCGCGTTCCAGACCGCGGGCGCACTGGCGCTCAAGGACGCCGCCGCGAACGTCAGGATCAGCCTGCTGGAACCGGTGGACGAGATCACCGTGACCATGCCCGACGAGCACCTCGGCACCATCCTCGGCGACCTGTCCGGGCGGCGCGGCCGGGTGCTCGGCACCGAACCGGGCGAGGCGGGCCATACCGTGGTCAGGGCCGAGGTCCCCGAGGGCGAACTGCTCCGCTACGCCATCGACCTGCGCTCGATGACCTCGGGTGCGGGCGGGTTCGTCCGCCGCTTCGCCCGCTACGACCCGATGCCCGAGCACCTCAACGCAGACGTGCGGGAGGAGGCGAAGGCGCGGCACTGACCACGGCCGAATAGTCGAGCAGTTCCTGGCCTGAGTCCGGCCGCGCGAACCGGCGCTGCATGCCGGCCATTGCCACCGCGAGCGGGGCGAGCCGGAGGAGTTGGTTGCGCCGCCAGATCGCGCCCTCGGTCGCCGGGATCATCATCCTGGCACCCTCGGGCGTGCCGCTCTGCGCCTTGGTGACCTGCGGGCGGAAGCGTCGTTCGTAGGCGGCGAAGGCGCGCTCGTGATCGCCCGCTGCCGCGTGCAGTTCGCCTGCCAGCAGGTAGGCGCCGACCATGGCCAGGCTGGTGCCCGCGCCGGTGACCAGCGTCGGGCAGTACGCCGCGTCCCCAACCACGGCCACCCGCCCGGTCGACCAGGCCGGCATGCGCACCTGGCTGACCGAATCGAAGTACATGCCCTCGGTCGCGCGGATCACCTCGATCACGCCGGTCGGCCAGAAATCGTCGGTGAACCGCTCGGCGAAGAATCGGCACGGCGCGATCGGGTCGCGGTAGTCGTAGTCCAGTTGTTGCTCACTCGCGAACAGGTAGAACGCCGCCGCCTGCTCGCCGAATCGGTACACGCCGACCCCGCGGTTCGGCGCGCTGCGCAGCACCACCCGGTCCGGTGCGCCGAAGCGCGGATCGACGTCCGCGCCGCCGAAGTAGTAGCCGAGGTAGCGCAGAAACTCGCGCTCAGGGCCGAAGGCGAGCCCGCGCACACCGGAGTGCAGGCCGTCCGCCCCGAGCACCAGGTCGAACTCGCGCGCGGCACCGTGCTCGAATTCGACGTGCACGCCCCGCGCGTGCTGGCGCAGCGCGGTGATCCGGTCGCCGAAGCAGTACTCGACGTCGGCCGTTGTCGCCGCGCACAGGATGCGCACTAGATCACCTCGACGCAGCTCGATATCGTTGCTGCCGCTCGCCTTCCGCATCGCGCGCATGTTCAGCGACGCCCGTGTCCGCCCTGTTCCGTCCACAAAGGTCAGTTCGGCGGTGTCGACGCCGGCCGCGCGGACCTCGGGCAGCAGGCCCATTCGCTCGGCGACGGTCACCGCCTGGCCGCGGACGTCGATCGGATACCCGCCCGCCCTCAGCTCGTCCGCCAACTCGACCACGGTCGGCTCGAACCCGTACCTGCGCAGCCAGTAGGCCAGCACCGGGCCTGCCACGCTCGCTCCGGAGATCAGTACTCGTCGATTCCGTGGTTGCATCACACTTCCCCCTTGCCGTCTTGAGACTGACCGTCGGTCAGTCATCTCACCGTAGAGCGCTGACCGTTGGTCAGTCAACTGGTAGAGTCGGTGCATGCCGGAGAGCACCCAGCGCGATACCAGGGCGGAGATCCTGGCCATCGCCAGCGACCTGTTCGGCAACCACGGCTACCAGCGCACGTCACTGCGGGAGATCGCGGCCCGGCTCGGGGTCAGCAAGGCCGCCGTGCTCTACCACTTCCCCACCAAGGCCGAGATCCTGGCCGACCTCGCCGAACCCCTGCTGCGCGACCTCGAAACCGCGCTGAGCACCGCGCAGGCGACCGGACCCGACCCGGTGACGATGCGCTGGGCGGTGATCGAGGGCCTGCTCGACGCACTGCTGGCCCATCGCCGGTCGCTGCAGATGAGCGTGCACGATCTGGCCATGATGTCCCAGAACACGGTGTTTCCCCGGTTCAGCGCGGTGATCGGTCTCGCCAACAACCTCGTCGCGGGGCCGAATCCCGACGTCGGTGCGAAGGTTCGCGCCGCGCAGGCGGTCGCCATGCTCAGCGATCCGGTGATGATCCTGGCCGAACTGCCGACCGAAACCCTGCGACACGAGGTACTTCGCGGCGTTCGCCGCCTGTTCGCGGAGTCGGCGCAGGCCCCGGCTCGGCGCGGGATCGGTCGCCCGAGCCGTCTTGGCCCCGAGCAGTTGGAGCTGGCCCGGCGCCTGCACGAGCAGGGCGGGCACACCGGCGACGAGATCGCCGCCGCGGTCGGCGTCTCCCGCGCCACCCTGTATCGCCACCTGTCTCAATAGCTCGATAATTCAAGACAGTTTCGAGACATATTATGAGACATCACCTAAGGTGAGCGCATGACCGGTTCAGTTGCGGCGGTGAACCGCAGTGGTGAGTACACCTTCAGCAAACCCAACGCGGCGTGGATCACGCTGCTGACCGGCCTCGGCGTCGAGGGCGACGTGCACCTCGGCACCACCGTCCGGCATCGCCACCGGATGGCCCGCACCCCGGACGCGCCGAATCTGCGCCAGGTGCACCTGATCCACGCGGAACTCCTCGACGAACTCGCCGACGCCGGTTTCAACGTGAAAGCAGGCCAGATGGGCGAGAACGTGACGACTCTTGGCTTGGACCTGCTCGGTCTGCCCACCGGAACCCGGCTGCGCCTCGGCGCGACCGCGGTTGTCGAGGTGACCGGCCTGCGCAACCCGTGCCTGCAACTCGACCACTTCCAGCACGGCCTGATGAAGGCCGTGCTGGGCCGCGACGATGACGGCAACGTGATCCGCAAGGCCGGCGTGATGAGCATCGTGCTCGCCGACGGTGACGTGTACCCCGGCGACCCGATCGAGATCGAGCTGCCGGATGAACCGCACCAGCCGCTGGAACCGGTCTAGTCCGGGCCGTCAATCATGATCGTGCTCGCCGCGCGCGAGTGCGCTGCGGCGGTCCGGATAGCCGCGGATGTCGATGACCTGGGCGTCGTCGACGGTGAACACCTGGTAGACCTGTTGTGGCGGCGCCGGTCGGGCACCTTCGGCCGGGCGGGTCACGCTCAGCGCCATGAGGACGGCGTCGCGATCGACCTCGATGCCGCGCACGGTCGGCAGAGTGCCTTCGGCGGCGACTTGCCGAAACCAGTCCATGACCTGGGTCCTGTTGGTGCACATCCCGCTCCAGCGCACCTCGGGATGCAGCAGCGAAGCGAGCAGATCGAGGTCGCGGTCCTCGTACGCGGCCTGGAGGTGGCGGGCCATCTCGGGCAGGACGCCGGTGCCGAGTTCGCCGGGCAGGTCGTCGTCTTCAGGCTCAGGCTCCGGTTCCGGGGTTTCGTCTGGGCCGACGCCGTAGTCACTCAGGAGGACGATGACCTCCTCGCTCGGCGGTTTGCCGGTGATCCACACCTCGCGCCTTGACGCACCGGCGTCGATCAGCAGGCGGACCGTCGCGAGCCAGTCGCCCGGCTTGCCGGCCTGCTCGCGGCTGCCGACCGTGGCGAACGCCAGTGGGGTCGCGTCGAAGCGGGCATCACGGGCATCGACATCGGCTCCCGCTTCGAGGAGCAGCCGCACGACCGGTGCGTTTCCGTTGTACGCGGCCGTGTGCAGCGGCTGCTCACCGAGATGGTTGCGGGCGGCGTGGGAGAAACCGACGTCGAGCATGAGCGCGATCGCTTCGGCCGGGCGGGAGCCTGCGGCGTCGACGATCAGGACACGGTCTGAATCGGAGAGATCCGGGTGGCCAGCCGGGAGCCGGGTCGCGGTGTCGCGGTCGCCGTTGAGGCACGCGCCGAGGAAACGGTCGACGTCGGTGTCGTCCTCGACGGCGCCTGCCGCGCGCAACCGCGCGGCGACGTCGTTCTTGCCCGCGCGGATGGCCTTGCGGAGGGCGGAGATTCCGTCGGTCTCGGCGCGCGGGTCGGCGCCAGCGTCCAGCAGGGTTTCCACGACCGGCAGGGACGCCTCGGCGGTGGCTTCGGGCAGCGCCTGGGTCGCCCTTTCGCGGGCCGCGTCGGAACCGAGTGCGTTGAGGAGCAGGGACAGGGCGACGGGATCGTCGGCGTCGATCGCCCCGTCGACGGCCCAGGTTCCGCTCACGCGAGCACCGTGCGCGAGCAGCAGTGTCAGGCAGCGGTGGTCTGGATACCCGGTCGCGACGCCGATCGGCTGCCCCGGGTCGGGGTGGGCGCCCGCGTCGAGCAGGACCTCCGCGATGTCCGGGTTGTTGAGGTCGACCGATCCCATCAGCGCGGAGTGGAATTGCGGGCGACCGCCGTCGTTGGTGTTGGGGTTGGCACCCGCTTCGAGCAAGGCGCGGACCACGTCCGCAAGACCGCTCGCCCGGGTGGGGTCGAGCTGGTGCCAGCGGGAATAACAGGCATAGAGCAGCGGCGGCCAGCCGCGTTCGTCGTCGATGGCCACCGCGACCTCGGGGTTTATCTCGATCGCCGCGCGGACGGCATCGGCATCGCCGAGCACGGTCGCGACGAGCAGGTCGCGGTGCGCGATGGCCGGGTCGGCCCGAAGGATGTCCAGGGCCAGGCGCGGACGACGGCCGGTCGAGGCAGCGAGGAATGCCGACACCGATCGACCGGCGTCGATCGCGGCCTTGAGGCGGGGCCAGCTGGCGAAACCCAGCTCACGGGCGATGACCAGTTGAGCGGTGGCCAGACTGACCGCGTCCGGCTGGATGGACAGGTGCCGAGTGAACCGCGCGAGCGCGCTTTCCTCGCCCTGCCGGGCGGCGTCGCGCAGCTCCTTGGCGCGCCTGCGCAGCTGGCCGAGATCCGGACGCGCGGGAAGTGAATCGGACATGTCGCTTCTCCCTCGTGCGGCCTGCGGTCCGCTGCTCAGGCCGAGGAAGAGGCCAGGGCTACTGGTGTTCGCACTGCTCGGGAGGTGGACTCAGTCCTTTCCGCGGACCCGGCGGCGCCCTCCCGGCGCCACACCCGATAGTAGGCCGCGAGGGGGTGGGTTGGCGCCCCGGGGACGTGGACCACGGGGCGCCAACCGCTCGGTCAGTGGTTCTGGGGGAATCCGAGGTCGACTTTGCCGGCTGCCGATGCCCGGCTCGGCCAGCGGCTGGTGATGACCTTGTTCCTGGTGAAGAAGTGGATGCCGTCCGGGCCGTAGGCGTGCGAATCGCCGAACAGCGAGTCCTTCCAGCCGCCGAAGGAGTAGTAGGACACCGGCACCGGGATCGGCACGTTCACGCCGACCATGCCGACCTCGATCTCGTTCTGGAACTTGCGTGCCGCGCCACCGTCGCCGGTGAAGATCGCGGTGCCGTTGCCGTAGGGGTTGGCGTTGACCAGGTTCACCGCGTCGGCATAGCTGGCGACGCGGACGATGGAGAGCACCGGGCCGAAGATTTCGTCCTGGTAGACCGACATGTCCGGGGTGACGTCGTCGAACAGGGTCGGGCCGAGCCAGAAACCGCCGGGTTCGCCGTCGATCTCGTGGTTTCGGCCATCGACGGCCAACGTGGCGCCCTCGGCCACACCGGTGTCCAAATAGGACACCACACGGTCGCGGTGGGCCGAGGTGACCAGCGGGCCCATGTCGCAGCCGCGGCGGCCGTCGCCGATGTGCAGGGCGGCCATCCGGGTCTTGATGCGCTCGATCAGCTCGTCGGCGACCGGGTCGACGGCGACCACGACCGAGATGGCCATGCAGCGCTCG
>DASYBO010000712.1:0-3503 GCA_036500685.1 Pseudonocardiaceae bacterium | reverse complement strand
GCCGGATGTGGCGCCGCTGCAGGCCTACACCCAGACCGCGGCTCGCGGGGTTGCAGAGCACAGCGCGCATATCGACGACCTGATCAGCTCGCATCTGCAGGGCTGGACGTTAGACCGGTTGCCCGCGGTGGATCGCGCCATTCTGCGGGTCTCGGTGTGGGAGCTGCTGTATGCCGACGACGTCCCGGAGCCGGTCGCCGTCGACGAGGCCGTACAGCTGGCCAAGGAGCTGTCCACCGACGACTCGCCGGGCTTCATCAACGGAGTGTTGGGTCAGGTCATGCTGGTGACGCCGCAGATCCGGGCGGCCGCTCAGGCGGTCCGGGGGGCGGTGCGTTCGGGCGCCGCCGGCGCGCCGGAGAGCGAGGGACCGCCGGCATGACCCGGCTGGAGCTGCGTGTCGTCGTCGCGGCCTTCCTGGCTGCGACGGTGGTGCTGGGCGCCGTGGTGTGTGCCGCCTACGGCTGGACCATCATCGCGTCGGTGCTCTCGATCTACGCGCTGGGCGTCGGCGCCTGGCTGTATCACTCGATCGAGCGCCTGATCGTGGCCCGCCGCATCAGCACGGTTCGCTCGGCGGCCAAGCCGCTGCAGCCGCTGTTGCCGGTGATGGCCGCCATCATGGGCCTGACGCAGGCCGTGGTGAGGTCGCTCGGCGACGTCACCGATCTGCCGGCACGCCGCTGGGAGCTTCCGGTGCTGCGGTGGGTAGACAACACCCGTGCCAATCGGCGGGTCATAGACAGTGACGACGAGCTGGATCGCTGACCGACGCCGTCGAATCCTCGGCGAAAAGATCCCGTGCGCAGCTCAGGCGGGTGACAATAGTTGCTGGATCCCGCGGAAGGTGACGAGATGAATAGAGACAGTGCCCATCCGCGACGACTTCGCGTCTCCGCGCTGGCGGCAGTCGCCAACCCGTCGTACACCCGTGTCGACACGTGGAACCTGCTCGACGACGCGTGCCGCCACCTCGCCGAGGTCGACCTCGCCGGGCTGGACATCACCCACGACATGGCCCGGGTAAAACGCCTGATGGACCGGATCTGCGCCTACGAGCGGTACTGGTTGTATCCCGGTGCGGAGAATCTGGCTGCCTTCCGCGCTCACCTCGAGAGCAAGTCCACGGTGCGGCTCTCCGAAGAGGTGTCGCTGGCCGTGCGGCTGCTGTGTGAATACGGCGACCGCGCAGGGCTTTTCGACACTACGGCACCGTTGGCCGACCAGGAGCTGGTAGCCCAAGCCAAACAGCAGCAGTTCTACACGGTGTTGCTCGCCGACGATGCCCCGAACACGGCCCCTGACAGCCTGGCCGAATGCCTGCGAGCATTGCGCTGCCCGTCCGATGACGTGCAGTTCGAGCTGCTTGTGGTGCCGAGCGTTGAGGACGCCATTACCGCGGTCGCGTTGAACGGCGAGATCCAGGCCGCGATCATTCGTCACGACCTGCCGCTGCGGTCCCGCGACCGGGTGCCGTTGATGAACACGTTGCTAGGGCCCAACGACGACGCCGCTGTTCCCGATCACGCCAACGACTGGGTCGAATGCGGCGAGTGGATCCGCGAGTTGCGGCCCCATGTAGACCTTTATCTGCTCACCGACGAGTCGATCGCGGCGGGCAACAACGATGATCCGGACATCTACGACCGGACGTTCTACCGGCTCAACGACGTCACCGACCTGCACAGCACGGTGCTCGCGGGCTTGCGGAACCGGTTCGCCACACCATTTTTCGACGCACTGCGCGCTTATGCCGCGGCACCGGTCGGTCAGTTTCACGCCCTCCCCATCGCGCGTGGCGCCAGCATCTTCAATTCCAAGTCGCTGCAGGACATGGGAGAGTTCTACGGCCGCAACATCTTCATGGCCGAGACCTCGACCACCTCGGGTGGCCTCGACTCGCTGCTGGACCCGCACGGCAACATCAAGAAGGCGATGGACAAGGCCGCGAAGACGTGGAACGCCGACCACACCTATTTCGTCACCAACGGGACGTCGACCGCCAACAAAATTGTCGTGCAGTCCCTGACCCGGCCGGGTGACATCGTTCTGATCGACCGCAACTGCCACAAGTCCCACCACTACGGTCTGGTGCTGGCCGGTGCGTATCCGCTGTACCTCGACGCATATCCGTTGGCGCAGTTCGCCATTTACGGAGCGGTGTCGCTGGAAACGATCAAGAAGACGCTGCTGGACCTGGAGGCGGCCGGGCAGCTGCACCGGGTGCGCATGCTGTTGCTCACCAACTGCACCTTCGACGGCGTCGTCTACAACCCCCGGCGCGTCATGGAGGAGGTGCTGGCGATCAAGCCGGACATCTGCTTCCTCTGGGACGAGGCGTGGTACGCGTTTGCCACCGCGGTGCCGTGGGCCCGGCAGCGCACCGCCATGGTGGCCGCCGATCGTCTCTACCAGACGTTGTCGTCGCCGGAATACGCTGAGGAATACCGGAATTGGTCGGCCTCCATGGAAGGAGTGGACCGTTCGGAGTGGGTGCACCGTCGGCTGCTGCCCGACCCCAGCCGGGCCCGGGTCCGGGTGTACGCGACACACTCCACGCACAAGTCACTGTCGGCGTTTCGGCAGGCGTCGATGATCCACGTCCGCGATCAGGATTTCAATGCGCGCGCTCGGGACGCGTTCGGCGAGGCGTTCTTGACCCACACGTCGACGTCGCCCAACCAGCAACTTCTCGCGTCGCTGGACCTGGCGCGCCGACAGGTCGACATCGAGGGATTCCAACTGGTCCGGCAAGTCTACGACATGGCGCTGGTGTTCCGGCATCGCGTCCGCCGAGACCGGCTGATTAGTAAGTGGTTCCGCATCCTCGACGAGTCCGACCTGGTGCCCGAGGAGTTCCGGGCCTCCGCGGTCAGCTCGACCGCTTCGATCAGGCAGGGCGCCCTGGCGGAGTGGAACGAGGCGTGGCGATCCGATCAGTTCGTGCTGGACCCGACGCGGGTCACGCTGTTCCTCGGCAACACCGGAATGAACGGGTATGACTTCCGCGAGAAGATCCTGATGGACCGATTCGGCATCCAGATCAACAAGACGTCGATCAACAGCGTCCTGTTGATCTTCACAATCGGTGTGACCTGGTCGAGCGTGCACTACCTGCTCGACGTGCTGCGCCGGGTGGCCACCGATTTCGACCGCGTTCAGAAGGCCGCCAGCGCCGCCGACTGGGCACTGCATGACCGCCACGTCGAGGAGATCACGGAGGACCTGCCGCACTTGCCCGACTTCAGTGAGTTCGACATCGCCTTTCGTCCCGTCGACGCCTGCGCGTTCGGTGACACGCGGTCGGCCTTCTATGCCGGGTATGAAGAGTCAGACCGCGAGTACGTGTTGATCGGCACGGCGGGGCGACGACTGGCTGAGGGCAAGACCCTGGTGTCGACCACGTTCGTGGTGCCCTACCCGCCCGGCTTCCCGGTGCTGGTCCCGGGTCAGGTGGTCTCCAAGGAGATCATCTATTTCCTGGCCCAGCTCGACGTGAAAGA
>DASYBO010000711.1:0-11990 GCA_036500685.1 Pseudonocardiaceae bacterium | reverse complement strand
GTTCCTCGGCGGCCTGCGCGGACTGCTCCTTCGGACCGGCCGCGACCGCGCGCAGCATCCAGCGCGGACCGTCGACGCCGACGAAGCGCAGCAGCACGTTGTTCACGAACGCGACCAGCTCGGTCCCCCACTCGCCGGTCTCCTTGCGGACCCTTGCGCCGTCCGCGCCGAGCTGGTCCGCGAGTTCCTTGCTGATCTCGGGCCACAGCAGCCCGGAACGCGGCGAGGCGTAGGCGCTGAGCGTGTACCGGGCGTTGGTGCTGATGATGTGCACCGCGCGCAGCGGACCGCTCGGGTCCATCTCGACCTGGATCTGCGCGCTGGGCGGCAGCGGCACCCGCACCGAGCCGAGGTCCAGCCGGACCAGGTCGTCGTCGGGCAGCTCGTCCTCGTCGTAGGGGCCCGCGTCATCGCCGTCCTCGGCGTACTCGCCGTCGGCGGCGTAGTCATCGTCAGCGGCGTACTCCTCGGCGTAGATCTCACCCGAGTACGACTCGCGGCCGTCCTCGTCGCCGGTATGCCGACCCCGCTGGCGTCGCCCGAACAGGCCCACTTACTTCTCCGTCCCGGTTCCCACGCGGGCACCCGCCCGCTCGCCGAGCGTGGCATGCCCGCCCGTCGAGCCATAGCCCCCCGCGCCGCGCACCGAAGCCGGCAGGGCGCCGACATCGGCGACCTCGCGGAAGAGCGCGTGCTCGACCCGCTGGATGACCAGCTGGGCGATGCGATCACCACGCCGCAACACGATCGGCTCGCGCAGGTCGTGGTTGATCAGACAAACCTTGATCTCGCCGCGATAGCCCGCGTCGATCGTGCCCGGCGTGTTTACCACGGAAAGACCCGCTCGCGCGGCCAAACCCGATCTTGGGTGCACGAACCCGGCGTAGCCCTCGGGCAGGGCGATCGCGATGCCGGTGCCGAGGACCGCCCGCTCACCAGGCGCGATCACCACGTCGGCGGTGGTCACCAGATCGGCCCCGGCATCGCCGGGCTGGGCATAGGAAGGCAGTGGCACATCGGGATCGATGCGAGACAGCAGGACCTCAACGCTGGGCACGGGCGGCGAGATTACCCTGAACCCGTGAATGACAGCGCAAGCACGGCCGCAACTGGCGCGGACAACGTTGCGGACGCAGCCGAGCAGCCGGGTCCTGCCGGTCTGCCGGTCTTCCACGAGCGGCTGTACCTGACCTGGTGGCACTGGCTGATGCCGCTGGTCGCCGCCGGCATCCTGTCGGCCGAGGTGGACATGGGCTACCCCGGCATCCGAGCCTGGCTGCCCTACATCATCACCATCGGGCTGTGCCTGCTGCTGCTCTGGCGCTTCAGCGCGGCCAAGGTCGACGTGCGCGACGGCGAACTGTGGGTCGGCCAGGCGCATCTGCCGCTCGAGTGCGTCGGCGAGGTGCAGATCGTGCCGCCCGCGGCCAAGCGCAAGGTGCTCGGGCCAGGGTTCGACCCGGCCGCGTTCGCGCTCACGCGCAGCTGGATCGGGCCGATGGTGTGGATCGAGGTCCGGGACGAGAACGACCCGACGCCGTACTGGCTGGTCAGTTCCCGCAAGCCGGAAAAGCTGGTCACGGCGCTCATCGAGGGCCGCTGACCAGCGCGAGTAACAACGTGTACTGGGCACCCGCCGCGCAGGCAGGTGCCCAGGCCCAGTTGGACCGATCGTTATCGATCGGGTTGTGCGAGAAACTCGTCACGTCGAAGTGTTCGCCTCAGGCGCAGTCGCGGCAGATGTACTGCCCGCTCCGCTCCTCCGCGAGCCTGCTGCGGTGGTGCACCAGGAAACACTTCGAACAGGTGAATTCGTCGGCTTGCTTCGGCAGCACCTTGACGGTGAGCTCCTCGCCCGACAGGCCCGACAGGTCGGCACCCGGCAGCTCGAAGTTCTCGTCCGGCGCGTCCGTGTCCACGTCGACGACACCTGACTGGTTCTGATCCCGCCGCGCCTTCAGCTCTTCGAGCGAGTCCTCAGCCAGCTCGTCGGCCTCGCTGCGGCGCGGAGCGTCGTAGTCGGTCGCCATGTTCTTCTCACCCCTGCGGTCACGGAGACTGTTGTTCGTGCGCTGCTCAACGTCTCAAAGCTGCAATTTGTGCCCGCCGTCGACGGTGACGGAGGTCTCCCTGCAGAACACCGCCGATCCACCCTGGTGAGAATCGATTCACCGCAGGTCCCCCGACAGTGGAGCGGCCAGAGGGTAGCCCACCAGACGCGCCAACACACCTTGACTCACCCGATCGGACGCAACTTGGTCACGTTCGACGATCCGGGCAACTTCTCGCGGGTTGCCGACGTCAGGACGTACGTGGTGCGATGCCCATGGCAGGCACTGTGCGCAGTAGGCTGATCGCAGCCAGCGATCACCGTCATCGGCACGGAGGGTGATCCAAGTACACCCGGTTGAGCTGAAACGCCTAGGCTGATCAGCAGCGACAACCATATCGACAACCAAGGTGCATCGAGCAGGTCAGCGCTAGGGCTTCGCTAGGGCTTTTCGGCCGGGGAGGACAGCAGGTGGCTGCCGTAGGCATGACGCGGGAGCGCGGTCGGGGATACCGCAGGCGCAAACCGATTCCGGCCATCGTGCTCGCCGTTCTCCTTGTCATCGCCGCGGTGGTGGTGTGGGTGAAGGTGATCAACCGCGCGGACAACACCGCGGCCGCGACCGCCTGTCCACCGGTGCCGAGCGTGTCGGGCAAGCCCGCGCCGCAGATCGGCACCCCGCTGGCCTACAACGCGCTGGCCAAGGTGACGCCGACGCCGCCATCCGAGGTGCAGGTCAGCGTGTACAACGCGAGCACCAAGCACGGCGCCGCGCAGATCGTGTCCACCTCGCTGCTGCAGCTCGGCTTCGCCGTTGCCGGCAACCCGCAGACCGACCCCGCGTACCCGCAGAGCGATTCCAACGCCAATGACGTGCTGGCCTGCCAGGGCCAGATCAGGTTCGGCGCCAACGGTGAGTCGGCGGCGCGCACGCTCAGCCTCGTGCTGCCGTGCACCCAGCTGATCAAGGACAACCGGCAGGACGCCTCGGTGTCGGTGTCCATCGGCAGCAAGTTCGGCGCGGTCGCCCCCAACGGGGACGCCAGCCAGGTACTCAAGCAGCTGACCGACTTCGCCAACGCGCACCCGGTGCAGCCCGGCGGCCAGCAGGCGCAGGGCCTCGCGCCGCAGATCAGTCCGCAGTTGCTGACCGGAGCCGCGTCAACACCCTGTGCGTGATCCCGTGCGTCTCCCCGAGTCACGGCGTGAATCCGCACACCCCGGAGCCAGCGGCGCGACCATTGGCCGACCGCGAACGCTATGGTCGGCGCCAATCGACTGAATCGAGAAGGAAGAGGTCCACGGATGGGCACCAACGTTGGGTCTGACGTGACGGGCAACGTTTCCGGCGACGCTTCGAGCGACGCCCCCCTCCGCGGCTTCGGGATCGACATCGGCGGTTCCGGCATCAAGGGCTCCTGTGTCAACCTCGAAACCGGCGAACTGGACGGCGAGCGCCTGCGCATCGTGACCCCGCAGCCGTCCACCCCGGACGCGGTCGCGGATGTGGTCGCGGAGATCGTTCGTCACTTCGAGTGGACCGGCCCGGTCGGTGTGACCCTTCCGTGCGTCATCAAGCAGGGGACCGCGCTGACCGCGGCCAACGTGGACAAGAAGTGGATCGACACCGACGCCGCCGCCTTGTTCGCCCAGCGCCTCGGGCGGGACAAGAGCGAGGTCGTCGTGCTCAACGACGCGGACGCGGCCGGCATGGCCGAGATGCGCTACGGCGTCGGCGCCGACCGCAAGGGCGTCGTCATCCTGCTCACCTTCGGCACCGGCATCGGCAGCGCGGTGTTCCTCAACGGCCAACTCGTGCCCAACACCGAGTTCGGCCACCTCGAGGTCGACGGTCACGACGCGGAGAAGCGCGCGGCGGCGTCGGTGAAGGACGAGAAGGACCTCTCCTGGGAGGAATGGTCGCACCGGGTGTCGCGGTACCTGGAGGTGCTGGAGAACCTGGTCTGGCCGGATCTGATCATCGCGGGCGGCGGGGTCAGCAAGAAGGCCGAGAAATGGCTTCCGCTGCTCAAGGCCCGCACCAAGGTGGTGGCGGCGGCGCTGATGAACGACGCCGGAATCGTGGGCGCCGCGGCCGCCGCGACGCACGGCATCAGCCACTGAATCGCGGTCGCGCGAAGATCGCCGCAAAAGAGATCACGTCGTGATCGCGGAGCCGAAAAACCGGGCGAGACCAGCGCGAACACTCTTCCGGAGTGCGGCTCGCGCCCGGTGCGATGGCAACGAACCTTGGCTAATTGCCTGCGCGCCGCCGAGTTGGTCCTCGACCGTCGTTACAATGGAACACACGCCCGCCGAAAGCATCCGGTAGGCATCCCCCGAACTCAGGCTTTCGAGGTTCGCTCGCCTCGTTGCCAAGATCGACCGTTGCGAAAGGGCGTACGTGGCAGCCGCAGAAACCGCAACCCGACGCTCCAACCCATCCGCGAGCGCCGCCAAGGCCGTGCCGGGTGCTCCGACCAGTGCGAAGGGCCCGGACGACGAGGACATCGACGTCGTGACCGGGACGAGTGCCGCGAAGCCGGCCGCCAAGAAGGCGGCAGCCGGCAAGACGGCCACCCGCACCGCGAAGAAGACCGCGACCAAGGCGGCCCCTGGCAAGAAAGCCACCTCCGCCGAAGGCGAAGAGGGCGAGCCCGAGATGGAGGGCGAAGTCTCGCCGGACGACGCCGATCTCGAGGAAGTCGAGGTCGACCTCGTCGAGGTGGTCGAGGAGGAGGTCGTCGAGACGCCGAAGGACGCCAAGGACGGCGACTTCGTCTGGGACGAGGAGGAGTCCGAGGCCCTTCGCCAGGCCCGCAAGGACGCCGAACTCACCGCGTCGGCCGACTCCGTTCGCGCCTACCTCAAGCAGATCGGCAAGGTGGCGCTGCTCAACGCCGAGGAGGAGGTCGAACTCGCCAAGCGGATCGAGGCGGGCCTCTACGCGGCGGAGCGGGTGCGCAAGGCCGAGGACGAGAGCGAGAAGTTCCCGACGCAGATGCGCCGCGACCTGAACTGGATCATCCGGGACGGCGAGCGGGCAAAGAACCATCTGCTCGAAGCGAACCTCCGACTGGTCGTCTCGCTGGCCAAGCGCTACACCGGTCGCGGCATGGCGTTCCTGGACCTGATCCAGGAAGGCAACCTCGGTCTGATCCGCGCGGTGGAGAAGTTCGACTACACCAAGGGCTACAAGTTCTCCACGTACGCCACCTGGTGGATCCGGCAGGCGATCACTCGTGCCATGGCCGACCAGGCCCGCACCATTCGTATCCCGGTGCACATGGTCGAAGTGATCAACAAGCTGGGGCGCATCCAGCGCGAACTGCTGCAGGACCTCGGCCGGGAACCCACCCCGGAAGAGCTGGCCAAGGAAATGGACATCACCCCGGAGAAGGTGCTGGAGATCCAGCAGTACGCCAGGGAGCCCATTTCGCTCGACCAGACCATCGGCGACGAGGGCGACTCGCAGCTCGGTGACTTCATCGAGGACTCCGAGGCGGTCGTCGCGGTCGACGCGGTGTCCTTCACGCTGCTGCAGGACCAGCTCCAGTCGGTACTGGCCACGCTCTCCGAGCGCGAGGCGGGTGTGGTCCGGCTGCGGTTCGGCCTCACCGACGGCCAGCCCAGGACGCTGGACGAGATCGGCCAGGTCTACGGGGTCACCCGCGAGCGGATCAGGCAGATCGAGTCCAAGACCATGTCGAAACTGCGCCACCCGTCGCGCTCCCAGGTACTGCGCGACTACCTGGACTGATTTTCCATACCAGGCAAAGCGAAACGGCCGGCGGTCCTTTGTGGATCGCCGGCCGTTTCGGGTATAACCGGTTCATGACGGCAGAACGATCGACCGCCCGAACCGAACTGCGCGAGCGACTCCGCGCCGCGGGACGACTGGTAACGGGCGCAACCTCACTGGTAGCAAGCCGGCCCGGCCGCGACACCGCGACCGAGCCGATCGAGCTTTCCCGGGCTGTCGTCAGGAATTGGCCTGCCAGCTGACCGGGAAGTCGGTGCCGCCGGACAGGGAGCCGGTGGTGGCCAACGTGTGGCTGTTGCGGGCGAGGTCGATGGCGAAGGGGTTGACGTTGCCCAGTGCCTGGCCGTTCACGCTGGAGTTGGTGAAGGTGGCGGTGGTGAAGTCGGGCAGGTTGGCGTAGGTGTTGTTGCCGTAGCCCGGGGTTTCGCCGACGATCTCGGCGCTCTGGTTGTCCGCGCCGCTGGCGCCCTGCTGCGGGTTGTCCTCGGTCCAGCCCCTTGTGTTGTCGACGAGGTTGATGTCGTACTTGTCGTTGCCCTGGAAGGTCACCTTGGCGGTGAGGGAGTCGCCGGGTTGGACGGTGTCGCCGTAGGTCTGGATGGAGTTGTTCGGGTAGGTCTCCCACCAGGCCGAATAGGACGGGGAACCGTTGTTGCAGTCGGCTTCGGTGCCGGTCTGCTCCACGGTGCCGCTGCCCCACCCGTCGAGGCCGACCCAGAACACCGCGGATCCGTTGCCGCGTGAGCAGTCGACGGAGGGTTCGACCCAACTGGACTGGACGCTGGTGTAGCCGCCCGTATCCGCGGCGTAGCCGAACCAGTTGGAGCTGGTCTGCGTCGCCGGGCCGAAGGTGCTGCGCCCGTGGGAGTTGAGCACGAGCGGTCCGGCGATCGACGGTTTCGCGGACTGCTGCTCGACGTTGGCGTGTGCGGCGAGCGGCGCGAGTCCGAGACAGGTCGCGGCGGTCGCTATGCACAGCGTTTTGCCGAGCGCGGAAGGTAACCAAGCCATGTGGTGAGCCTCATTTCTGATGCCTTGGCAGACAAGAAAAAGGCTCCGCCGTGCGGTTTGCTTGGTCAACATCCCGAGAGTCGGGTGAAATCAACAGTTGACGACCTGGGATTATCGAAATTCCAGAATGGACCTGCGCGGTCGTAGCCGTGGCCGGTCGCTGTGGACTCGGCCGACGTCGCTACCATGCTGTTCCGCAGGTGTTGGGGGGCGCTGCCGATCTCGCGCTCCGTTGGCTTCGTCGTGGAGGAAGCACGGTGCAGGAGGGCAACCAGGCCGGCAGGCGACTGGTCGCAGGCCGCTATGCCGTGCTGAGCGAACTGGGTCGCGGCGGTATCGGGGTCGTCTGGCGCGCCCAGGACCAGGTGATCGGCCGGCAGGTCGCGCTCAAGGAGCTGCGGATCCCGCCAGGATTGGGCCAGCAGGAACGCGACACCTTCCTCCAGCGGGCGTTGCGTGAGGCGCGCACCGCGGGCGCGTTGAACGATCCCGCCATCGTCACCGTCTACGACGTGGTGCCCGAGGGCGGCGCCATGTACATCGTGATGGAACTGATCGAGGCGAGCACCCTCGCCGATCTGGTCGCCGGGGGTCCGCTGCCCGAGCCGCGCGCCACCGACCTCGGCCGGCAGATGCTCTCGGCGTTGGAGACCGCGCACGCGGCCGGCATCGTGCACCGCGACATCAAGCCAAGCAACATCATGGTGCTGCCGGGCGACAGGGTGAAGCTGACCGACTTCGGCATCGCGCAGGCCATGGACGACCCGAGCCTGACCGCGACCGGCGGCATCATGGGCTCCCCCGGCTACATGGCGCCCGAACTGTTCCATGGCGACCCGCCGAGTCCCGCGACCGACCTGTGGTCGCTCGGCGCGACCCTGTACCACGTTGTCGAGGGCCGCGCCCCGTTCCAGCGGGACAGTACGGCGGCGACCATGCACGCGATCATGTACGACGACCCTCGGCTGCACCGCTGCACCGGCCCGCTGGCCGGGATCATCATGGGCCTACTGGTGCACGCGCCGGAACAGCGGCTGACCGCGCCACAGGTCCGGGCGCGGCTGAGCGCGGCGAGCACACGGGCGGTGCCGGCCGACGCCGAGCGCACCGACGTGCTGCCCATGATCACCGACGACGCGGAACGGACCGCGTTGGTCGACCGGGAGCGCACCACGGCGGTCACCCGCAGGCCGCGCTCGACCCGGCCGTGGGGTGGGGACAACGAGGCGAACGAGTTCACCGAGGTGGTGCCGACCGCGAGCGCGGTGGACCCGGCGGCGTCGGACGCGTGGGGCTCGGAGCCGCGCAAGCCACGGCGCAGGGCGCTGTTGATCGGCGCGGCCGTCGTGGTCGTGCTTGCGCTGGTCGGGGTGGCGTTCGCGCTGACAAGGCCGGCCCCCAACGCGGTCGCTTCGCCGCCACCCTCGCGCGGCTCGGCGACGAGCACACCCAGCTCGACCACGGCGCCGACCAGCGCGCCGCCCACGTCGACATCGGCCGCTACCAACACCACAACGGCGCCGCCCGCGACCACGACGCACACCCAGGCCAGCACCCGTGCGGCCGGCGGCGGCAACAGCCTTGGTGGTGGCGCGCCTCCGCCGCCTCCGCCGCCACCCGCGTCGCCGACGCTGACCTACGTGCAGATCAACCGGTACAACAACTCGGTGAACGAGTACCACATCACGCTGACCACCAAGCAGACCGTGCCGGCCAACTACACCAAGGAAGGCCCGGTCGGCGACCTGCTCACCACGGCGGGCGAGGCCCCCAACACGATGCCGTTCTACCTGTGCCAGGTCACCGGCGGCCAGCCGTTCTACTTCTCCTCGACCAGCACCACCTGCGAGGGCTGGAAGGTCGTCACGCTGGAGGGCTACATCTACGGCGTCGCACCCTCCGGTGCCACGTCGGCCGCGCTGTACCGGTGCACCGCGAACAGCACCTACCACTCCAAGTACGACTCGCTAGACCCGAACTGCGAGGGCAACGGCACCGCGGACGGCCGACTCGGCTACGTGGTCTGACCGAACCCCTCACTGTCCACAAAGGAGTACCCGCGTGCAGCAAGGCAATCCGGGGGGAAGACGGATCATCGCGGGCCGCTATGCGGTGGTCGGCGAGTTGGGCCGGGGCGGCATGGGCACGGTCTGGCGGGCGCAGGATCAGGTGATCGGCCGCCAGGTCGCGTTGAAGGAACTGCGGATCCCGCCCGGACTGTCCAGAGTGGAGCACGACACGTTCGTGCAGCGGGTGCTGCGCGAGGCGCGCACCGCGGGCGCGCTGAACGATCCCGCCATCGTCACCGTGCACGACGTGGTGCCCGATGGCGGCGCCATGTACATCGTCATGGAGCTGATCGAGGCGGAGAACCTGGCCGACCTCGTCGCGCGCGGCGGTCCGCTGGATCCGCGCCGGGTCAGCGACATCGGCCTACAGGTGCTCTCCGCGCTGGACACCGCGCACGCGGCCGGCATCGTGCACCGCGACATCAAGCCAAGCAACATCATGCTGCTGCCCGGCGACCGGGTGAAGCTCACCGACTTCGGCATCGCCCAGGGCACCGACGACCCCAGCCTCACGGCGACCGGCGGCATCATGGGCTCGCCCGGCTACATGGCGCCGGAGTTGTTCCAGGGCAGGCCGCCGAGCCCGGCCACCGATCTCTGGTCGCTGGGCGCCACGCTGTTCCATGTCGCCGAGGGCCGTGCCCCGTTCGAACGCGGCAACACCGCGGCCACCCTGCACGCGATCCTCTACGAGGAGCCGCACCTCAACCACGTCCGAGGCCCGTTGGCCGCCGCCATCACCGGTCTGCTCACGCAGCAGAGCGAGCAGCGGCTGACCGCGGGCCGGATACGCGAACTACTGGCCGCGGGCATGTCGACCCGCGCGGTCGCGGCCCCGTCGCCGAGCGAGGCCAGCACCGAGGTCATGCCGCGCATCGACGACCGGACCACCATGCTGGACCGCGACCGCACCACCGTGGTCGACCGGACCCGGCAGCAACCACGCCGCGGCAGGCGCAGGGCCGTGTGGCTCAGTGCGGCCGCCGTCGTCGGCGTGCTGGCGCTGACCGGCGCGGCGATCGCGCTGACCGGTTCGCACGCGAACACCGTGGCCTCCCCGCAGGTCAATCAGTCCTCGACCACGCTGACCCCGACCGCCGACCCGACGGCCACCACCGCGACGACGACGAGCACCACACCCACGACCACCACCACGAGCAAGACCACGACGACGACGCAGAGCAGCAAGGCGAACGCGGACGGTGCGCCGACCACCACAACGCCCCCGCTGACCTACGTGACGCTCAACCGGTACTACAACTCCACCACCCACGCGCATCTCACCGCGACGCCCGGCACGCCCATTCCGAAGGGCTTCACGCAGGAGAAATACGCCCTCGGCAAGTTGCTGTCCTCGCCCCAACCGGGCGCGGTCAAGGTCTTCTCCTGCAAGGAGACCGGCAACGACTACTTCACCTCGACCGACCAGTCCGGCACCTGCGAGGGCCACGGCAACACCGACACGGGCCTGCTCGGCTACCTGTACAAGGCGCCGCAGGGCGGGGGCGCGCTGACCATGTACCGGTGCCTGACCAAGTCCACTCCGCCGATGCACTACGACTCGGTTTTCGCCGACTGCGAGGGCAACGGCACCAAGGAATTCGTCGAGGGCTACCAGCCCAAGTGAGGCCGCCGGGACCTCACCCGCGGCCTTGAGGACCGGGTGAAACGCCCGAAACCGGGCCCGTTCGCTATCCGCGAACGAGGCTCCCGCCTGTCGGGAAAGTGGCACCGGCCATCGAAATCCGTGTCCCGTTCCGGACAAATCCGCAGGTCACGGTTACGCAGCGAGACGAGAATCGGGTTTCTCGCTGCGACATCCGGGTACTTCCGGCAGTGATGACGATCGCATCCGCACGGGAACACTTGCGGGGGCCAAAGCGTCTGCAAGAGTAGGAGTCACGAGCACGCGGCGAAGCCCGCCATCGTGGTCGTGGCCAACAGGCATCGGGTGACCGGTGCCGGGACGGAGGGAGATCCACATGACTACTGCGCTCACCCGCCCCGATTTGACCGCCGCCGACCGTTGCGATCGCTGCGGTGCTGCCGCCCGGGTACGAGCCGTTCTGCCTTCGGGCGGCGAGCTCCTCTTCTGCGGGCACCACGCTCGGGCACACGAGAACCGTCTGCGCGAGCTGGCCGCTGAAATCCAGACCCAAGCCGCCGCCGCCGAAGCCCAATCCTAGGAGTCCCAGACGAAGGCCGGACATCGGGATGATGTCCGGCCTTCGTCTTTTGTGGGAACTACCAGCTGGCCAGGACGGGTTCGAACGCTAGTTCCGCCGCGCCCAACAGTTTCACGTCCGAACCGAGCGACGAGGTGACGATCCGCGTCCCACCCAGTGCTCTGCTGACCAGACTGCGTTCCCTTACCTTCCTTCCGACCTGTTCGACCAGCACATCAGGCAGTGCGGTGAACAGGTCACCCAGGACGACGAGTTGCGGGCAGAGCAGGTTGACCACGTTGATCAGGCCGACCGCCAGCCATTCGGAGAAATCGCCCAGCCTGGCCCTTGCCTCGTCCGGTTTGCCGACCAGCCCGCGCAGTTCCGCGACGATCGCGCCGCGCGGCGAGTCCTCCGGGATGCCGAGGGCCCTGCTCAGGGCGTGTTCGCCGACCTCGGTCTCCCAGCAGCCCCGGCAGCCGCAGTAGCACTGCCGGCCGTTCGGGTTGACCACCATGTGCCCGATCTCGCCGACGTACCCGCCGGACCCGCGCATGGACGTGCCGTTGGAGATCACGCCGCCGCCAACCCCTACATCGGCGGTGACGTAGACCACATCCGAGGCGCCTCTTGCCACCCCGCGCAGGTGTTCGGCCAGCGCGCCGAGTTCGGCGTCGTTGCCGACGTGCACGGGGCGGTGCAGGGTGCGGCCGAGCCAGTCGCCCAGCGCCACGTTGCTCCAGTGCAGGTTGGGTGCCTCGTGCACGAGCCCGTCGCTCTTGCGCACCGTTCCGGGCACCGAAACGCCGACCGCGACCACGTCCACCGCGAGTTCCTCGATGAGCAGCTCGCTGGTGTCCACGATCTTGGTGAACACCTCGCGCGGCTCCCTGGTCTTGCGGCGCAGGCTCCAGCTGCACCGCCCGAGGATG
>DASYBO010000710.1:0-11058 GCA_036500685.1 Pseudonocardiaceae bacterium | reverse complement strand
CGCGGGCCTGTCCGCGGGACTGGACCTGCAACGCAGCGCGCAGCTCGGCTCCATGGTCGCCGTGCTCGTCCTGGAAACCGTCGGCACCCAGGAATGGGAGTTCGACCGGGAAACCGTTCTCACCCGCATCGCCGACGCCTTCGGCCCCGACGCCGCCACCGACATCGCGGCCGTCCTTCCCGCGTAACCGCAGGTCAAATCGCGATTTTTTCGTTGCCCCGCAACAACTCCAGCCCCCACCCATCCCGGGGGGACGGCCCTGGGCCAGTCTAGTCCCCCGGATGGGTGGGGCGGGCGTTTCGTGCGTCCGCTGTGGATGGATCCGTCGCCTGTGGATAATTCGCGGGCGGGTTTCCGTTGTGTGGTAAAGGGGTCAGAGGCGGACGGGGTAGTGCGGCTCGGGGATCTGAGGCTTGATGCGGCCCTCGATGAAGATGCCGTGCCAGATCATGAACACCACCAGCGCCCAGATGCGCCTGCTGTGATCCAGCGTGCCGGCGCGGTGTTCGTCGAGCAGGCGCAGCACCGCGTTGCGGTCGATCAGTTGGTCGGTGTGCGACTCGAGCACGATGCCGCGTGCCCAGTCGTGCATCTCCGCGCGCAGCCAGTGCCGGATCGGCACCGGGAAACCGAGCTTGCGCCGGTTCAGTACGTGCGGCGGGACGATGTCGCGCATGGCCCTGCGCAGCGCGTGCTTGGTGGTCTCGCGGGTGATCTTCTCCTCGAGCGGGATCTGCGCGGCGATCTTGAATACCTCGCTGTCCAGGAACGGCACGCGCAGTTCCAGCGAGTTGGCCATGGTCATCTTGTCGGCCCTGACCAGGATGTCGCCGCGCAGCCAGGTGAACAGGTCGACGTGCTGCATCCGGGTGACCGGGTCGAGTCCGAGCGAATCGCGGTACGCGTTCGCGGTCACGTCCTGGTGGCCGACGTGCGGGTCGAAGCCGCGCAGCACGGCGCGCAACTGGTCGTCGCGGAAGATCCGCGCGTTGCCGTAGTAGCGCTCCTCAAGACTGAGCGCACCGCGCCTGAGCAGGTCCTTGCCCCGCACGCCGTCCGGGATCTTGGTGGACACCCGGCCCATGGCCTTGCGCAGCGCGCCGGGCACCCGCTCGAACGGGGCCAGCGACAGCGGTTCGCGGTAGATCGTGTACCCGCCGAACAGTTCGTCGGCGCCCTCACCGGAGAGCACCACCTTCACGTAGTTGCGCGCCTCGCGGGCGATGAACCACAGCGGGACCAGCGCCGGGTCGGCGACCGGGTCGTCGAGGTACCAGACGATCAGTGGGAGCGTGTCCATCATCTCTTCCACGGACACGGTGCGGACCACGTGTTTGACGCCGATCGCGGCGGCCGATTCGGCGGCGACGTCGACCTCGGAGTAGCCCTGGCGTTCGAAACCGGTGGTGAACGTGATCAGGTCCGGGTTGTGCCGTTTGGCCAGCGCCGCGATCGCGGTCGAGTCGATGCCGCCAGAGAGGAAGGAGCCGACCGTGACGTCCGCGCGCATGTGCTTGGCCACCGAGTCGCGCAGCGCGTCGGCGATCTGGTCGTACAGCCGTTCCGAGTCGGCCTCGCCGTTGATGGTCCGGGACGAGAATTTCGGCGTGAAGTAGCGCTGGGTGACGAGGCTGCCACCGGGGGTCACGGTGAACGAGGTGCCGGACTCGATCCGCCGGATCCCGTCGTGCAGGGATTCCGGTTCCGGCACGTACTGCAGCACCAGGTAGTGCTGTAGCGCCCGCCGATCCAGCCGCGGCGTGACACCGACCACATCGGCCAGTTCGAGCAGGGCCTTCTTCTCGCTGCTGAACGCCACGCCTCGGGTGCCGGTGGAGTAGTACAGCGGCTTGATGCCGAACGGGTCGCGCGCGCCGAACAGTTCGCGCCGCGCCGAGTCCCAGATGACGAACGCGAACATGCCGCGCAGCCGGGACACGGCCGCCGGCCCGAAATGGTGGTATGCGGCCACAATGGCCTCGGCGTCACCGTCGGTGTCGAACCGCGCCCCGTAGGTTTCGATCAGTTGGGCCCGCAGTTCCAGGTAGTTGTAGATCTCGCCGTTGTGCAGGATCGTGTAGCGGTTCGGCGCCTCGGGCGGGCCCCAGTGCAGCGGCTGGTGCGACTGGTCGATGTCGATGATCGACAGCCGGTTGAAGCCGAAGACGACCTCACCGTGCGACCAGGTACCGGTTTCGTCGGGACCGCGATGCCGCACGCACTGCATCGCGTCGGCCACCGCCGGCCGAGCCGTCGCTGCGTCCACTTCGGAGGGACAAAGCAGTCCAATAAGGCCGCACAAGGCTCTCGCGCACCTTCCGTGTCGAGTTGTCTTCTCTGGTCCCGGAGCCGCCCCCGTTTGACGAATTGATCGAGTCGAACGGGCCCCTCGGTAGGGGTTCGGGTGATGTGGCCGACGGGTGAAGTCACCACACCGGGTGACGTTCGCGGCGGTCTCGTTTGTGCGATGCCAGTATGCCCTTGCTGGGTGTTGCCTGAGTGTGGCCCGGGGCGGGATGTCGCGGTGACGCCAGGACGACCGCGACACCCGTGGCGACACGGCTGCGTCGATCACCCCCTGGACGCGACGCATGACCTGCTGGGCTAGGCTCCGCTTGGCTCTGCGGGCGAGCGTGCGTCGCAGGCCAACAGCGGTGCTCCCAGTGGGTGTTGACATGCCCACCAGGGGGTGTCTGGGCAGACTTTGTCAGGGCAGGAGGCGTCGCGCAGTGGGCCGCAACCGGTGGGGGTGGGCCTCCAACAGGAGGCTTGGCACAAATGGGGACACCCAGCCGTCCAAGGTGGCGCCGTCGCGGGTGGCCAAGCTAGTTGGCCTCGTGACCGTGGTCGCGTTCGCGGTCTCCGGTTGCACGGGCGACGAGGCGCTGCACTTCGGGTGGCCTGCGGCGATCACGCCGCAGGGCGACGAGATGCGCCAGTTCTGGATGTGGGCCGGCTTCGCCGCGCTGGCCGTCGGCGTCATCGTCTGGGGCTTGATGTTCTGGACGATCGCGTTCCACCGCAAGCGCAAGAACGCGCCCGTCGGTGAGCTGCCGCGTCAGTTCCAGGACCCGGGCAAGCTCGAACTGGTGTACACGGTGATCCCGTTCGTGATCATCGCGGTGCTGTTCTACTTCACCGTCACCACGCAGAACTTCGTGCTGAACAAGATCCCGAACCCGGACGTCGAGGTCAACGTGGTCGCCTTCCAGTGGAACTGGGAGTTCGACTACAAGGGCTACCACACGCCGGACGGCCAGGACGTCAAGACGGTCGGCAGCTCGCAGGAGATCCCGCTGCTGGTGCTGCCCACCCAGAAGGTCATCCAGTACGACCTGCTCTCCACCGACGTCATCCACTCGTTCTTCGTGCCGGCGTTCAACTTCAAGCGCGACGTGTTCCCGGATCCGAACAAGAACAACCAGGACTCGTCCTTCCAGAACACCATCGACACCACCGGTCCCTTCGTCGGCCGCTGCGCCGAACTGTGTGGCACGTACCACTCGATGATGAACTTCGAAGTGCGCGCCCTGCCGGACAACGTGTTCGAGCAGTACATGAAGCTGCGCGAGACCGTGAACCCGGCGACCGGCCAGCCCTACGCGGCGGCGGCGGCGCTGATCAAGCTCGGTCAGGACAACCCGGATTGTGGGACGCTGTGCACGCCGTACGCGACCACGACGCACCCGTTCGACACGAGCCGCACCGCGCGGACCGCGTCGACCGGCACCGGAAGCTGACCTCGGTCCTCGCGACCAACGACAACGTGAACATCAGGAAAGAAAAGTGAGGAAGCTATGAAGGTCGAAGGCCGGCTCTTCTTGTTCATCGCCTTCTTTGCCTTCATCATGGCCGTCGTCTACGCGGTCTGGGCCAAGCTGGGCAGCGTCGACCACCAGATCGAGCCGGTCGGCTTGGTGGCGCTGCTGCTCACCGGTGGCCTGTGCCTCATCATCGGCACCTACTTCTCCTTCGTGGCCCGCAGGCTCGAACCGCGCCCCGAGGACAATGACGATGCCGAGATCAGCGACGGGTCGGGCGAGGTCGGCTTCTTCAGCCCCGGCAGCTACTGGCCGGTGGCGCTGGCCTTCTCCGCCGGCATCGGCGGTGTCGCGCTCGCCTTCTGGGAGATCTGGCTGATCGTGATCGCGATCATCGCGATCCTGTTCATGGTCGGTGGCCTTGTCTTCGAGTACCACATCGGGCCGAACCACCAGTAACCCCTTCTCCCTTCTCAGCCACGACTGATGCCCGGCGCCTCCCACCCGCGCCGGGCATCAGTGTGTTCGGAGCTGTTGCTCCGGACGGTCAGTTGACGGTGGCGCTCTCGGTCTCCAACTCCGCCAGTTCCGCCAGGTCGTCGACCTCGGTTTCGATGGGGTCGCCAGCCTCGTCGACCTCGCCGACCTTGTTGTAGCGGCTGCGCAGCGCGCCGAGGGCGACCGCGACGACGAACCCGGCCGCGGCGATCCCGGTGGCCACGGTCAGACCGGCGCGGTATCCGCCGAGCACCTGGGCCGCACCGGTCGCGGCACCGCCGCCCGCCGTGATGACCGCGGTGATGGTGGCCAGCGCGATGGCCCCGCCGACCTGGAACGCGGTCTGCACCAGTCCCGAGGCCAGCCCCTGCTCGCTGTCGGACACCCCGTTGGTGGCCTGGATGTTCAGCGCGGGGAAGGCCAGTGCGAAGCCGATGCCCAGCAGCAGCATGCTCGGCAGGATCGTGGTCAGGTAGTTCGGGTGTTCGTTGATCCGCAGGAACAACGCGTAGCCCGCGACGAAACTGAGCAGGCCGAGCAGGACGACGCGGGGCGCGCCGATCCGGTTGACAAGGCCGCCGACCCTTGACCCGCCGAAGGCGACGATCACACCCAGCGGGAGGAAGGCCAGTGCCATGGTCAGTGGGCTCCAGCGCAGCAGCGACTGCATGTACAGAGTGCCGATGAACTGGAAGCCGCTGTAGGCGCCGAACACGGTCATCGCGACCAGGTTCGACGAGATCACCGAGCGGTTGCGGAAGATGCCAAGGCGCAGCAGCGGATGCTTGACCCGGCGTTCGATGAAGACGAACGCGGCGATCAGCACCGCGGACAGGGCGAAGGAGCCCAGGGTGCGGGCGGAGGCCCAACCGGCTTGCGGCGCCGAGGTCACCGTGTAGACCAGCAGCAACAGTGCCGCCGTGCTGACCAGCGCGCCGAGGATGTCGTAGCTGCGGTGCGCGAGTTCGGGACCGTTGTCCCTGGGGAACAGCCGCAGGCCGGCGAGCACGATGCCGGCCGCGATCGGCACCGGCAGCAGGAAGGTCCAGCGCCAGCCGACCTCGGTCATCAGGCCGCCGAGGATCAGGCCGGAAGAGAAGCCGCTCGCGCCGAAGGCGGTGTAGATGCTCAGCGCCTTGTTGCGCTGCTCACCTTCGCGGAACGTGGTGGTGATCATGGAGAGGCTGGCCGGCGCGGTGAACGCGGCCGAGATGCCCTTGATGAACCGGGCCGCAATGAGCAGCGCGGGGTCGTTGACGAGGCCGCCGAGCAGTGAGGCCACGGTGAACACGCTCAGCGCGATCAACAGGGTCCGGCGCCGGCCGATCAGGTCGGCGGCACGGCCACCGAGCAACAGGAAGCCGCCGTAGCCGAGGACGTAGCCGCTGAGCACCCATTGCAGGGATTCGGTCGACATCCCGAGCGAGACACGGATGGAGGGCAGGGCGACGCCGACCATGGACAGGTCGAGCCCGTCGAGGAACAGGACGCCGCAGAGCAGGAAGAGGGCTCCCCACAGCCGAGGTGACCAGCGCAGTGCCGGCCCGGTCGACGAGGAAGCGTGTGTTGCGGTTGTGGTCACGGGACCAAACACTACATGCAAGCGCATCTAATGCAAGCGAAATAAATTCAGTTGCACCTTGTGTAGGTGCATGTGCTAGCATCACGAACGTGACTGAGAACGAACTCGTGCACACTTGGCGTGAGCTCCTTGAGTGCTACCACTCGACCTCGTGTGCACTGGATCGAACTCTGCGCGAACGGCACGACCTCGGCTTCAGCGAGTTCGAGGTGCTGGAGCAATTGGTGGAGACCCACGCCACCTGCGATTCGCAAGCCCGCCGCATGCAGGAACTCGGCGACCGGGTGCAGCTGAGCCAGAGCGCGCTGTCCAGGGTCGTCGCGCGCCTGGAACGCGACGGTCTTGTCCAGCGCACCATGTGCGCCGACGACCGCCGCGGAATTTATGTGATGTTGACCGACGCAGGTCGGGCCAAGCACGCCGAGGCCGTCGGCACCCACCGCGAAGTCCTCGCCGCCAACTTGGCCGGCCGACCGTCGGTCACTGTCTGACTAGACCCGGATCAGTCCGTCCACGGATCGATGACCTGAACACCCGTTTCCTTGAAATCGTGGACATTGCGAGTTGCCAGATCGGCACCGTGGACTCGGCAGATGGCGGCGATCTGCGCGTCCGCGGGCGTGATGGGTAGTCCCTGCTTATTCCGCGACGCCACCAACTTGGCGTACTCGACTGCCGCCCGGCCGGTGTATTGCAGTGAGTCGCCGCCGAAAAGGTCGTCTATTAGCGGGCTGAGTCTCTCGGTCAAGGACGCTCTGCGTTTGCCCGCTGGCATTTGTACGAGGCCGTAGAGCAGTTCGCCGATCGTGACCGCTGTGACGAAGATCTGTTCCGCGTCTTGTTTGTTGAGCCAAGCGACGACTTCCGGGGCCGGTTCTGGCCGTGCCAGTTCGGAGATCACGTTGGTGTCCAGCACGATCATCACTCGGTGAACTCCACTACTCCCGCATGGCCGGAGCGGGCCGGTAGGTCGGCGAACGCCGGCTCGTCCAGATCGGCGAACAATGCGGCGATCTGGCTACCGAGGCCAGTTTTCTTGGGTTTGTCCTCGTTGCCCGTCAGGGTCTGTCGGAGGATCTCGCGGACCTCGCTCTCCATTGAGCGGCCGTGTTGTGCTGCCCGAACGCGCAGCGCTGCTTTGAGGTCGTCGTCGAGATCACGAACGGTGATTGTCGCCATGTGCTCACCCCGCATTGCAGTCAATGGATTCAATGCTATCACTCCGGCGGTCCTAGGCCAGTCCGTAGGCGTCGGCGGTTCGAATGGTTCATCAAGGTCCGCGAACAGGGCCGCTATGCGAGTGCCGCGCCCGAGGGGCACTGTTGGCTACTAGCCAGCGGCGGGGCGCCAGGCCGACCAGCGGCTGAGCAACGTAGCCGCTGCACCCGAATCCAAAGCTTCCGACGCGGTGACCAGAGCCGCCCGCAGGTCGGTGTCGAGGTCGTCGGAGAAGCCGCGGTAAGCCGCGATGGCGCCGGCCGCGTTCAGGACGACCGCGTCGCGGACCGGGCCGGTCTTGCCGGCGACCAGTTCGCGGATGACTTTCGCGTTCTCGGCCGCGTCGCCGCCGCGCAGGGATTCGACGGTGGCCGGGGGGATGTCGAGGCGGGTCGGGTCGATCGAGGTGGGGTGCACCGCGCCGTCGCGGACCTGCCAGACGGTCGTGGTGGTCGTGGTGGTCAGCTCGTCGAGGCCGTCGTCGCCGCGGACGACAAGCACGGTCGCGCCGCGCGCGGCGAAGGCGCCGGCCAGGACGGGGGCCAGGCGGGCGTTGGCGCAGCCGATCAGGCCTGCCGTCGGCTGGCCGGGGTTGGCCAGCGGGCCGAGCAGGTTGAACGCGGTCGGGATGCCCAGTTCGCGACGTGGCCCCGAGGTGTGGCGCAGCGCGGGGTGGAAGCGGGGGGCGTAGCAGAAGCCGATGTTCAGCGCGTCGAAGCAGGCGCGCACGTCCTGCGCGGGCTGGTCGACCAGGACGCCGAGGGCTTCCAGGACGTCGGCTGTGCCGGATTTGGAGGACGCCGCCCGGTTTCCGTGCTTGAGCACGGGGACGCCGGCCGCGGCCGTGACGATCGCGGCCATGGTGGAGATGTTCACGGTGTTCGCGCCGTCACCGCCGGTGCCGACGATATCCACCGCGGTGCGGTCGATCTCGACCCGGCTGGTGGCGTGTTCGAGTAGGGCGCGGGCCATGTCGTTGATCTCGGCCGGGGTCTCTCCCTTGGCCCGCAACGACACCGCGAAACCGGCGATCTGCGCGGCGCTGGCCTGACCGGACATGACCTGGTCCATGGCCCAGGCCGTGTCCTGGGCAGTGAGGTCGGTGCCCGCGACGAGTCGGCTCAGCAGCGCGGGCCAGGTGATCGGGGTGTTCATCCGCGCGCCCCTCGACAGGTCAGCCGTGTACGACGGGCAGCGCAGCGGCCGACCCGTTGGTGAGGGCGCGGCCGTGGCCCCGTTGCGCGCGCAACACTTCGGCAACGGTTTCGGCTGAGGTCAACGGATCCAGCGGGTGCACGATCACCGCGTCGGCAAGGGACCAGGTCGCCAGCCAGCGGTCGTCCTTGCGCCGCACCGCGATCACGATCGGGGGGCAGTCGTCGATCTCGTTCTTCAGCTGGCGGGAGAGGCCCATGCCACCGGTCGGCTGCGCCTCGCCGTCCAGAATGGCCAGATCGATTTCGCCCCGGTCGGCGGAATAGAGCACGTCGGCGATCTTGCCGGTCTCGAAGAAGGTGACCCTGGGCAGATCGGGGGCGGGGCGGTTGCCGACGGCGGTGATGATGTCCGCGCGGACCTCGGGCCGGTGGCTGAACACGAGAACCTTCAGTGCCTGCTCGCTCATGTGCGCGTGGCCCTCCGCCGCTGCTGCTGGGGATTCGTGGGTCACCGATGACCCGCTCCTGCCTGGACTCTAGTACCTGGGCGATGCTGCGCGCGCATGGCATCAGGGTGTGATCGACCCGACCAAGAGCAACAGGTGACCCCACGCGGCAGGCACGCTTGCCACAGGCAATAATGCGACGCGTGACAACGGCAACGCCCTCAATTGGCCAGCGTGTGCACTCGCTGAACCGGCCGAACATGGTCAGCGTCGGCACCATCATCTGGCTGTCGAGCGAACTGATGTTCTTCGCGGGCCTCTTCGCGATGTTCTTCACCGTGAAGGCGCAGAGCACGTCACCGGTGTGGCCGCCGCCCCCGGCCGAGATCGACCTGAAGTACTCGTTGCCGTTCACCATCGTCCTGGTGCTGTCGTCGGTGACCTGCCAGGTCGGCGTCTTCTACGCCGAGCGTGGCGACGTGTTCCGCATGCGGATGTGGTACGTGATCACCTTCGCGATGGGCGCGATCTTCCTGCTCGGGCAGGCAGGCGAGTACTACCAGTTGGTCGTGGACCACCACACCACGATCTCGTCCTCCGCCTGGGGTTCGGTCTTCTTCATCGCCACCGGTTTCCACGGTCTGCACGTGCTCGGCGGTCTGGTCGCCTTCGTCTTCCTGCTCATCAGGACCCGGCTGAGCAAGTTCACCCCGGCCCAGGCCACCGCGACGATCGTGATCTCCTACTACTGGCACTTCGTCGACATTGTCTGGATCGGACTTTTCGCCTGCGTCGAAGTGCTCAAGTGACCTCTTCGTGCCGACAGCAAGGGTTGCCGCTTAAATGACCACCACCAACACCGCTGAGCCGGACGAAGGCCCGGACGAGGTCGACACCGATCTCCTCGACTCGCCCACCGCTTCGGCCAAGCCGAGTGCGCGCAAGGGTTCGCGCCGAACCAAGTTCCGGCGGCGGGTCTCCGGTCTGCTCGCGCTCGGTATCGCGCTGACGGCCTGCGGCGCCCTGTACACGGCGCTGACCCCCTCCGCGCAGACCGCGAACGCGGCCGACGCGTCGACCAGCTCGCAGGCGTATCAGCGGGGTGAGCAGATCTACAACACCACCTGCATCGAGTGTCACGGCGCGAACCTGCAGGGTGAGCAGAACCGCGGTCCCTCGTTGGTCGGCGTCGGCTCCGCCGCGGTGTTCTTCCAGGTCTCCACCGGCCGGATGCCGCTGGCCGGGCAGAGTGAGCAGGCGGTCAGCAAGCCGACCCCGTTCACCCCACAGCAGATCGACGACCTCGAGGCGTTCATCCAGGCCCACGGCGGTGGCCCGCAGCGCCCGGCCGGCTCCGGTGACCAGCTGGTCGGCAACAACCCGGCCCGCGGTGGTCAGCTGTTCCGGCTCAACTGCGCCTCCTGTCACGGCGACACCGGTCAGGGTGGTGCGCTCTCCGGCGGCAAGTTCGCGCCGTCGCTGCGCTACACCCCGCCGGACGTGATCTACACCGCGATGCTCTCCGGCCCGCAGAACATGCCGAAGTTCTCCGACGGCCAGCTGACCCCCGCGGAGAAGCAGGACATCATCGCCTACATCAAGTCCGTGCAGGGTTCGAACAACCCCGGCGGCAACAGCCTGAACGGCCTCGGCCCGATTTCCGAGGGCTTCATCGCCTGGACCCTCGGCATCCTGGCGCTGGTCGGTATGACGTTGTGGATCGGAGCGAAGGCATGACGCCCGGCGCGGCACGTCCTTCGAGTGTGAGGGGAGGACGGGACTGATGAGCGAGCAGGACAGCAGCGACAAGCTGCCCACCGACGAAGAGCTCGCCAACATGAGCCGGGAAGATCTGGCGATTCTCGGCGCCAAGTTGGACGGCGTCGAACTCGTCGAGTACCCGGACCCGTGGCCCGTCAAGGGACCCCGGGCGGAGCGGCGCGCCGAGCGCGTCGTGGCCTTCTGGTTCATCCTGGCCGCGATCGGCGCACTGGCCTTCATCGCCGTCTACGGCTGGTGGCCGTGGACCTACCAGGACCCGAGCCACCAGTTCTGGTACAACCTCTACACCCCGCTGATCGGCCTCACGCTCGGTATCACCGTGCTGGGCCTTGGCATCGGCGTGCTGGTCTACGTGAAGAAGTTCATCCCGCACGAGGTCGCGGTCCAGGAACGGCACGACGGTCCCTCCCCGGAGATCGACCGCCAGACGGTTCTGGCCGAACTGGCCGACGCGGGCGTGCGCAGCACCATCGCCCGCCGCTCGCTGATCAAGCGCAGCGCGGGCGCGGCGGCCGGTGTGATGGGCCTGGGGCTGGGCGTGTTCGCGGTCGGCGGGTTCATCAAGAACCCGTGGAGCAAGAACCAACCGCCGGAGGACTCGCTCAAGTACACCG
>DASYBO010000709.1:0-12008 GCA_036500685.1 Pseudonocardiaceae bacterium | reverse complement strand
GCGAACGCATCCTGGCCTGGACGACCATGCCCTGGACGCTGGTGCCGAACATGGCGCTGGTGGTCGGCGAGGACATCGACTACGCCGTCCTGGAAAAGGACGGCCACCGCTACATCCTCGCCGAGGCCCGCCTCGGCTCCTACGAGAAGGAGTTCGAGGGCGCGACCCGCGTCGATACGGTCAAGGGCAGCGCCCTGGTCGGCCGGCACTACACGCCGCTGTTCGACTTCCTCCTCGACCAGGTCGCGGACAACCCGAACGTGTTCACCGTGCTTGCCGGCGACTTCGTGTCCACTGAGGACGGTACGGGCGTCGTGCAGGTCTCGCCCTGCCACGGTGAGGACGACTTCAACGTCTGCGTTGCCAACGGCATCCCGCCGATCCTGACCGTGGACGCGCACACCCGGTTCACCTCGGTCGCCCCGCGCTTCCAGGGGTTGCAGGTGTTCGAGGCCAACAAGCCGGTGCTGCGCGAACTGCGCGAACGCGGCATCCTGGTCCGCCAGGACAGCTACGTGCACTCCTACCCGCACTGCTGGCGCTGCGACAACCCGCTGGTCTACAAGGCGGTCGACTCCTGGTTCCTGTCGGTCACGAAGTTCCGGGACCGGATGGTCGAGCTGAACCAGCAGATCACCTGGGTGCCCGAGCACATCAAGGACGGCCAGTTCGGCAAGTGGCTGGCCGGCGCCCGCGACTGGTGCATCTCCCGCAACCGGTTCTGGGCCTCGCCGCTGCCGGTGTGGGTGTCAGACAACCCCGACTTTCCGCGTATCGACGTGTACGGCTCGCTGGACGAGTTGGAGCGCGACTTCGGCGTGCGCCCGACCGACCTGCACCGGCCCTACGTCGACGACCTGACCCGCCCGAACCCGGACGACCCGAGCGGCAGGTCGACCATGCGCCGCGTCCCCGAGGTGCTCGACGGCTGGTTCGAATCGGGCTCCATGCCCTACGCCCAGGTCCACTACCCGTTCGAGAACACCGACTGGTTCGAACACCACTACCCCGGCGACTTCATCGTCGAGTACAACGGCCAGACCCGCGCCTGGTTCTACTACATGCACGTGCTGGCCACCGCGCTGTTCGACCGGCCCGCGTTCACCAGCGCCGTCGCGCACGGCATCGTGCTCGGCGACGACGGCCAGAAGATGTCCAAGTCGCGGCGCAACTACCCGGACGTGAACGAGGTGTTCGACCGAGACGGGTCGGACGCGATGCGCTGGTTCCTGATGGCATCGCCGATCCTGCGCGGCGGCAACCTGATCGTCACCGAGCGCGGCATCCGCGACTCGGTGCGGCGGGCCGTGCTGCCGCTGTGGAACTCGTACTACTTCCTTGCGCTCTACGCGAACGCCGCGAACGCCGAGGGCCACTGGCGCACCGACAGCCAGCACGTACTCGACCGCTACGTGCTGGCCAAGACGCACGACCTGCTGGCCGACGTGCACGCGGCCATGACCGACTACGACCTCTCCGGCGCGTGTGCGCTGATCGAGGACTTCCTCCAGGTGCTGACCAACTGGTACGTGCGGCGCTCGCGCGACCGGTTCTGGGCAGGCGACCAGGACGCGATCGACACCCTGCACACCGTCCTCGAGGTGACCTGCCGAGCGGCCGCTCCGCTGCTGCCGCTGACCACCGAGGAGGTCTGGCGCGGCCTGACCGGCGAGCGTTCCGTGCACCTGACCGACTGGCCATCGGCCGACGCGCTGCCGGCCGACGACGTGTTGGTGACCGCGATGGACGAGGTGCGCCAGGTCGCGTCGGCCGCGTTGTCCTTGCGCAAGGCCAACAAGCTGCGGGTGCGGCTGCCGCTGGCCAAGCTGGTCGTCGCCGCGCCCAACTCGGCGCTGCTCGAACCGTTCACCGAGATCATCAGCGACGAGGTGAACGTCAAGCAGGTCGAGCTGACCACCGATGTGGCCGCGCACGGCCACTTCGAGCTGGTGGTGAACGCGCGAGCATGCGGCCCGAGGCTGGGCGGCGACACCCAGAAGGTGATCCGCGCGGTCAAGGCGGGCGAGTGGTCGACCACCGAGACCGGCGCCGTCGTCGCGGCCGGCATTGAACTGCTCGACAGCGAGTACGAGCGCAAGCTGGTCGCCACCGACCCCGGCGCCACCGCCGCCCTCCCAGGCGGCAACGGCCTCGTCGTGCTCGACACCGCGGTGACCGAAGAACTCGCCGTTGAGGGCGTGGCCCGCGATGTGGTCCGGGCCGTGCAGCAGGCCCGCCGCGACGCCGGCCTCGATGTGTCCGACCGGATCATGCTGACCGTGTTCGGCCCCGAGCCGGTGCAGGCGGCGGTCCGCGCGCACGAGCGGTTCGTCGCGGGCGAGACCCTGGCCGACGAGGTCCGCTACGAGTCGCTGGAGGCCGCCCCCGAGGACGCCTTCGCCGCGACCGTCGGCGACGGCCTCGACGCGCGGGTCAGCGTGGCCAAGGCGTCGTAACCGCCGCGGAGCGGACGAACATACGGCGACCACCGGGCCGGCCGCTTCGGCGGTCGGCCCAGTGCCGCTTCCGCCCGGTCCATCAGGTCCTCCATGAACGCGTCGTGCAGCGCGCGGAACACAACCGCGTTGCCGGGCTCGGCCACCGCGTCGATCAAGGCCCCGACCTGGTCGATCGGCGCACGCAACAAGCGTTGGTGAACCATACGCAACCGTACGGATATGAACATACGGTAGCGTATGGAGCCGTGGTGGAAAGGCGTCGACTGGCCAAGGACGACTGGACTCGAGCCGCGCTGGCCGCTCTGGGCGAGGGCGGCCTTGCCGCCGTCGCGATCGAACCGCTGGCCGCAAGGCTCGGCGCGACCAAGGGCAGCGCCTACTGGCACTTCGCCAACCGCGAAGCGCTGGTCAGGGCCGCGCTGGAGCGCTGGGAGGCTGAGCAGACCGACGCGGTGATCGCCCGCGTCGAGGTGGCCGAAGGGCCGCCCGAACAGTTGCGGCTGCTCTTCGTCGCCGCGGTCGCCGACGCCGAGGCCAGCCGCGTCCAGCTCGCCCTGCACGCCGCCGGGGCCGATCCGGTGGTCGCCCCGGTGCTGGCCAGGGTCACCGAATGCCACATCGCCTACCTGACCATGCTCTACGCCAAGGTCGGCTTCCCGTCCGAGGACGCCGCGCGCCGCGCGACCCTGGCCTACACCACCTACCTCGGCACCATCCAACTGTGCCACTCGGTGCCGAGCGCACTGCCCGCCGACGCCGACGGCCGGCGCGCCTACCTCGACGACGCGATGCGCGCCCTCACGGTCACCCCGCATGCCTGAACACCGTTTCGCGGTGCGGGTCAAACCCGGCGCCGGCAAACAGTCCGTTGGCGGCAGCTACCTCGGCCCGCACGGGCCCGCGCTGATCGTCGCGGTGACCGCGCCCGCGGTCGACGGGAAGGCCAATGTCGCGCTGCGCAAGGCATTGGCGGACGCGTTGGGCGTGCGCCGCGCGGACATCGACATCGCGGTCGGCGCGCGTGGCCGCGACAAGATCATCACGGTCGACGTGTTGCCTGATCGACTGGACATGATCATCGAACGAGTGGTCCGGCTGCGGAACAACTGAGAGATTTCTCCTCTCGGTAACCATTCTCGCGCGATAACGGCCACAATGGACGTAACGAGAGGAGTGGGCCGTGACGGATCTGGCCGAGATACTCGGCATTTCCGCCGTCGTGCTGCTCGTGTCCGTGCTCGCCGTGCGCGTCTCGGTCAAGCTCGGCCTGCCCTCGCTGCTGCTGTATCTGGCGATCGGGCTGCTGCTCGGTGAGTCCGGTCTCGGCATCCGGTTCGACAACGCCCAACTCACCCAGTCGCTCGGCATCGCCGCGCTCGTACTCATCCTGGCCGAAGGCGGCCTGACCACGCGGTGGTCGACCGTGAAGCCCGCGCTGGGCCTTGGCATCGTACTGTCCATTGTGGCCGTTGTGGTCAGCATCGCGGTCACCGGCGTCGCACTGCACTACCTCGCTGGCCTTGACTGGCGTACCGGTCTGCTCTGGGGCGCGGTGCTGTCCTCCACCGACGCGGCGGCCGTGTTCAGCGTGCTGCGCGGGATCAACGTCAGCAAGAAACTCGTTGGCGCGCTGGAACTCGAGTCCGGTCTCAACGACGCCCCGGTCTTCATCGCGGTGGTGCTGCTGGCTTCCGGTGCCGAATTCACCTGGCGCACGCCGCTTCTCGTCGGTTACGAACTCGTCGTCGGCGCGCTGATCGGCATTCTGCTCGGCAGGGGCGGCGCGTACGTGCTGCGCAGGGTGGCGTTGCCGGCGACCGGCCTGTACCCGTTGGCGATCATGGCGGTCTGCGTGCTCGCCTTCGCCGGCAGCGACCTCGCCGGAGCGTCCGGCCTGCTCGCCACCTACGTGTGCGCGCTGATGCTCGGCAACTCGCACCTGCCGCACCGCGGCGACACGCTCTCCTTCGCCGAGGGATTCGGCTGGCTGGCCCAGATCGGCCTGTTCGTGCTGCTCGGCCTGTACGCGTCGCCGCCGGAGCTGCTGGCCGCGCTCGTTCCCGGTCTGGTCGCGGGCGCGGTGCTGGTATTGTTGGCCCGGCCGCTGTCGGTTCTGCTGGCCACCATCGGATTCCGGTTGCCCTGGCGGGAGAAGGCGTTCCTGTCCTGGTCCGGGCTGCGCGGCGCGGTGCCGATCGTGCTCGCGCTGATCCCGCTCACCGACGGCAGGCCAGGCGCGCAGCAACTCGTCGGCGCGGTGTTCGTGCTCGTCGTGGTGCTCACTCTGGTGCAGGGCGGCACGTTGCCCTTGCTGGCCAAGGTGCTCGGGCTCACCTCGACGGTCGAGTCGCGCGAACTTGAGGTCGACTCCGCGCCCCTCGACGACCTCGACGCCGGCCTGATCCAGGTCCGCATCGGGCCTGCGTCCAAGCTGCACGGCGTCTACCTGACCGAGCTGCGATTGCCGGCCGGTGCCACGGTGAGCCTGGTGGTTCGCGGCGACAGCGGCTTCACGCCGGACACGCGAACCCGATTGCGACACGGCGACCAACTCCTCGTCGTGGCAACGGAATCGGTGCGCGAGGCCACCGAGCGCAGGCTGCGGGCGGTCGACAGGGCCGGCCGCTACGCCGCCTGGCAGGGCGAGACCGGTGATTAGCAGCTAATCATAGGTAAGTGGCTAATGAGACGTTTGCGCATGGCTTCGACTCGGAGCTAGCTTCGGAGGGTCAGCGAAAGCCCACAGTGCCGCAAAGGATCCGATCACATGCCGCACCTCCTGCACATCGACTCCAGCATCAAGAAGGGCGCATCGGTCAGCCGCGAGCTGACCGCCCGCACGGTGCGCACCTGGCTGGCCGCCCACCCCGGGGGCACCGTCACCTACCGCGACCTCGGCGCCAACCCCGTGCCCCACCTCGACGACGACGGCGGCATGGCCCGCCAGGTCCCGCCTGACCAGCACACGCCGGCACAGGCGGCATCGTGGCGGCTCAGCGAGGAACTCGTGGCCGAGGTGCGTGCGGCCGACGCCATCGTGCTCGGCCTGCCGCTGTACAACTACGGCGCGCCCAGCAGCGTGAAAGCGTGGGTGGACCACCTGGTCGCGCCAGGACTCTCGTTCAATCCCGAGACCGGCGAAGGGCTGCTGGGCGGTCGCGACCTGATCGTGCTGGCCTCGCGCGGCGGCGGATACGGCGCGGAGACGCCGAAATACGGCTGGGATCACCTGACTCCGTGGCTGCCGCACGGCTTGGATGCCACCGGCCTGCAACCGCGGTTCATCACAGCGGAACTGACGCTGGCGTCAGTGGTTCCGGCCATGGCCGAGCTGATCCCGTTGGCGGAGAAGAGCAAGGCGGCGGCCGAACAGGCCATCGACGACCTGTGGGCGGCCTGACCGGTCAGCCGGCCGCCGCGGTGTTGTGGCGGACCCCGTGGTCGGCGCCCCAACGCGCCAACGGTTGCAGGATCATCAGCAGCGACCGAGCCGAATCGGAGAGCGAATAGCGGATCTGCACCGGCGTGGTGGGCACCACGGTCCTGATGACAAGACCGTGCTCCTCCAACTCCTTGAGCCGCTGGGAGAGCAGCCGGTCGGAGAGTCCGTCGACCATCCGCAGGATCTCGCCGAAGCGCTGCGCGCCCCTGGCGACGGCCAGCAGGACCCCGCCGCTCCAGCGCTTGCCGATGATCTCCAGCGTGGTCTGGAACCCATCGCAGGCCGCACCGTCGAAGGTCGGCGGCAGGGGGCGAGGTGAATGCGCGGCGCTCATACTCACCAAAGATAAGCACCTAATCAAAAGTTTGCAACCTGTCGCTGTGGACTATGGCTTGACGCCGACGGCCGCGCGCAGATTCGTGGCCGCGGCCTCACCCTCGTCGATCGGTCCGGGCTGGTCCGGGTGCCAGTACGGCGCCAGGACCAGGCCCGGTTCGATCAGCTTGTATCCGTCGAGCAGCCGCCGGATCTCCTCGACCGTGCGGAACAAGGTCGGCGTCGGCGTGCGCGCGTAGGCATCGAGGAAGGCCTGCACCTGCTCGTCGGTCAGGGTCACCTGGTTGGCGTGCGAGATCGCCAGATAGCTCCCTGAACAGCCCGCGTCGCGGAACGCGGCGAGCATGCCGAACGGGTCGTCAGCGTCGGAGAGGAAGTGCAGGATGCCCATGGCCAGCACCGCGATCGGCCGGTTCAGGTCGAGCAGGTCGGCAACGGTCGGCGCGGCGAGCACGTCCTCGGGAGAGCGGATGTCGGCCTGGGTGATGGTCACCAGCGGCTCGTTCTCCAACAACTTGCTCGCGTGCGCGACCGCGACCGGTTCCCGGTCGACGTAGGCGATCCTGGCGTCCGGGTTGTACCGGTGCACCACCTCGTGCACGTTGCCCGCGGTCGGAATGCCGGAACCGAGGTCGAGGAACTGGTCGATCCCGATCTTGGCCAGATACGCGGCGGCCCGGCCGAGATAGGAGCGGTTGGCCCGAACAGCCGCCCGGAAGTGCGGGAACGCCGCCGCCGCCGCTTCCGCGGCCTCCCGGTCGATGGCGAAGTTCTGGCCGCCGCCGAGCAGATAGTCATACATCCGCGCCGAACTCGGTCGTTGGTAGTCCACTTGCTCCGGTCCCGGCATGGGTCCGACCCCCCTTGAAAGCTGCTCAGTTCAGCCGCATGTTATCGGCCCGGCCGCGCGAACGGCCGGGCGAATGCCGTCAGTGCGTTGATCGCGGCGGGCGCGAGGATCTGGTCGTTGATCGAGTCGCCCGCAGGGTGCAGTTGGTGGTCGAGACCGGGCAGGACGACAAGGCCGGGTCCGCCGGTGTGCGCGGCGCGCAACGCGGAAAGCAGCGCGGGCGTCGTCGAACACGGCACGTTGGTGTCCGCTGTCCCGCAGGTGACCATCACCCGCGTTCCCCGTGGGAGATGGCGGGCCACGTCCGGCGGGTAGACCGCGTCGTCCGAGCGCACGTAATTCGCGTTGGCGGCATTGAAGATCGCACCGGAGAAGAACTGCGTGATGCTCGGCAACAGGCCCGTGTAGTCGATCGGTTGGCCGGCCCGGAATTCGGTGATGATCCGGGTGATCCCGGCTTTGTTCTGCGCGGCAACGGTTTCGGTGAGCTGTCCGGCCGCGACCGCCGCGTCGATCTGCTCGCCCAGTTGCAGGCTGATCAGATCGAGTATCCGCTCGTCCTGCGGCTCGATCAGTGCCAGTCCGACCGGCCGGGGCCATACGGACTCGGCGACGAGGACGCTGGTGAACCCGCCCTCGGAATGGCCGAGTACCAACAACTTCGCCGGGTTCACCTCGGACTGCCGGGCCAGCAACTCGTACGCGGCGTCGGCCTGGCGGACGAACGCCGACAGGTCGATCTTGCTCGGATCGTTCGCGTACGCGCCGCCGCCGGTCTTGCCGGAGAAGTACTTGTCGAACCGGAAGCTCGCGATGCCTTGCGTGTCCAGGACTCCGGCGATCAGTCGCAGCGTGTCCGGGTCGTAGGAGGGAAGTTGGTTGCCGTCGCGGTCGGTCGGGCCGCTGCCCGGCAACAACAGCGCGGCGGCCAGCAGTTGGCCCGCGCGGTGCGCCGGAATGTGCAGCGTGCCGTAGGCCGTTGTGCCGTCCTGGGTGAAGGAGAGCTGCTGGTCAGCCGCGGGGATCAGCGCGGGTTCGGCCGACGCGGCCATGGTGCCGGCACTCAGCGCGAGCGTGATGAGGGTTACTCCGATGGCCCGCCGCATCGGGCGGGTGAATAGCGGTGTCATGTCCTCAGCATGGAACCGCGGTCGGCACGTTGTCAATCAACCATTAACAAATATCAGCACGGTTCAGCACGTAATAAATTACGTGCTGACCGAGGCACGGAAAACGGGAGGGGCGGTCGAGGAAGACTGGATTCTCAGCATTCGAGAGCGGGGTGGTTTGTTCCGGGATGCGTCGGTTAGCCTCGGTGCCAGGTCATGAGCGCCAGCGTCAAGCCCCGGCTCGCTGGCCGGCAACCCTCCTCCGCGGTGGGGTGCCCCGGGTGAAGACCGGGCCTGCCGCGCCGTGCGGTCGGGCAAGCGCGGAGCCCTCGCGGGTTCCCCAACCCGCTGGAGGACCGCCATGACGCTCGCGATTTCCCGCCCGGCCCCCGTTGTTTCCCCTACCCGGCAAGCCATTCCGGCCGTTGTCGGCGCCAGGCTGACCGTCCCGCTTGTCACCGGCGCGCAGATCGGCTACGCCAACCTCGACCACGCGGCCAGCGCCCCCTGTCTTGAACAAGTTCAGTCCGCAGTGGACGAACTGCTGCCCTGGTATGCCAGCGTGCACCGCGGTGCCGGCTTCGCCTCCCAGGTCTCCACCCGCGTCTACGAGCAGGCTCGCGGCACCCTGCGCACCTTCTTCGGCGCGCACGACACCGACGCGGTGATCTTCACCCGCAACACCACCGACGCGCTGAACCTGTTGGCGCGCGCGGTACCCAGGGGCACTTCGGTGGTGCTGTTCGACACCGAACACCACGCGGCCCTGCTGCCCTGGCGCGGTCCGCACGTGCGCAGGCTGGTCACCCCGGAGACGCCGCTGGACGCGGTGCGCGCGGTCGACGCAGCGTTGCGTGACTGCCCGGTCGGCCCGCGCCTCGTGGTCGTCGGCGGCGCGTCGAACGTGACCGGCGAGGTGCTGCCGATCGCCGAACTCGCCGCGGTCGCCCACCGGCACGGCGCGCGCATCGCCCTTGACGCCGCCCAACTCGCCCCGCACCGGCCGATCGACATCCGCGCACTCGGCGTCGACTACCTCGCCGCGTCCGGCCACAAGCTCTACGCCCCCTTCGGTGCCGGCGTGCTGCTCGGCCGACGGGACTGGCTGGAGGCCGCGCAGCCCTACCTGATCGGCGGCGGCGCCACCAGCCTGGTCACCGACCGCGGCCCGCACCTTGGCATCTCCTGGTCCGGTGGACCGGACCGGCACGAGGCAGGCTCGCCCAACGTGGTCGGCGTGCACGCGCTCGCCGTCGCCGCACAGACCCTCGGCCGCAACTGGACGCAGATCCGCGCACACGAACGCACCCTGCTGCGTACGCTGCGCTCCGGCCTTGCCGACGTGCCCGGCCTGCGCGAACTGAGCCTGTTCGGGCCGGACGCGGACCGGGTGGGCGTGGTCAGCTTCACCATTCCCGGCCACGATTCCGGCCTGCTCGCCGCCGCCCTGTCCGCCGAGTACGGCATCGGCGTGCGCGACGGCGCGTTCTGCGCGCACATCGGCACCCGCAGGCTGCTCGGCCGCGTGGACGCCACCGAACAGCGCGCCGTGCGCGCCAGCATCGGCCTCGGCACCACCGAGGAGCACGTGCTCCGGTTCACCAACGCGCTCTACGGCCTGGTCACCAGGGGCCCGCGCTGGACGTACGGCACGGTCGACGGCCGCTGCGTGCCCACCCCGGACCCGCGCCCGCTGCCGCCGTTCCTGACCGACTGAGAGACAATGAACCCGTGAGTAGCGATGCGGGTGAGGTCAAGCCGCCAACCGAGGCCGAGGAACCAGACGAGCGGGAGATAGTGGAACCGCCGCTGCCGGCCCGTCGGGTCGCGGTCCTGGCCATCGTCGCCCCACTCGCTCTGGCCTTGGACATCATCACCAAGACGCTGATGGTGGCCAACCAGGAGGGCAAACCGCCGATCCGCATCCTCGGCGGCCTCATCTACCTCGACGTGATCCGCAACCCCGGTGCCGCGTTCTCCATGGCCACCGGGATGACCTGGATCCTGAGCCTGATCGCGGTCGGTGTGGTGGTCGCGCTGGTCGTGGTCGCGCCGAGGCTGCGCTCCACCGGCTGGGCCATCGGACTCGGCCTGGTCCTGGCCGGCGCCCTCGGCAACCTGCTGGACCGGATCTTCCGCAGTCCCGGCCCGCTGCGCGGCCACGTCGTCGACTTCATCTCGGTGTTCGGCCCGTACGCCAAGTACTTCGCGGTGTTCAACATCGCCGACTCGTCCATCTGCGTCGGCGGTGCGCTGATCGTGCTGATGGCCATCCTCGGCCGCGACTACGACGGCGGGGTCGCCCGTCGGCGCAGGCTCGCCGATGCGAGTCGTTCATGACCTCGGCCCGATCGCTGCCGGTCCCGGACGGCCTCGACGGCATGCGCGTCGACGCCGGCATCGCCCGGCTGCTCGGCCTGTCCCGCACGGTCGTCGCGGAACTCGCGGCAGCGGGTGGCGTGCTGGTCGACGGCCACGCCGCCGGCAAGTCCGACCGGCTGCTGGCCGGTTCGCTGCTGGAGATCACCCTGCCCGAACCGGAAGCCCCGATCGACATCGCGCCCCCGACCCTGGTCGACGGGCTGGTGGTGATCCACGCGGACGACGACATCATCGTGGTGGACAAGCCGGTCGGCGTCGCGGTGCACCCGAGTCCCGGCTGGACCGGCCCGACCGTGGTCGGCGGCCTTGCCGCGGCGGGCTACCGGGTGTCCACCTCGGGCGCGGCCGAGCGCCAGGGCGTCGTGCACCGCCTCGACGTCGGCACCACCGGCGTGATGGTGGTCGCCGCGAGCGAACACGCCTACACGGTCCTCAAGCGGGCGTTCAAGGAACGCACCGTCGACAAGCGCTACCACGCGGTCGTGCAGGGCCATCCCGACCCGAGCCGGGGCACCATCGACGCCCCGATCGACCGGCATCCCAAGCACGACTACAAGTTCGCGGTCGTCGCGGGCGGTCGGCCCAGCGTCACGCACTACGAGGTGATGGAGGCGTTCCCGGCCGCGTCGCTGGTCGACGTGAAGCTGGAAACCGGGCGCACGCACCAGATCCGCGTGCACTTCGCCGCGTTGAAGCACCCGTGCGTCGGCGACGTCACCTACGGCGCGGACCCGACCCAGGCCAAACGGCTCGGCCTGACCCGGCAGTGGCTGCACGCCCGCTCGCTCGGCTTCGAACACCCGGCCGACGGCCAGTGGGTGCAGTTCACCAGCGAATACCCGGCCGACCTGCAACACGCCCTCGACCTACTCCGGGACGCCTGACTATTCGATCGTCCAGGTGAGGCTGTTCTTGTCCTCGTCCGGCCGCGCGCTCCATCGAACCGCGGTGATCCGCTCCTCATCGGGCAGCACGTAGACGGTGTGCCCGCCCGCTGTCTCGCCCGGCGGCACGCCGATCCGGTGCGGCGGGCGCGAGGACAACGAGACCGGCGCCTTGCCGACCGTGCTGCCATCCGCCCCGACCAGCACCAGGTACAGGTCGGGCAGGGTCTGGTACGGGGTGCTGCCGAGGTTGGTCATCTCGGTGTGCACGACGACGGCGCGCTCGCCGTCGCGCAGCCGGTAGCCGGCCGCGGTGAACAGGAAGTCGGCCGGGTCGACCACCTCGATCAGGTTGATCGCGATGTGCTCGCCCTCCAGCCCCTCGGTGCGCAGCGTCTCGCCGATGGTGCCCTCGTGCTTGGCCGGTGGGGGTGCGGGTGCGGGCGGCGGCTGGTCGCCTCGGGCCCAGGCGGCACTGCCGGGCGGACCCCAGGTGTTGCCGGCCCGGGCCGGGGCCGGCTGCTGCGGGGCTTGCTGCGGTGGGGT
>DASYBO010000708.1:0-6980 GCA_036500685.1 Pseudonocardiaceae bacterium | reverse complement strand
TGCGCGTCCAGCAGTTTCTGCACGCTGCCCGCGTATCGGACCGCGCCGACCTGCACCTGTTTGATGGTTTCGTCCGTCTGCGCCAACAGTTCGGGCACGGTGTCCACCTCGCCGAGCAACTCGACGCCGTGCACCAGGATGTCCTCCGACGCGTCCCTGATCCGCTCGATCGCGGACAGCAGGCGGTTCAGCAGGACCGCGACCACCGGAACGACCACGATCAGCAGCACCAGCGCGCCGATCCACCACAGCGTCATCGCGCCATCCTCTCGCTCGGCAGCGGCCTCGTCCTGACCCCGAACAGCCTGCGGAAGAAGCGCTTCAGGCCGTTGACCGTCGCTTGTAGACCGATAGTGAAACCTTGTGCCGGGGCCGTGGTCGCGGTCCGTTCTTCGCCGCGCGTCCAGCGCGGGATGTCGGCGGCGACGTTGCCGGCGAAGGTCTGCATGAGCACATTGGTGACATCCGCGATCATGCCCCGGCCGAACTGCGCGGCAGCGCCCGAGATCTGGAGATCCTGCGCGACCTTGGCCTTCGTACCTCCTCCGGCGGGCAAGAGCGTCGCGGTGATCACCATGCTCGCCTGGCCGCGCCCCTTCTCGTCCGAGCCGGCGGCGTTGATGACGACCGTGTGCATGGCCTCGTCGCGTCGGGTGATCTCCACGGTGCCGGCGAACCGCATCGACACCGGGCCCATCTTCGTGGTCACCCGGCCCTTGTAGTTGTTGTCGTCGATGACTTCGGTCAGCTCGGCGCCGGGCAGGTTCGGTGCCATGCGCGGCACGTCCAACAAGTACTTCCACACCGTTTCGACGGGCGCGGAGACCTCGAACTCGCTGTCGATCAGCATGGCGCCCTCCTCAGTCGGTCCGCACCGGCGGTGCGCCGGACACGTCATGGCCGGTGTTGATGGCTTCCCATACTCGGTCCGGCAGCAGTGGCATGTCGATGTTGCGCACCCCGGTGTCGTCCAACGCGTCCATGACCGCGTTCACGAAGGCTGCCGGCCCGCCGACCGCAGCGCACTCGCCGACGCCCTTGGCGCCGATCGGGTGGTGCGGACACGGCGTGACCACCTCGTGCAACTCGAATCCTGGTGTCTCCCAGGCGGTCGGCAACAGGTAGTCCATGTAGTTCGAGCCGACGCAGTTGCCCTCCGCGTCGAAGGTGACGAACTGCATGTTCGACATGGCGTAGGCCTCGGTCAGGCCGCCCATGATCTGACCCTCGACGATCATCGGGTTGATCCGCACCCCGCAGTCGTCAACGGCGACCGTGCGCAGCACGTCCCACACGCCGGTCTCCGGGTCGACCTCGACGGTGACAATGTAGCAGGCGAACGGCCAGGTCAGGTTGGGTGGGTCGTAGTAGGCGTTGTTCTCCAAGCCCGGCTCCATGCCGTCCGGCATGTTCCCGTACGCGGCTGCCGCGCATTCCTGGATGCTGACGCCGTGCGTTGGTATGCCGCGCACGTAGAACCGGCCCAGCTCCCATTCGACGTCCTCTTCGGACACTTCGAGCAGGTGCGCGGCGAGCTTGCGCGCCTTCGCCCGTACCTTGCGCGCGACCATGGCGACCGCCGCGCCGGCCACCGGAGTGGACCGGGAGGCGTAGGTGCCCATGCCGAACGGCGCGGTGTCCGTGTCGCCCTCCTCGACCACCACGTCGGCCGCTGGAATGCCGAGTTCGTGGGCGACGATTTGGGCCCAGGTCGTCTCGTGGCCTTGGCCTTGCGTTTTCGCGCCGGTGCGCAGCAGTGCCTTGCCGGTCGCGTGCACGCGCAGTTCGGCCGAGTCGAACATCTTGATGCCGAGGATGTCGTACTCGCGGCTGTTCCCGGCGCCCAACGGTTCGGTCATCGTGGAGATCCCGATGCCCAGTCGCCGCCCGCGCGCCCTGGCCCGTTCCTTCTCGGCCAGGAAGTCCTGGTACCCGATGGCTTCCAGCCCGACGTCCAAACACTTCTGGTACTGGCCCGAGTCGGTGAGGAACCCGAAAGGTGTGCGGTGCGGGAAGTCGTCGTCCTTGACCAGGTTGATCCGGCGGAACTCGGCCGGGTCCATGCCGAGGTCGGTCGCGGCCGCCGCGATCATCCGCTCCTGGAAGAACATCGCCTCGGTGACCCGGAACGAACACCGATAGGCCACGCCACCGGGTGCCTTGTTCGTGTAGGCGCCCTGCGCGGTGATGTGCCCGTACGGGATGTCGTAACAGGCGAATGCGGAGTGCACGAGCCCGATCTTGAACTTGCTCGGCTGCGCGTCGGAGAAGAACGCGCCCTGGTCGGTGTCCGCGTGGAACCGGGTGGCCAGGATCTTGCCGTCCTTGCGGACCGCCAGTTCGCCGGTGAAGTACATGTCGCGGGCGAATCCGGTGGAGATCAGGTTGCCCGACTTGTCCTCGATCCACTTCACCGGTTTGCCGCACAGGATCGAGCACAGGATCGCGCACACGTAACCCGGATAGACCGGCACCTTGTTGCCGAACCCGCCGCCGATGTCCGGCGACACGATCCTGATCATGTGTTCGGGCAGTTCCGCGACCAGCGCGACGGCGGCCCGGATGATGTGCGGCGCCTGGGTTGTCATGTAGACGGTGAGCTTGGTCGTCGCCGGGTTGTAGTCGGCGACCGCGCCGCAGCATTCGATGGGGGAGGGGTGCGAGCGCGGGTAGTGCAGGCTCAGCTTGGACACCAGATCGGCCTCGGCGAACGCGCGGTCGGTGCCTTCCTTGTCGCCCACTTCCCAGCGGTAGCAGACGTTGTCGGCCTGCCCCTCCTTGTCGTCCCGGATGATCGGCGCGTCCTGCGCGAGTGCCTGCTTCGGGTTGACGATCGCGGGCAGCGGCTCGTACTCGACCACGATCGCCTCGCAGCCGTCCTTGGCGATGTACGGGTCGTCGGCAACGACGCACGCGACCTCCTGCCCCTGGAACCGCACCTTGTCGGTGGCCAACACGGCCTGGGTGTCGTAGGACAGGGTCGGCATCCAGGCCAGGTTGCGCTGCGCGGCCATCTCGCCGGTCAACACCAGCCGAACACCCGGGATCTGCCACGCCTTGCTCGCGTCGATCGACTTGATCCGCGCATGCGCCAACGGGCTGCGCAGGATCTCCATGTGCAGCATGCCGGGCAACTTCACGTCGTCGACGTAGTTGCCGCGTCCTCGGATGAACCGGTCGTCCTCGACGCGCTTGCGGCTGGCGCCGAGCCCACCGAGCTTGATCTCGTCGAGCGTTGTCACGCTGGCTCACCCCGCATCTTGGCCGCCGCCCACAGGACGGCCTTCACGATGTTCTGATAACCCGTGCAGCGGCACAGGTTTCCGGACAACGCCCAGCGCACCTCGTACTCGGTCGGGTTCAGGTTGCGCTCCAACAGGGCGGTCGCGCTGATCATCATTCCCGGTGTGCAGTACCCGCACTGCAAACCGTGTTCTTCGCGGAAGCCCTCCTGGATCGGGCTCAACTCGCTGCGCGTGGCCAACCCTTCGACCGTACGCACGTCACGTCCGTCCGCCTGCACCGCGAGCATGGTGCACGACTTGATCGGTCGATTGTCCACAAGCACCGTGCACGCGCCACAGTTCGTTGTGTCGCAACCGATGTGCGTGCCGGTCAGGCCGAGTCCCTCGCGCAACAGGTGCACCAGCAGCACGCGCGTTTCGACGACCACCTTGCGCTGCTCGTCGTTCACGGTCACCGTGATCAGCCGCTCCGGGATCGTTTCCTCGGTCGGCGTGACTTGAGTTCCACCGTAACCAGGCATCAGGCTGCCACCTCCGCCGTTGCCGCGCGGCTCGCCCCGAGCAGCCGCGCGACGAACGTCGCGACCACCTGCCGCTTGTAACTCGCGCTGCCTCGGTGATCGCTGCGCGGTTGGGCCGCCTGCGCGGCCAGCCGAGCGGCATCGTTGATCGTCGCCGGCCCCAGCCTGTTCCCGACCAGCATCCGCTCGGCCGCGTCCGCCCTGATGTTGTTCGGTCCCACCGCGGTCAACGCGATCCCGGCCCTGGTGACTGTGCCACCGGCCGACTCGACCGCGACGGCGACGCCGACTGTGGCGAAGTCGCCGACCCGCCGTTCGAGTTTCAAGTAGCCGCCCATGACCTCGCCCGTGGACGCCGGAATCCGCGCCTCGATCGCGATCTCTCCGGGCAGCAACGCGTTCTGGAACGGCCCGACCACGAACTCCGTCATCGGAATCGTCCGCGTCCCATGTGGACCGAGCGCGACGATGCTGCCGTTCAATGCCAACAGGACCGACGCCCAGTCGCCCTGCGGGTCGGCGTGGCACACCGAACCGACCAGGGTGCCGCGATTGCGCACGATCGGATCGGCGATCAACCGCGCTGCCGCGGCCATCGTCGGCTGGTGTTCCGGCAACACCGAAGAGAACTCCAGGTCGACGTGCCGGCACAAGGCGCCGACGACGATCGTGCCGTCGGCCTCGCGGCGGTGATAATCCAGGCCGGGCACGGTGTTCAGGTCGACCAGTACCTCGGGCGATGCGAAGCGCAGCTTCATCATCGGCACCAGACTCTGCCCGCCGGCCAACACCTTTGCCCCGTCGCCGTATCGGTCGAGCAGCCCGATGGCTTCGTCGAGTGACGTCGGCGCCTCATAGCGGAACCGGGACGGATACATCCGCGCCTCCTAGTCGTCGTCGGGATCGGGAATGGCGACCGGCAACCCCTCGTCGTCCGGATCCGGACGCGGTTGCTGGTGCGGCGGCCACGGGCCAGGCACCGGTTGGCTGGCCACCTTCAACCACCCGACCACGGCGGGAAACGCCCAGATCGTCGGGCTCCTGCCCGTCTTGGGCGCGTCCTCGATCAGTTCGTAGAAGCGCGGATTGCCTCTGCTCTGAGGCTTGTCCTCGGCCATCTCGCCATGATCCGCAGTGACCCAGGTCACCCGCAATCAACGGGTAACCATTTGCTTATCGGCTCAGCTCCAGAGGGTCACGTAGACCGGAGGGCGGAATTTCGACGGTGGCACACCGGCTCCCGGTTCGCGCATCACCCGCAGCGCCGTCGCGGTGGACATCCAGTGCCGAAAACTCTCCGCCGCGATCGATCGGCGCTCCGGGACCAAGGTGCTCAGATACCAGGTCGCCTCGGCCGGTGTCGCCGGAGTGTTGACGATGCGCAGTTCGCCGCGTCGCAGTCGGGCACTGACCAAATGGGCCGGTGCGACCGCGACACCGGCGCCGTCCGCCGCTGCCGCAAGCGCGGCGGTCTGGCTGGGAAACATCCGCATCCGCGACTCGCCGATGCGCAGCCGCGCCAACAAACGCCCGCAGTCGCTGGCCGGATCCGTCCCGGACGAATCGACCAGCCACGACCATTGGCCGGGCGCGCCCGGCAGCCGGGTAACGCCTGCCGCGACAACGACCAGCTGCGCGCGGAACACCGGTTCGCTGATCAGCTCGGCGTTCTTGTCGATGCCCAGGTTCGGTCCGAGCGCGACATCGGCGAACCGGTTGGCCAGCAGCACCGGCATCTCATCGGTCTCCGCGACCCCGACCGACGTGTCGATCCGCCGACCCGGCCGTTCGGCGAACGCGTTGGCCAGCGGCGAGGCCACGAATTCCATGACCGTGCCGGAGGCCACGACGTGCAGTTGATCCGGGGCGCCCTTGCCGGCCCGGACAGCGGCCTCGGCGTCGGCGCCGAGCGCGACCATCTGGGTGGCGATCGGCAGCAGCCGGTTGCCGGCGCTGGTCAACCGCATGGTCGGCCCGATCCGCTCGACGAGCTGGTCGCCGAACTGCTGCCGCAACGCGGCCAACGCCTGCGACACCGCGGGTTCACTCACGCCGAGCGCGCTGGCCGCGGCCTTGACCGAGCCGAGCTTGGCAACCAGCACGAACGTGCTCAACTGGGTCAGCGTCATGTCGCCTCCGGTGCGCGAAACGCCGTGGTGGCCGGTCCGGCGATCCGCTCGGCGTGCCGGTTCAGGAACGGCAGCAACAGCAAGCCCAACGCCCACAGGCGAGGCCCGCGACCGGCACCGGTCCGGTCGACGCGGTACACGCCGGCAGCCAACTCGGCCAGCCGGACACCCCGAATGCCGTAACGCTCGGTGAGATGACTGGCCGGCCCGTCCACCCGCACAGAATCGCACAAAGCCGATCGAGATGTCTCCGACCAGGCGGATAAGCGTTTACTTATGGCCACATTGCGCGCAGCGTAGGGGCACGAAGACCATGGTCGACCAGGGAGGGCGTATGCAGGTACCCGCCTCGTTCCAGTACCGCCGCGCGACGAGCATCGAGGAAGCACTCGCGCTGCTCGCCCGCTACGGACCGGAGTCCCGCGTCCTTGCCGGCGGTCACAGCCTCCTGCCCATGATGAAGCTGCGCCTTGCCCATCCCGAAGCTCTGATCGACATCAACGACTGCACCGAAATTGCGAACATCAGGGTCGACGAGGCCGGTATCGGCATCGGCGCGATGGCCAGACACGCGGACGTGCTGGCCTCGTCGTCGGTCGGCGAACAATTCCCGATCCTGCACGACGCCGAACGCGTCATCGCCGATCCGATCGTGCGCAATCGCGGGACGGTCGGTGGCTCACTGTGTCAGGCCGACCCGTCCGAGGACCTCTCCGCCGCGTTCGCCGCGCTGCGCGCCGAACTGCTGGTGCGCGGTCCGGACGGTGAGCGGACGATCCCGGTGCGCGAGTTCTTCGTCGGTCCATACCAGACCGCGTTGGCCGATGGCGAGATTCTGCTGGAAATCCGGCTGCCGGTGCACGCGCGAAGCAGCGCGTATCTGAAGGTCGACCGAAAGGTGGGGGACTGGGCGGTCGCCGCGTCCGGTGCCGTGCTCGACCTCGCCGACGATGTCATCGCGGAGGTCGGCATCGGCCTGACCGCCGTCGGCGCCGCCGGGTTCGTCGCCGAGGAGGCGGAGGACTTCCTGCGCGGCGGGCCGGCCACCGATGAGCGGTTCGTGGAGGCAGGCCGGATCGCCGCCG
>DASYBO010000707.1:0-6390 GCA_036500685.1 Pseudonocardiaceae bacterium | reverse complement strand
GCTGAGCACGATCCCGTTGTTGTTCAACGCGTTCACCCAGCCGAAGCCCAGTCCGGTGCCGAGCGAGATGATCACGGTCAGCGCCGCGAACACACTGGTGACCAGCAGCGTCGCGTACACCAGATGACGGAACCTCCCGCCCCACCGCCTGGCCACCAGCACGCCGAGGAACCCGAGGGTGGGCAGCGCGGAGAGCTTCACGGCCACCCCGAGCGTGATCACCGCGACGCCCGCGAGTAGCCAGAGGATCTCGTTGCGGGTCACCGGATCGCCCAGTTTGGGTAGCCCGATCAGGGCAATTTCGAAGCCGGCCAGCATGAGGCCGATCATCAGCGCCTCGTTGTGCACGCCGATCAGCAGGTGCCAGATGAGCAGCGGGTTGGCAACGCCGAGCCACAGCGCGCCGACCGGCTGCACGCCGAAACGCTTGGCAAGGCGCGGCACCGCCCACACGATCAGCGCGATGCCGATCAGCTCCAGCGCCCGTTGCAGGTAGACGCCGGTGACGACGTGGTTGCCGCTGATCGCGTTGAGCCCACGGCCGATGTAGAGGAACAGCGGCCCGTACGGTGCGGGTGTGTCGCGCCAGATGCTGTCGACGCCCCTGGTCAGCGGGTCGGACACGCCGAGTGCGGGCACCGGGCCCAGCTTGTACGGGTCGAAGCCGAGCGCGGCGATCTTGGACTGCGCCAGGTAGCTGTACACGTCGCGGCTGAACATCGGCGGCACGACCAGCAGCGGCACCGCCCAGGTGACCAGCGTGCGGTGCATCTGCCGGGTCGAGATCAGCCGGGGCCGGCCCGGCCGGACGAAGCGGCCCAGCCACAGCCAGGCCAGCACGATCATGGCCATCCCGGTGAACGCGCAGGCCAGCTCGACTGTGGGCATGCGCACAAACAGGCCGAGGAATGGCGTGGTGATCAGCGGGTTGAACACTGGTGAGGCGCTCGCCCCGAGTGAGCCCGCCGCCAGCAGCAGCGCGCCGACGGTGCCGAAGCGGCGGACCAGCCTCAGCTGGCGTTCGTCGGTCTCGTCCAGTGGCGCGGGTTGGGCCGGCGTGGGCAGGAAGGTGTCGTCGAGCGGAGCATGTCTGTCCGCCTGACTGTCGATTCCGCCGATGACCACGATCTGAAGCGTATCGATCGGGGGACGCGGGTGAGCCGGGTCACCCAAAGTCGATCGAACTTTGCTTGATCGACCTAAATACGTCACACTTGTGTTGTGAAAAACGTCGGCGCTGCTCCGGGAGCCGCCGAGACCGTGAATCCGGCCTCGACGGAGCATCCCGCGCAGCATGCCGACGGCCGTACCAGGCAGGCCGTGGCCCGGCTGCTGCTGGAACGCGGGCCGATCACCACCGTCGACATCGCCGACGCGCTCAACCTCACCTCGGCCGCGGTTCGCCGCCACCTCGACGCGTTGATCGCCGACGGCGAGGTCGGCACCAGGGACGCGCCAAGGCGCGGCCAGCGCGGTCGAGGCCGACCAGCCAAGCTGTTCCTGCTGACCGAGACCGGGCGATCCCGGTTCGGCCACGCCTACGACGACCTCGCCGTGTCCGCGCTGCGCTTCCTCGCCCAACAGGGTGGAGAACAGGCGCTGCGCGCGTTCGCCGAGTCCAGGGTGGACGCCCTGGTCGGCGAGCACCGCTCGGAAGTGACCGCCGAAACCGACGCGCCCGCGCGGGCAAGGGCGCTCGCGAAGGCGTTGACCAGCGAGGGATACGCTGCGTCGACCCGACAGGTCGGCTCCGGCGAGCAGTTGTGTCAGCACCATTGCCCGGTGGCGCATGTCGCCGCCGAGTTCCCGCAGCTGTGCGAGGCCGAGACGGCGGTGTTCGCCGACCTGCTCGGTACCCACGTGCAGCGATTGGCGACGATCGCCCGTGGCGACGCGGCCTGCACCACCCATGTGCCGGCGAGTTCGGTCCCGAACCCGAACGAGCCGGACAACACCGCAATTGATGATGGAGGGGAGTCCGGATGACTGCCGCTGCCGAGCAGCGCACACCCACCACGCCAGTAGTGCCACCGATGACCCAGGATGAGACCCTGGCTTCGTTGGGCAACTACGAGTACGGCTGGGCTGACGCGGATACGGCCGGGGCGAGTGCCCGTCGTGGAGTCGACGAAGACGTCGTCCGGGACATCTCGGCCAAGAAGAGCGAGCCCGAGTGGATGCTCGAGTTCCGGCTCAAGGCGCTGAAGCTCTTCGAGCGCAAGCCGATGCCGAACTGGGGCGCCGACCTGTCCGGGATCTTCTTCGACACCATCAAGTACTTCGTCCGGTCGACGGAGAAGCAGGCGGAGTCCTGGGAGGACCTGCCGGAGGACATCAAGAACACCTACGACAAGCTCGGTATCCCGGAAGCGGAGAAGCAGCGGCTTGTCGCCGGCGTCGCCGCCCAGTACGAGAGCGAAGTCGTCTACCACAAGATCCGCGAGGACCTTGAGGCCCAGGGCGTCATCTTCCTGGACACCGACACCGGCCTGCGTGAGCACCCCGAGCTGTTCAAGGAGTACTTCGGGTCGGTCATTCCCTCTGGTGACAACAAGTTCTCCGCGCTGAACACCGCGGTCTGGAGTGGAGGGTCGTTCATCTACGTCCCCAAGGGCGTGCACGTGGACATCCCGCTGCAGGCCTACTTCCGGATCAACACCGAGAACATGGGCCAGTTCGAGCGGACCCTGATCATCGTCGACGAAGACGCCTACGTGCACTACGTCGAGGGCTGCACCGCGCCGATCTACAAGTCGGACTCGCTGCACTCGGCCGTCGTCGAGATCATCGTCAAGAAGGGTGGTCGGTGCCGTTACACCACCATCCAGAACTGGTCGAACAACGTCTACAACCTGGTCACCAAGCGCGCCAAGGCCGAAGAGGGCGCGACCATGGAGTGGATCGACGGCAACCTCGGCTCCAAGGTCACCATGAAGTACCCGTCGGTGTTCCTGATGGGCGAGCACGCGCACGGCGAGGTGCTCTCCATCGCGTGCGCCGGTGAGGGCCAGCACCAGGACGCGGGCGCCAAGATGGTGCACATGGCGCCATACACGACGTCCAAGATCGAGTCGAAGTCGGTGGCCCGCGGCGGTGGGCGTACCTCCTACCGCGGTCTCGTTCAGGTGAACAAGCGGGCGCACCACTCCCGGTCCACGGTCAAGTGCGACGCCCTGCTGGTGGACACCATCAGCCGCTCGGACACCTACCCGTACGTGGACATCCGCGAGGACGACGTGTCCATGGGGCACGAGGCGACGGTGTCCAAGGTCAGCGACGAACAGCTGTTCTACCTGATGTCCCGCGGCCTCACCGAGGACGAGGCCATGGCCATGATCGTGCGCGGCTTCATCGAGCCGATCGCCCGCGAGCTGCCGATGGAATACGCCCTCGAACTCAACCGACTCATCGAGCTCCAGATGGAAGGGGCCGTCGGCTAATCATGACGACCACCGAACAGCCGATCCAGCACGGACTCGGCGCGCATTCGCACGGCTCCGGCGTGGTGCCGGCCTCGACAAGGGCGGATCGCCAGGACAACGTCGCCGTGCCGCAGGGCCGGGAGGAGAACTGGCGCTTCACCCCGATGAAGCGGATCGCCAGCCTCGTTCCCGCGCAGCCGGCGACCGGCACCGCGACCGTCGAGGTGGCCTCGGGCCGCGACGTGCTGGTCGACTCGGTCGGCCGCGACGACGAGCGCATCGGCGCCGCGGGCGAGCCGACCGACTACATCTCGCGCACCGCGTTCGAGTCCTTCGCCAAGGCCACCGTGATCACCGTTCCGCGTGAGTCCAGAGTGGACGAACCGGTGACGGTCACGATCACCGGCCCCGGCGCGGGCCAGACCGCCTACGGCCATCTCCAGGTGCGCGCGGAGCAGTTCGCGCAAGCCGTTGTGGTGCTGGACTTCCGCGGCTCCGGCAGCTATGCCGACAACCTGGAGCTGATCGTCGGCGACGGCGCCAAGCTCACCGTCGTCGCCGTGCACGACTGGGCCGACGACGCCGTGCACGTCACCGCGCACCAGGCCAAGCTCGGCCGGGACGCGACCCTGCGGCACACCGTCGTCACCCTCGGCGGCGACGTGGTCCGGGTCAGCCCGACCGTGCGGTTCGCGGACAAGGGCGGCGACGCCGAACTGACCGGCCTCTACTTCGCCGACGCGGGCCAGCACCTGGAACACCGGCTGTTCGTGGACCACGCGGTCCCCAACTGTCGCAGCAACGTCGCCTACAAGGGCGCGTTGCAGGGCGAGGGCGCGCGCACGGTGTGGATCGGCGACGTGCTGATCCGGGCGGCGGCCGAGAGCACCGACACCTACGAGCTCAACCGCAACCTGGTGCTCACCGACGGCGCCCGCGCCGACTCGGTGCCGAACCTGGAGATCGAGACCGGCGAGATCGTCGGCGCGGGCCACGCAAGCACCACCGGCCGCTTCGACGACGAGCAGCTGTTCTACCTGCAGGCACGGGGCATCCCGGAGGAGCAGGCGCGGCGGCTGGTCGTGCGCGGGTTCTTCCACGAGATCCTTGCCAAGATCGCGATTGCCTCGGTGCGCGAGCGCCTGGAAGCCGCCATCGAGGCCGAACTCGCGGTGGTCGGCGTATGACCGCCGGCATGCGGGTGTGCGCGCTCGCCGAACTGGAGGAGGGCAAGCCTTTTGGCTCCTTCGCCGGCGACGTGCCGGTCGTGCTGGTGCGCGACGGCGATGCCGTGCACGCGCTGCGCGACGAGTGCTCGCATGCCGAACTCGCGTTGAGCGAGGGCGAGATCAGCACCGGCCGAGGCGGTCGGCTGCGCATCGAATGCTGGCTGCACGGGTCCTGTTTCGACGTGCGCACCGGCGAACCGTCCTCACCACCCGCGACCGAGCCGGTCGACGTGTACGCGGTGACCATCGCGGACGCGGACGTCTACGTGGACACCGGCACCCCGATCAACCACTGACCAACTCCACCACCCGACACGGAGAAGCGAAGAACACATGGCCACCCTGGAGATCAAGGACCTGCACGTTTCGGTCGTCGCCGATGACGCCCCCAAGGAGATCCTCACCGGCGTCAACCTGACCATCAAGGCGGGCGAGACGCACGCCATCATGGGGCCGAACGGCTCGGGCAAGTCCACCCTGTCCTACGCGATCGCCGGGCACCCGAAGTACCAGGTCACCTCGGGCCAGGTGCTGCTCGACGGCGAGGACATCCTCGGCATGACCGTCGACGAGCGCGCGCGGGCCGGTGTCTTCCTGGCCATGCAGTACCCGGTCGAGGTGCCCGGCGTGTCCATGTCGAACTTCCTGCGCACGGCGGCGACCGCTGTTCGCGGCGAGGCCCCGCAGCTGCGCAAGTGGGTCAAGGAAGTCAAGCAGGCCATGACCGACCTTGAGATCGACGCCACGTTCGCCGAGCGCAGCGTGAACGAGGGCTTCTCCGGTGGCGAGAAGAAACGCCACGAGATCCTGCAGCTTTCCGTGCTGCGTCCGAAGATCGCCATTCTGGACGAGACCGACTCCGGCCTCGACGTCGACGCGCTGCGCGTGGTCTCCGAGGGCGTGAACCGCTACAAGGCCGATGGCGACGTCGGCGTCATGCTGATCACCCACTACACCCGCATCCTCAAGCACATCTCCCCGGACTTCGTGCACGTGTTCGCCGGTGGCCGGATCGTCGAGTCCGGCGGCCCCGAACTGGCGAACCGGCTGGAGGACGAGGGCTACGTGCGTTACACCGGCGGCAAGCACGAGGAGGCGGTCGTCTCATGACCACCACAGCGCTGCCCCTTGACGTCGAGGCGATCCGCAAGGACTTCCCGATCCTGGGCCGCACGGTCCGGGACGGCAAGCCGCTGATCTACCTCGACTCCGGTGCCACGTCGCAGAAGCCGCGCCAGGTCCTTGACGCCGAGCGCAGCTTCCTTGAGTCCTCCAACGCCTCCGTGCACCGCGGCGCTCACCAGCTGGCCGAGGAATCGACGGACGCCTACGAGGGCGCGCGCGAGCGCATCGCCGCGTTCGTCGGGATCGGCGCGGACGAGGTGGTGTTCACCAAGAACGCCACCGAGGGCATCAACCTCGTCGCCTACGCGATCAGCAACTCCTCGACCTCCGGCCCGGATGCCGCCCGCTTCGTCGTCGGTCCCGGCGACGAGATCGTCATCACCGAGATGGAGCACCACGCGAACCTGGTGCCCTGGCAGCAGGTCGCGCAGCGCACCGGCGCCACCCTGCGCTGGTTCGGCCTCACCGACGACGGTCGACTCGATCTGTCCAACGTGGATGGACTGATCAACGAGCGGACCAAGGTCGTCGCGTTCACCCACCAGTCCAACGTGCTCGGCACGGTGAACCCGCCCGAACCGCTGGTGGCAAGGGCCAAGCAGGTCGGCGCGCTG
>DASYBO010000706.1:0-18922 GCA_036500685.1 Pseudonocardiaceae bacterium | reverse complement strand
AGGTCAGTTGGAGTGCTCCCTAGCCGCCAGGTCGCCCCAGAACTCGCGGAGCTCGGAGAACAGCTCGGCCAGCTCTTCGACGTTGCCGGTGCGCAGGGCGTCCAGGATGTCGTGCACCTCTTCGGCTGTGGTGTCGGAGTCGAGGATCGAATCGGCGAACAACTGGACGAGGCCGCCGTAGTCGAGTTCGACGACCGAAGACGGGTTGAAGCTCTCCAGCCACTCCCGGGTCTGCGACAGCACCCGCGCGGGACCGGACTCGCCGAACGCGGCCTCGATCAGCTCACTCGCCTCGGCGGCGCGATCCAGCGCATCGGACATCGACGTGCGCCACGACAGCTCACGCGTCGGGTCGCCCGGGCCGGAGCCGAGGACCAGCCGCCGCTCGTCCGGGTCGACCAGGACGAACCACGGCAGCGGCACCGTCCACGTTGTGGTCAGGGTGTGCGCCGCCATCGTGGTCAGGTCGGCCATCGCGGCCTTGGTACGGGACCGGGCGCGGTCGGCGGAGACCCCGCCGGCATCGAGCACCGCGTTTTTCAACGCCGGGTGCGCGTCGCCGAGGAACGTCACCAGCGCGGCGGCCGAGCGGGCCCGCAGCTCGAGCGGGCAGACGAACGGGCCTTCCACCGGGTGCCCGGACGGCACCTCGTCGGGGCCGAGCACCAGCACGTCGTTGAGCAGGCTGGGTGAGGGGCGCCCGTCGGACAGCTCGGCGGGCAGGAGCCGCGACGGCGCGGCGACCTGTGACTTGAGCCACATGCGCTGCTCCCGTTCGCCGATGGCGGCACGGTGCAGCTTCGCCGCGGCCACGGCTTCGCGCAGCCGCTCGTCCGGCGGGTCACCCAAGGCGAGCAGGGGTTCGTACACCCGCAGATAGGCCACGAAGGGACGGAGCACCACTTCATCGTGGCACGCCCACCTGCGCCGATCGCCACCGACAGGCCGGTAACCGGCGTCCGGCGGACACTGTCGCGACCGGCACACCGTGCCACGTCGCATCCACCCCCCCGGACACGGTACGGTGTGACCAGGAAAGAACTGTCGAGACGATGCGGGGCCGCCGATTCCCCCGGCCGCCCCGCCCCTGTGCGAGGGGGTCGAGCCATGGGGCGCGGCCGGGCGAAGGCCAAGCAAACAAAAGTGGCCCGAGAGCTCAAGTACTCAACTCAGCAAACGGACTACGAGGCTCTACAGCGTGAGCTGTCCGGGCAGTCCGGTGCTGGGCGGTCCAGTGATGACCGGTACGACGACTCGGACGATGACGACGATAACGATCGCCGCTGACGCACCGACGGAGTGAACGGTTGGGGTGGCCGCGAGGGCGGTCGCCCCAACTGTTCGGCCGTATGCGACCGGTGATGGTGTCGTGCTGCCGTCGTACCGGACCGTTGAGTCCGCGGCGGTAGTCGGCTGACCTGCCGGTGTGGCTTCGGCCACGCCGTGTCGAATGGTGCGCGGCCACCCATTGTGGACGGCGTCCGCGCCTGGCTCGTCGACGCGGAGTCTGATAGGCAGCCAGGCATGCGGACCACGGTGCACCCAGCCTCTGCCGATGATCTTCGGGCCCTGGCCAACGGCCTACCGGAACCCGCCGGGCCGTTCGCGGCGCACCCGATCACCATCGGCGGTGTGGCGGCTGAGTGGGTCGCGGCGCCGGGGACGACCGGGGCAGGCGTGCTCGTCTACCTACACGGCGGGCAATTCCAGCAGGACGAGGACGCGGGTGTGTTCGCGCAGCGGCTGTCCGCCGCGACCGCACGGGCCGTACTGCTGGTCCACTATCGGCTCGCGCCGGAGCATCCGTTCCCAGCCGCGCTGGACGACACGCTTGCGGTCTGGCAAGGGCTGCTCGAACAGGGTTCGCCGGCCGAACGAACGGTGTTCGTCGGCCATTCGTCCGGAGCGACGCTGGCGCTGGCCGCCGTGCGGTCGCTCATCGCGGCCGGCCGCACACTGCCTGCGGGCGTTGTCGCGATCTCGCCGGTCACCGATCCGGGGAGCCCGCCCGCCTCGCCGTTGCTCGGCCCGGTCGAGGGGCTGCCGAGGTTGCTGATCGCCTACGGTGACCGTGAGGTCCTTGCCGATGACGCGCTGCGGTTCGCGGAACGGGCCGACGCTGCTGGGGTCGACGTGACGGTCGAGGTGTTCGCCGGAGCGGCGCACGGCTTTCCGGTGCTGCTCCCCCGGCCGGCACGAGCGCTGTTCGCCCGGATCGCGGCGTTCGTCGATGGTCGTCTCGACGGCGGGCAGGCCGGCAGGTTGACCATTCGGCGGATCGGCTGGGCAGGTGTGGAGATCGTCAGCGAGGCGGGCACCAGGGTGGTCGTCGACCCGTACCAGTCCGGCACCGAAGGATTCCACAGTGGACTGCCGGAGAGCCCGGTCACACCGCAGGAGCTCTTCGGCGCGGACGTGGTCGCGGTGACCCACGCCGGTTTCGATCATCGCGGGCAGGCACTGGAGATCGTCAAGGGCGGCAACGCGATCCTCGCCTCGGGTCCGGCGCTGTTCGGGGCCGCGCTCGGCACCGGGCTGCCGAGGGAACGGCTGGCACCGCTGGTGTCGGGGGTGGAGCTCTACGTGCGCGACGTGACCATCAAGGCGTTGCCGGCCCGGCACGATTCGACCATGTCGGTCAACGGTGGGTCGGTGAGCGATCAGCCGTTGAGTTTCCTGATCAGGACCGCGGCCGGGCGGCGGATCTTCTGCGCCGGGGACTGCTCGCTGTCCCAGGACTTCCTCACCTGGCGGGAGCTGTATCGGCCGGACATCGCGGTGTTGCCGATCGGGGGCGTCTGGTTGGGCGCGGTGAACGTGGCGAACCTGACGCCCGCTGATGCCGCGGTCGCGGCGGACTGGCTCGGGGTGTCCACGGTGCTGCCGGTGCACCACCGGCCTGAGGACCCGTCGGCTGCTCAGCTCGCCGCGGACCTGGCCGCGCGGGGCGAGACCATCGAGGTCGTCACGTTGGGCTTCGGCGAGACGTGGACCGCACCTGAGCTGGACGAATACGACAACTGACCCGGATAACGGTGCGGTCGGTCAGTATTCGGTCGTGCTGGCGCCGGCGGATGTGCCGGTCCGGTGTCTTCGGGACTTCGTCATGTCGGACAAGTGGGGCGCGACGAGCCGCAGATACCCCGAACGAACCGGATTCCTCGGGCGAACGGGCACTCTCCCGGGATTCCACCCGTCCGACCGGCCTCAGTCGTCGCTGGTGCGGCCGCGGCCGCGTTTGACGTCGGCGCGGCGGCGTTTCGAGGCCAGCCTGCGTTCCACCGAGCCGAGGGTCGGCCGGGTGGGGCGGCGGTTCGCGGGCGGTGGACGCAGCGCGGCGCGCAGGAGGGTGGCAAGGCGTTCGCGGGCGGCTTGGCGGTTCTGCAGCTGGGCTCGGTGCTCGCTGGCCGCGACGGTCAGCACGCCGTCGACGAGGCGGCCGCCCAGCCGTTCCAGCACACGCGAGCGCAGGCGCGGCGGGATGGCAGCGGAGCGGATCACGTCGAAGGACAGCTCGACGCGCGAGTCGGCGGTGTTGACCCCCTGCCCGCCGGGACCGGACGAACGGGAGAAACGCTCGTGCAGCTCGGCGGCCGGGATCACCACCGAGGAGTTCACCACGAGATCGTCAGCCACCCGACCAGGATGCCGGGCGAACCGGGTCGGCGTGAAGTGAATAACCGCTCAGGAGGCGGTTTGGCCTGCCGCGTCGGCGATGCTGCCGGCCTCCTTGGCGCCGTCGGCGATGGTCTTGGCGCAGAACACCACCCACGCGCCGACGCCCTCGGGTGTCCCGCTCGCGAAGGCCTCAGCGGCGGCCGGGTAGGCCGGGCCACGGCGGAGCAGGGCGACCTCGGGCACGACGAGGCCCTTGGGGTCGAGTCCGGTGGCGATCAGGGTGAGCCGGGTAGCGGCGCGGGCGACGACGCCGTCGGCGGTGCCGAACGGGGCGAGGGCGAGCAGTTCGCCGTGCACGACCGCGGCCAGCACCGGTGCCGGCACGGCCGATTCGGCGACGAGCAGAGACGCGAGCAGGTCGAGTCGCTCGGCGATGCCGGGTTCGGGGCGGGGGCGGCCAAGCTCGGACTCGGCAAGGCCAAGGTCGGCGGCGGCGAGCACGTGCAGGCGGGCCAGGGCCTGCAACGGGGCTCGGCGCCAGGTGGGCAGCAGCGGGCCGATCGCCTCGGCGACCCGGAGGGCGCCCGCGAAGATCGGATCGGTGACCGCGCCGTCGGCGGGGATCTCCACCCGGCCGCCGTCGATGGCCGCGGACGCGCGCGCGGCCCGTACCGATGCCTCGGCTGCCGTGGTCGGCCAGCCCCGCCGGTTGGCGGGGTGCCGGTGCACACGGTCGACGGCGTCGCGGGCGGCGGTCACCGCGGCGGTCACGCCGGGGAGCTCGAGCAGGGGCAGCAGCGGATCGGTCACCCAGCCACGGTAACCAGTGCGTATCGGTCCGCGGGCGGCTACCCCGGACCGGAGGTACCCAGAGGCGCAATTCGATATACCGGAAACTACTGAAACCCCTATTTGCACTGGTCTGTTCGAGTGGCCTCACCCTTTCGAGTGATCCGCTTATCGATCGTTGTCGAACGTTGGTCGATGGTGATCAATGATCGGGTTGTGCTGTCCCCGCATCCGGAGTACTCCCTTGATTGTTCTCTCAACATCTACCTCTATGACGTCCCGGACAACGCCGTCCGCTCGCCACACCGCCGGGTGACCGGTGGCGCGGATGGCTGCGAGAGGAGATCAGGTCATGGCCGACACCGAGACCAGCTCACAGATCGCGGATCCAGCCCCGCTCGGGCTGGTCGGCTTCGCGGCGACAACCTTCGTGCTGAGCTTCACCAATGCTGGGCTGGTGAACGCGGCTACCGTCTACGCCGTACTGCCACTGGCATTGTTCTACGGCGGGCTCGCCCAATTCGTGGCCGGCATGTGGGAATTCCGCAAGGGCAACACCTTCGGCGCCACCGCGTTCCCCACGTACGGGGCTTTCTGGATGGCCTTCGCCTTCTACATCTGGTTCTTCGCGGGCAAGATAACGGATGCGTCGGCGGCCAATACCGCAACGGGCCTGTTCCTGTTGGTGTTCACCATCGTCACGGCCTACCTGGCAGTCGCGGCCGTCCGAACGTCCGGCGCGGTACTTGCCGTGTTCGTCGGGCTGACGTTGACGTTCCTGTTCCTCACGCTGGGGAAGTTCGCCAACTCGGACGGTCTGACCCACATCGGCGGCTGGATCGGCATCGTCACCGCGATCCTGGCCTTCTACACATCGTTCGCGGTGGTCACCAACGCCACCTGGAAGCGCCAGGTGCTGCCGACGTTCCCGATGGCGCCGACCACCTGAGCGTGACCAACCCGCCGCCAAGGCACTGATCAGCACTCCCGCAGCGAGCTACCAGGGCCGCCCCGCCACACGTCGGCAGGGGCGGCCCTGGTAGTTACCTGGTACGCATCGGAACGAACAACAGCACAATGGTCTGGACCTTTGTCGGGCACAGGACTGTCGAACCGGCAGCGATCGCACTACGGTCATGACAGCCGCGGCAACTCGCCATCGAGGTCCAGCGGTGGACCAGCCAGTACTCAGGAGGTCTTGCACCATGACCGAGTCGTCGGCCCAGGGCCCAGCCCTGGACAACCTGCTCACGGAGAGCAGGACGTTCCCGCCGAGCGCGGAGTTCGCCGCGCAGGCGAACGCCACAGCCGCGATGTATGACGAAGCCAGCGCCGACCGCGAGGCGTTCTGGGCCAAGCAGGCCGAATTCCTGCACTGGGAAACCAAGTGGACTCAAGTGCTCGACTGGTCGAAGGCGCCGTTCTCCAAGTGGTTCGTCGGTGGCAAGCTCAACGTCGCCTACAACGCGGTGGACCGGCACGTCGAGGCCGGCAACGGCGACCGGGTCGCCTTCCATTGGGAGGGCGAGCCCGGTGACAGTCGCACCATCACCTACGCCGAGCTCAAGCGCGAGGTCAGCAAGGCCGCGAACGCGCTGACCTCGCTCGGGCTGGTGGCAGGCGACCGGGTCGCCATCTACATGCCGATGATTCCCGAGACGGTCGTCGCGATGCTCGCCTGTGCCCGGCTGGGCCTGACCCACAGCGTCGTGTTCGGCGGCTTCTCCGCGTCCGCGTTGCGGGCCCGGATCGAGGACGCCGAGGCCAAACTGGTGATCACCTCGGATGGGCAGAACCGCCGCGGCAAGGCGCTGCCCCTCAAGGACGCCGTGGACGAGGCGGTCGCCAAGACCCCGACCATCGAGCACGTGCTGGTGGTTCGCCGCACCAACGGCGACGTCGCCTGGCAGGAGGGTCGCGACCTGTGGTGGCACGACCTCGTCGACGCGCAGTCCGATGAGCACACGCCGGAGGCGTTCGACGCCGAGCACCCGCTGTTCATCCTCTACACCTCCGGCACCACCGGGAAGCCCAAGGGCATCCTGCACACCACCGGCGGCTACCTCACGCAGGCCTCCTACACCCACCGCAACGTCTTCGACATCAAGCCGGAGAACGACGTCTACTGGTGCGCGGCGGATGTCGGCTGGGTGACCGGGCACAGCTACATCGTGTACGGCCCGCTGACCAACGGCGCGACCTCGGTGCTCTACGAGGGCACCCCGGACACACCGCACCAGGGCCGGTGGTGGGACATCGTGGAGAAGTACAAGGTGTCCATTCTGTACACCGCGCCGACCACGATCCGCACCTTCATGAAGTGGGGCACCGACGTGCCGGCCGGGCACGACCTGTCCACGCTGCGGCTGCTCGGCAGCGTCGGCGAGCCGATCAACCCGGAAGCCTGGATCTGGTACCGGGAGAACATCGGCGGCAACCGCACACCGATCGTGGACACCTGGTGGCAGACCGAGACGGGCGGCATCATGATCTCCCCGCTGCCCGGCGTCACCACGACCAAGCCCGGCTCGGCGCAGCGGCCGCTGCCCGGCATCTCCGCGAAGATCGTGGACGACGCCGGCAACGACGTGCCGCACGGCGGCGGTGGGTACCTGGTGCTCGACGCACCGTGGCCGGGCATGCTGCGCGGCATCTGGGGCGACAACGAGCGGTACCAGGAGACCTACTGGTCGCGCTTTGCCGACCGGGGCTACTACTTCGCAGGCGATGGCGCCAAGTACGACGACGACGGCGACATGTGGCTGCTCGGCCGGGTGGACGACGTGATGAACGTGTCCGGGCACCGGATCTCCACCACCGAGGTGGAGTCGGCATTGGTCAGTCACCCGACCGTGGCGGAGGCAGCGGTGGTCGGCGCCACCGACGCCACCACCGGCCAGGGCATCGTCGCGTTCGTGATCCTGCGCGGCAACGTGGCGCAGAGCGAGGCGTCCGGCGAGGAGGCCATCCAGGCCCTGCGCAACCACGTGTCCAAGGAGATCGGCCCGATCGCCAAGCCGAGGCAGATCATGGTCGTGCCCGAACTGCCGAAGACCCGGTCCGGCAAGATCATGCGCCGGTTGCTGCGCGACGTCGCGGAGAACCGCGCGATCGGCGACGTGACGACGTTGGCCGACTCGTCGGTGATGGACCTGATCAGCGAGGGCTTGCAGAAGGGCTCCTCGAACGAGGAGTGATCCGCACTTTCCTTATGAGATACGGCGATGGCCGGCGGTCCCCTCTTCCGCCGGCCATCGCCGTTTCCTCTCCCTGGTCAGTGGACGGGGGCGAGCGCGTCGGCCGGGCTGATGTCCTCGGTGGACACCTGGCTGAAGTCGGCGATGCGCACGGTCGGTGCGGTGAGCGTGCCGGGTGCGGCGCCGTTCTGCACCCAGTCGAACATGGCCTGGAGGAAGTCGGCGGTGTTCACCGTGGTGAAGTCGTAGCCGAACAGGCAGTGGTAGGCGCCAGGCACCAGGTAGAGCCGGGAAAACCTTTGACTGGCACGGAATCCACCCATGTCCCGCTCCATCGCGGCATAGTAGTCCACTGTGGAGAATGGCGTGATCTGCTGGTCGGCCCAGCCGTGGTACATGATCAGTTTCCCGCCGTGCGCGGCGAACGCGCGCAGGTCGGGGTTGTTCGCGTTGTAGATGGCGTTGCCAAGAACGTTGAGCCGGGCCAGTTCGGCGTCGGTGAAGGTGACGTCGGCCAGAGTGAAGTTCGCCGGCGGGTTCGGCTCGAAGGCCAGGTTTTTCAGGTAGTTCAAGGCGATCGTCGCCTCGGGTGAGTCACCGGGTGCTGCCGTGTCGACGGCGGGCTCGACGAAGTTGTTGCCCCAGCCCAACTCCGAGCCGAACGGTTCACCGCCGCCGATCATGCTGTGGCCGTGCTCGTCGATCGGACCGAGGTAGAACGCGCGCACCGCGGTCACCTGGGCCGGGGTGAGGCAACTGGCCGTCTCGGTCCCCGGCGGGCACTGGGTCGAGGCCGGGTCGAACGTACAGGCGCGCGGGTCGGCGATGACGCCATCGGCGTTGGCGCACGCGTTCATGACCGCGGTGTGCAGGGCCGGCAGCTTCTCCTCGGTGAGGACCTGGTGGCCGGACGCGTCGGTGTTGTGGTCGACCATCCAGACGGCGAACAACTCCACCGCGGTCAGGTTGCTGACCGGGGCGCCCGCGATGATTCCGTCGAAGTCGTCCGGATAGGCCTGCGCCAGCACCATCGCCTGACGGCCACCGGTCGAGCAGCCGTCGAAGTAGGAGTAGCGCGGCGGGCGGCCGTAGTAGCGGGCGATCACGGCCTTGGCGACCTGCGCGAGGCGATGCTCGGAGGTACGGCCGAACGCGACGCGGGCCGGAAAGTCGTTGGCGCCCCAGGACCCGTCGGTGATGTCGGTGCTGGTGTGGCCGGTGTCATCGGACCCGGTCGCGATCAGTCCGTTGTCTGCGTTCGCGCAGGTGTAGCCCGCGATCGGCACCAGCGACGTGCTCACCTGGCCGCAGTAGTCGCCGCAGCCCTCCTGCACGTACTGCCCCTGCCAGCCGGTCGGCGGCAGCTTCAGCTCGAAGTGCTCGCTGCCACCGATCACTCCCTTGACGTCGCAGATGTTCAGCGGCTGCCCGGTGGACATGTCGGTGGTGAGCGCCGCCGAGGTGATCACACTGCCGACGTTGGTGCTTGCGATGGCCGAACACGGGATGACCGGTTCTGCCGTGGCGGCCGCGCCGGCCGATGGCGCGAGCGCGCCGGCCAGTAGAGCGAGGCCGGCCGCGATCCCGCCGAGCCCGAATGGATTTCGCACGGTTCCCCTCCGCCTTTGGACTGACGATGTTGCTCGCGTTTCATCGTCGAGCGGCGGCGTGGGCGCGACCATCCGAACAGGTGCCGAATCGGGGTGGAGTTAGCTCTACCCTAGCGGTTTCGCGGCGAGCCGATCTTGGTTGTCCACAACCCCCGAAGTTGTCCACAGTTCCCGTTTTCCGGTTTGTCTCACCGCATTCCGGGAGAATAGGCTCGGCGCGGGGCGCTCCCCCCGGGCCGGGAGGGGGCTGTTCGGGGAGCGGGAGTTGATCATGGGGTGGTGATGAAATCCTCGAGGAGGGTGTTGAAGGGGGCGCCCAGTTCGGGGACCACGTGACCAGCACCCTTGAGCACCTCGCGGCGCGCGTTGGTGGCTTTGGCGATGGTGTCGCAGATGATCTCGTTGGCTTCGTCGTGGCCGCCGGAGACGACCATGATCGGGAACGGCGCCGCGGCGAGTTCGGCCAGTGGGGGTTGGGCTTCGTCTGGTGGGCGGGTCCGCTGCATCTGCCGGACGCCTTGTTCGAGTGGTTCCGGGAGAACGTCGGGCACTTCTTGGAACACGCCGATCACCTGGAAGTAGCGGCGCAGCGTCGCGGCGGGGTCGAGGCCGGTGATGCCGATCATGGCACGCACGTCGGCGCCGAACTTGTCGACGGCCGGGATGCCGCGTGCCACTCCGCTGGACGGTGGCTCGATAATGGTGAGGCTGCGGACGTTCTCGGGGCGCAGCGGGGCCGCGTACATCGCGACGATGGCGCCGTAGGACAGGCCGACGAGGTGCGCGGGTTCGTCGAGCAACTGTTCGGCGATGAGGTGGGCCTCGGGTTCGAAGTCGGTTCGGGCGTCCGGCGATCGGCCGTGGCCGGGCCGGTCGGGGGCGAGCACGGTCCACCGTTGCGTCAATGGGCGCTGAGCGCGCCACGCCTCGCGCCCGCCGAGCAGGCCGCCGTGTACGAAGACGATCCGGGGGCCGGTGCCCCACTGGTGGACGTAAAGCCGCATAGGAGGCAGTGTGCCGGGACTTCGTCACCGATGCGTCACGAGCGACTGGCTATGATCCCGGCACCGTGCACGGGCGACGGCGCGCCCGCTGTGACAGATGTCGAACATGTGTTCTAGCATGTGCGCCGACCCGCTTGGGCCGCACGAGCGATCGATCCGATCTGACAGGGAGCGTAGTGGACACCGCAACGAAGTCGGATTCATTGACCGAGCAGGAAAGCACCGAGGAAACGCCGGTCGAGGCCACAGCGACCCCGACTAACGGCGTGGTGAACGGCGCAGCAGCCGAGGCAGCGGTCACCGAGGCGAGCGATACCGACAGCGCCGATGAACAGCCGAAGCGCGGCAGGCCGCGCAAGCAGAGCACCGCGCGCAAGACCCGCACCATCGAGCTGACCCTCACCGTCACCGGCACCGCCGAGGGCGAGTGGCAGGCCGAGTTGGTGCACGGTGGCAAGCGCGTTGTCGCTGGCCTTGCCGTGTCGGCGGCGGCGGTGTCCAGGGCGGCGAAGGAGCTGCACCCGGACATCTCCGGCAACATCGACACGGTGATCACCGCCGCGCGCGAGGCGCACCAGCAGCGCATGGCCGAACTGCAGGCCGAGATGGACAAGGTCAAGCAGGCTCTGGCCGAGCTGGAAGACTGAACCTGACCTCGAGTGTTGCCAGGCCGGCCGTCGACGATCATTCGTCGGGGGCCGGCCTGTTTTTTGTGTATCGATCTTCGCGTATCGACGTGGCCGCAGAGCCGGTCCGGGTGGGGCGTGGCACGATGACCCGGTGACCAGCTCCCAACCTCCAGGCGGCGGCAGCCACAACGGTGGCGGGCTGCCCCCCGTCGCGTCCATTCCGCTGACCGAGGACCGGCCTGCGGACGACGCCCGAGGGCAGTCGATCGGCACGCTGGTGAAGGATGCGACCGCGCACCTGTCCACGCTGCTGCGCGCCGAGATCGAGCTGGCCAGGATCGAGATCGCCAGCGAGGTCAAGAAGGGCCTCACCGGCAGCGTGCTCGGACTGGTCGCGCTGGTGTTGGTGCTGCTGTCGCTGCCGTTCGCGCTGACCGCGGCCGCTCTCGGCATCGACAGGGCGTTCGGGTCGTGGGCGCAGCTGTGGTTCGGCTTCCTGGTGATCTTCGTGCTGATGCTGCTGGGCGCCGGGTTGCTGGGATTCATGGGCTACCGGCGGTTCCGGCGGATCAGGGCGCCGCGGCAGACCATCGACACGGTCAAGGACACCGCGGCCGCGTTGCGGCATCGCGGTGGCGACTCGGCCGACGTCAGCTGAGGACGCGGTTATTCCGAGCAGCATCACGGTGTCGCCGGCCCCCGATCCGTCGACCGTGCGCATCCCGGGGCCGTGGACGCACCGGGATGTGTCGGCCAACGGCATCCGGCTGCACGTCGCCGAGCAGGGCAGCGGTCCGCTGGTGCTGCTGTTGCACGGTTTCCCCGAGTTCTGGTGGACGTGGCGGGCGCAGCTGCGTGCGTTGAGCGCTGCGGGGTTCCGCGCGGTCGCGGTCGATCTTCGCGGCTACGGCGACTCGGACAAGCCGCCGCGCGGCTACGACGGCTGGACGCTGGCCGGCGACGTGGCCGGGTTGATCAAGGCGCTCGGCGAGCGGAACGCGCATCTGGTCGGGCATGCCTGGGGCGGGTTGATCGGCTGGACCGTCGGCGCCATGCATCCGCGCCTGGTTCGGTCTTTCACGGCGGTGGCGGCGCCGCATCCACTGGCGTTGCGGCGGGAGGTGCGGCGCAGCGCGTTGCGGCGCGAGGGAAGTCAGGCACGGGCCTTCGGCGCGATCTTCCAGGCGCAGCTGCCGCTGTTTCCGGAGCGGGCGCTGGTCGCGAACGACGCCGAGGCGGTGGCGAAACTGCTGCGCGGGCTCGCTGGTCCACAGTGGACCGAGCAGGAGTCCTTCGCGGAGACGGTGTCCATGGACAGGGCCGCGATGCTGGTGCCGGGGGTGGCGCACAGCGCGCTGGAGTACTTCCGCTGGGCGGTGCGCTCACAGTTGCGCGGCGACGGCAGGCGTTTCGCCGAGGCGATGGGCGATCCGCTGACCGTGCCGGTGTTGCAGGCGCACGGCGCGCTCGACCCGTACCTGTTGGAGTCGACCGCGTTGGCTTCGTGGCCGTGGCTTGGCCCGCGCCCGGCCTATCAGCGCTTCGATCGAGTCGGACACTTCCCGCACCAGGAGGATCCGGCGCTGTTCAACGAGGTGCTGATCGGGTTTCTGCGCGATCTTGCCTAGCTGGCGCACTGGTCGGTGGAGACCGGGACGGTCAGCGAACTCACGTCGGGCAGTTTGTCCTCGACCTGTTTCGCGGTCAGCGCGAAGCCGGTCTCCTGGTCGTTGATGGCCGCGCCGAACACCACGCCGATCACGTTGCCGTTGGGTTCGATCAGCGGGCCGCCGGAGTTGCCGCTGCGGACCTGCGCGTAGACCTCGTACACGTCGCGGTGCACGGTCTGGTCGTCGTAGATGTTCGGGCCGGGCAGGTTGATCTCGTCCCTGATCCGCGCGGCGGAGGCGGTGTAGGGGCCGTCGAGCGGGTAGCCGAGCACGATCGCGTCCTGGCCCTGCGGGGCAGGGTTGGGGTCCAGCGGCAGTGCGGGCGCGGTCAGTTCGGGCACGTCGAGCACGGCGATGTCGGTGTCGTAGTCGTAGTAGACGACTCGGGCCTGCAACGCGCCCGCGCCGACGACGACCTTGGTGTCGTCGGTGCCGGCGACCACGTGTGCGTTGGTCAGCACGCGGTGCGGGGCGATCACGAAGCCACTGCCCTCAAGGGCGCGCGAGCATTGCGGCGCCTGCGACTTGATCTTGACGACGCTCGGCCGGACCTGCTGCACGATCGCGCTGGTCTGCAGCGCGGTGTTGGGCGGCGAGACCTCGTTGGCCGGGGTCTGGGTGAACGGGTTGACCACGACCGGCAGGCCGGGCACGTCGAAGAGGTTGCGCAGGCCGATCGGGAGCTTCTGGACCGACGCGGGCATGACCGAGTTGACCGCGCTGAGCACTCTGGACTGACTGATCGCGGATTCGAGGCCGGGCAGGCCGTTGAACACGGTCAGTGGCACCGCGATCATCCACGCGACGACGAACACGACGAGGCCCTGCACTATGGAGCCGAAGGCGTTGTCCACACCGGCCAGTCGCGGGTTGCGGATGCGGCGCTTGATCGTTCGACCGAGCCAGACGCCGGACGCCTCACCGAGGACGATCAGCAGGATCAGGATGATCGCGGTGAACACGAACTTGGTGACCGGGCTCTGGAAGTTCGCCACCAGCAGCGGGATGACCTTCTCGGCGACGACCAGACCGACCAGCATGCACAGCACCGCTGGCACAGCGACGACCGCGCCCTGGCGGGCTCCCGCGACGGCAGCGAGGACAGCCGCGAGCAGAACGATCAGGTCGACCCAGTTCACGCCTTCATACCTCCGCGATTGCCGGCGGCACGTTACCGTCGGCCGGTGCGGGTGCCTCCGCAGGGCCCCCGCCGACGATGCGCCACGCATCGTCAAGGTCCTGGATGTTCCCAGCGTCCCACGGCCGGTCCCAGCCGCCGATCGACAGCAGCACGGTGAGCAGGCCGGCCGTGAAACCCCAGATCAGCATGCCGGGTGCGAGGTAAGCCGGGGATATGTGACCGGAGGGGTGGCGCACCTGCAGCCGGTTGGCCGGGTCGACGAGGTGCGCGATCGGCACCCTGGCCACCGCGGCGGTCTCGGCCTCGTCGACGACGCGGACCGAGGAGGGCACATCCCAGTAGGCGAGCACCGGCGTGACGTCGAACCGGGACACCGGCACGTACGCCCTGGGCAGCAGCGCGAGCGGACGGACCCCCGCGCGTTCGAGGCCGACCTCCTCCTCGGCCTCGCGCAGCGCGGTCTGCACCAGGTCCGCGTCCTGCGCCTCGGTGCCACCGCCGGGGAAGGCGACCTGGCCCGGGTGGGAGCCGAGGCTGTCCGCACGGCGCAGCAGCAGCACGTCCGGGCCTTCGGCGCCGGACGCGAACAGCATCAGCACGGCGGCCTGGCGAGAGTCCGCGTTGGCGATGCCGCTGAACCTGCGGAAGACCGCGGGGTCGAGGTCGGCGGTAGCGGCGGCGAGCCTGGACATCCAATCGGGCAGGTCGGCGGTGTCGATATCGGGCAGCGGGCCGTGGTCGCTCATGATCGCTGCCCTCCCTCGGCCAGGCTGACCGCTGTGCGGACCTCGTCGACGGTGTCGAACGTGCGCAGCGAGTCGATCAGGGTGGCCGTGCCGTCCGGGCGGACCAGATAGGACGCGGGCAGGCCGATCGGGAGCTTGAGCGCCTTGCTCGTGGCGCCGTCGAGGTCGACCACGGTGGGCAGGTGCACGTGCAGGCTCGCGAGGGTCTGCAGGCCGTTGGCCTCGGGGCTCTGCACCATCAGCGTGATCACCCGGACCGCGCCCTGGGTGCCCGCGTACTGCTGGAGCACGGGCAGTTCGGTCTGGCACTCCTGGCACCAGAACGCCCAGACGTTCACCAGAGTCGGCGCGTTCGGGTCGAGCACGCTGCCGAAATCGACGGTGGCGCCGGTGGCGGCGCAGTTCACGCTCGCGCCGGTCAACGCGGTGTGGACGGCCGGGGGCGAGGACGGGCAGGGGGTCAGCGCGGCCTGGGTGCGGGCGACGGTGATGTCGGGCGCTGGGATCGGGAGGGCCGGCGCGGCCTGGGACGGGGCGCTGTTGCCGCGCGGCCAGACCGCGACCACCACGGCGGCCGCCAGCACCACGACGACGACGAGCCAGCGAGCGCCGAACCCGAACCGGGGCCGACGCGGCGGGGCGGTCATCCGGCAGCCTTTTTACTGGCCGTGGGTTTGGCGGCGGTCGGGGTCGTCTTGGGCGGTTTGGGGAGGCCGTTGCGTTGGGCCAGGGCCAGTAGGTTCTCGGCCTCGACGCCCTTGACCAGCGACGCGGCCACCTCGGGCTCGATCGGGCCGGAGCCGAAGGACGGGCAGTCCTTGGCAAGCAGGCAGGCGCCGCACGCGGGCTTGCGGGCGTGGCAGACGCGGCGGCCGTGGAAGATCACCCGGTGCGAGAGCACGGTCCAGTCCTTGCGCGGGACGAGCGCGCCGATCGCGTGCTCGACCTTGACCGGGTCCTCCTCCTCGGTCCAGCCCCACCGCCGGACCAACCGGCCGAAGTGCGTGTCAACGGTGATACCGGGCACGCCGAACGCGTCGCCGAGCACGACGTTCGCGGTTTTGCGGCCGACGCCGGGCAGCGTCACCAGGTCGTCGAGCTTGCCTGGGACCTCGCCGTCGAAGCGCTCGACCAGCGCGGTGCCAAGACCCATCACGGAGCTGGCCTTGTTCCGGTAGAACCCGGTCGCCCGGATCAGTTCCTCCAACTCGGCGCGGTTCGCGCCGGCGTAGTCGGCCGCACTCCGGTACCGGGCGAACAGGGCGGGCGTGGTCAGGTTGACCCGCACGTCCGTGGTCTGCGCGGACAGCACGACGGCGACCAGCAGTTCGAGTGGGGTGGTGAAGTCGAGTTCGCAGTGCGCGTCCGGATAGCCCTCGCCGAGCGAACGGGTGATCCGGCGCACGCGGCGGGTCAGGGCGAGCTGGGTTTCCTGGGCGGGCTTTGCAGCGGTCGCGGACGGCACTCATCCAGCGTACGGGCGTCGTGGGCGGGCCGAGTGGGTACCCGAAGCAGGTCAGCCACCACGGTGTTACCCCGATCGAGCGGCGCAGGGGTCGATGAGGGAGAATCGCTCCACCATGAGCTACTGGTTCATCGTCATCATCCCGCTCGTGATCATGCTGTTCGCACTGTTCATGGAGCGGGTCGAGGCGCGACTGAAGAACCTGGCCGTCCGGGAGTCCGAGATCGAGGAGTTCCTCGAGCAGGCTCGCCCCGACGAGGTGCAGGCGCTCTACGGGCACGGCATCGGCAGGGCGCTGGAGCTGTTCCGGTTGCGTCGGCTCGGCGGCCGGGCGGGTCGGACTCGCCCGAGAAGGCCACGGGTTCGCTAGCCGCACGCGGCACCGCGACGGCGCGCGATCCCGGCAACCAGGCTAGATTGCGACCACTGACGGTCGCCTTCCCGGCGTTTCGGCCGGCAGGCAAGCGCAGATGAGACGTGTCAGGCTCTAAACTGCACGCAAAGATCGGCCGCGAGCCTCGAACGCGGCCGGTGGCGGCGGCCGTCCAGGTCGCCGTTTGTTGACAGGAGGGACGGACGTGGAGGAGACGCTGGCCCGCGCGGGCATCTTCCAGGGAGTGGAGCCTGCCGCCGCCGAAGCGCTGGCCCAGTCCTTGAACGCGGTTGATTTTCCCCGTGGTCACGTGATCTTCGCCGAGGGTGAACCCGGTGACCGGCTCTACATCATCCAGTCCGGCAAGGTGAAACTCGGCCGCAAGTCACCGGACGGCCGGGAGAACCTGCTGTGGATCGCGGGCCCCTCGGACATGTTCGGCGAGCTGTCGATCTTCGACCCTGGTCCGCGCACGTCGACGGCGACGACCGTGACCGACGTGCGAGCGGTCAGCATGGACCGGCCCGCGCTGCGCGAGTGGATCACCAAACGACCGGAGATCGCTGAGCAGCTGCTGCGTGCGGTGGCGCGCCGGCTGCGCAGGACCAACAACATGCTCTCCGAGCAGATCTTCACCGACGTGCCCGGTCGGGTGGCCAGGGCGCTGCTGCAGTTCGCGCAGCGCTTCGGCAGCCAGGAGGCCGGCCTGCTGCGGGTCACCCACGACCTGACCCAGGAGGAGATCGCCCAGCTGGTCGGTGCCTCAAGGGAGACGGTGAACAAGGCGCTGGCCGACTTCGCGCACCGTGGTTGGCTGCGGCTGGAGGGCAAGAGCGTGCTCATCCTCGACCCGGAGCGGTTGGCGCGGCGCGCTCGATAAGCAGAAGGAAACAGCAAGGGCCGGGAGTGGGTGTGGCACTCCCGGCCCTTGCTGTGTGCGCGGATCAATCCCCGAACTCCGCGCTGGCCACCTCCGAGGCAGGCCCCGAACCTGTTGTCCTCGGAAGGCGTCGCTTGTGGACTTGCGTAGGGTTCCCAGCGGAGAAGAGCTGTATTCGCCTTTGTGGGAACCGATTTCGGCCGAGTCCGATGTGGTCACTGTGAACGTCTTCACCAGATGAGAAGGACTGCGGTAACCACGAGCACCGCGACCGGAATCGCCGCCGAGATCAGCGCGACCCAGCCACTCACCTGTTCCCGTACCGAACGCTCTGCCAGAGTCACCATCGCACACAACCTCCCCGTTGGTTCAAGCCCTTTCACTCTCAAGGACTCCCCTGGACGGTCGGCGTTGCGCCAATTCACCCCAGAATCGCTGTCCCGTTACGCAATCGAGATGATGCTCGGGGTCGGCTCAGCGCCGGATGAAGACGGGGTTGGTGAGGGCCACCATTGTGTCCACTGTGGTCTCCGTCGGTATGGGGCGGCGCACCTCGAGACGGACCCAGTCGGTGTGTCGTGGCATGGTCTGCCAACTGATTCGGGTGCGCCCGCTCGCCGGCACGGTCTGCTCGTAGCGGCGGCCGAGCTGAGTGCAGAACCGGACCACGCAGCCGGGGGCGCCCGCCACGTCGACCTCGACGGTGACCGGGGTACCGGCGGAGGCGACGAGGGTTTCGCCGATGCCGGCGCTCGCGGTGCCGTCGGTTCCATTGGTGCAGCGCAGGCTCACCCGCACGTCGGCTGATTCGGCGATCCAGTTGTGGCCTGCGCGCAGGCCGGCCATGAGATCGGTGGCGGTGAGGTCGTCGGCGCGGACCACGTTGTGCGGGAGGCCGACCTGGTTGGCGTCGGTGTGCGAGTCGGAGTCGCCGACCGCGGGGATCCACCGGCCGACGCGCAGCAGGCCGTCCCAGTGGATCACCGCGGCCTCGTCGTCAAGGCCCCACGGGCCGTTCCACACTTCGACGGCGTCGACCTGCTCGTAGTCGAACGTCCACGTGCAACCGAAGCAGAAGCCGAACGGGTGCGCGGCGACCACGAGCCCGCCGACCTCGCGCACCTGCTCGGCGAAGCGCGGGAAGTCGGCCGCGCGGTAGCGCCAGTCGATCCAGCGTCCGGCCGGGAGGTTCCAGGCCGGCCAGTGCCCGCCTCGGGTGGTGACCTCTTCGCCGTTGATGATCAGCAGGTCGTCGGTTGCCACGTCGCCCCAGCGCAGGGCCGCGCTGGACGTGTTGTGCTCGGTCGAGGTGATGAAGTCCAGCCCCGCCGCGCGGGCGGCCGCGACCAGTTCGGCCTGGGTGCGTTTGCCGTCGGAGTAGACGGTGTGCAGGTGGCAGTCGCCGCGATACTCGGCTCGGCCCCGGGCCCTGGCCGGCGCGCTGGCCGGGGCCGGGTTGGCTGGGCGGGTCGGTTCGCGTTCGCCGAAGGTGAGGGTGACGTCGACCTGATAGGTGAGGCCCTGCGGCGCGACCCTGTACGGGCCGAGCAGCAGATGCCAGGTGCCGGTGTCGATCGGGCCCGGCAGGTAGCCGGGGGTGGTGTCGCCAGGGCCGAGCCGGAACGAGCGACGGGCTCCGCCGGACCAGCCACGGAAGCCGCGCTCGTTGCCCAGTTCATACCCGGCCGGCCCGAAGATGCCGATGTCGCAGTTGTTGCCGGGCAGGCCTGCCGGTGGGGCCGGGGTGTCGTAGTCGTAGCTGACCGCGAGTTCGGCGACGCCGGGCGGGACCTCGATCGG
>DASYBO010000705.1:0-2227 GCA_036500685.1 Pseudonocardiaceae bacterium | reverse complement strand
GCCCAACAACTCAACTGAACCCATCAGCCCACCCCCATCGATCGACCGAGCCCGGCCGGCAAGTCCCGTGACGGACCTCGACGCGCTTCGGCTCGCGCGGGCCTACCTGCTCCGTGCCGCCGAGCCACCCGCCCCCGCCCTGACCGCCTTCATCGCGCACGTAGGTGCGGTCACCGCGGCACAGCTGATCCGCGAGGGCACCGCTCCGCCCGCCGTGCTCGAAGCAACCAACGCGCGCCGAGGCATCGACCTCGCCGAGCAAGATCTGGCTGCGGCGGCGAAGGTAGGCGCACGGCTGCTGATCCCGGAAGACGACGAGTGGCCCACCTGGCCGTTCACCGCGCTGGATCTGGCCAGCGCGCGCGGCGTCCGCTGGGCGGGGCATCCGATCGCGCTCTGGGCGCGCGGCACCGGTCGGCTCAGCGACCTCACCGACCGCGCCGTGGCGATCGTCGGTGCGCGGGCCGCGACCGGCTACGGCGACCACATCGCCGCCGAACTCGGCTACGACCTCGCCCTGGCCGACTGCACCGTCGTATCCGGAGCGGCCTACGGCGTGGACGGCGCGGCCCATCGCGGAGCCATCAACGCAGATGGCGCCACGATGGCGGTGCTCGGTTGCGGCGTCGACCAGCCCTACCCGGCCGGGCACAGCGGACTGCTTGACCAGATCGCCCAACACGGCCTGGTGCTGAGCGAATACCCGCCCGGAACACCGCCGGCTCGACATCGCTTCCTGATCCGCAATCGCCTCATCGCGGCGAGCTCGGCCGGGACCGTCGTCGTCGAGGCCGGTCGGCGCAGCGGCTCGCGCAACACGGCGGCGACCGCTCAGGCGCTAGGTCGCATCGTGATGGCGGTGCCCGGTCCGGTCACGTCGGCCATGTCTGTCGGCTGTCACGAGATGCTGCGTACCGGCGAGGCGTACCTGGTCAGCAGTGCGGCGGATGTGCTGGAAGCCGTCGGCCGGATCGGTACCGACCTGGCCGAACCTGTCCAAGAGGAGCGACGCCCAACCGACCAACTCGACGAACAGCAACTCCAGGTGCACGACGCCCTCGATTTCCGGGCAGTGCTGACCCCGGAACAGGTCGCGGTCGAATCGGGCGTGCCACTGGACCGAGTCCGGGCCGTGCTGCCGCTGCTCGAACTGTGCGGCTTGGCCGAGCGCGATGACACCGGCTGGCGTCGACTCTCCGGTAAAGCGAGGTGCGGATGAGCTGATGGACAACGCCCGCGTGGCGATGCTTGACCGATTCGCCGCCGTGGCGCAGCGTTGCGGACATGGCGGCGGAGAGGTCCAAGCGGCGCAGCTTGCTGCGATCCAGGGCCGAGCTGCCGATGGCGAGCGCGGCAGCGGTCGAGGCGTTCGAACGGCACCTGCGACTCGAACGCGACCTGTCCGAGCATTCGGTGCGTGCCTACGTCGGTGACATCGTCTCCTTGCTCACCCACCTGGCCGAGACCCACCCAGCCGGCGCCGTTGAGCGGACCGAACAGGTCGCGCCGACCGAGTTGCTCGGGCTCGACCTCGCGGTGCTGCGGTCCTGGCTCGCCGCGTTGCGGGCCGACAATGCCAGCCGAAGTACGTTGGCTCGGCGATCGGCCGCCGCGCGAACGTTCACCGCGTGGGCGGCGCACAACGGCGTGCTGCCGACCGATCCGGGCCAGCGTCTGGTGGCGCCGAAACAACACCGGAACCTGCCCGCCGTGCTTCGGCCGGAGCAGGCCGCCGAGGCGCTGTCGGCGGCTGAGCGCGGGGCCGAACAGGCGGACCCGGTTGCTCTGCGTGACCAGGCTGTGCTTGAGCTGCTTTATGCAACCGGGGTGCGTGTGTCGGAATTGTGCGGATTGGACGTCGACGATGTCGACTACTCCCGTCGGGTGATACGTGTGCTCGGGAAAGGGCGTCGCGAACGGACAGTGCCGTTCGGGATACCGGCCGAACGCGCGCTGCGCCGATGGCAGGAACGAGGCCGACCCAGCCTGTTCTCCGTCGGGTCCGGTCCGGCGTTTTTCCTGGGTAGCAGGGGTGGGCGGCTCGATCCGCGAACCGCAAGGCGCACAGTGCATGATGCAGTCGGCACGGTTTCCGGTGCGGCGGACATTGGGCCACACGGGTTACTGCACAGTGCCGCTACGCATTTGCTCGAGGGCGGCGCCGACCTACGCAGCGTCCAAGAATTGCTTGGTCACGCTACGCTCGCCACCACGCAGCTCTACACCC
>DASYBO010000704.1:0-10019 GCA_036500685.1 Pseudonocardiaceae bacterium | reverse complement strand
CTTGCCGGGCCCGTTCTCGATGAACGAGCGCATGCCCTCGCGCTGGTCCTCGGTGGCGAACAGCGCGGCGAACAGGTAGGTCTCCAGCTTCAGGCCGTTGGCCAGGTCGGTGTCGAGGCCACCGTCGATGGCGGCCTTGGCAGCGGCCAGCGCCCGCGCCGGGCCGTTCACGAACTGGCCTGCCCAGGTCTGCGCGGCCGAGTACACGTCGTCCGGCGCGACCACCTCATCGACGAGGCCGATGGCCAGCGCCTCGTCGGCCCGCACGATCCGGCCGGTGTAGATCAGGTCCTTGGCCTTGGCCGGGCCGACCAACCGAGCCAGCCGCTGGGTACCGCCGCCGCCAGGGATGATGCCGAGCTGGATCTCCGGCTGGCCGAGCTTGACGTTGTCGCCCGCGATGCGGCGATCGCAGGAGAGCACGATCTCCATGCCGCCGCCGAGCGCGTAGCCGGTGATCGCGGCCACCGTCGGCTTGGGGATGCCGGACACCGCGCCGAGCGCGCCGGACAGCGCCTCCGCGTGCTTGGCCATGTCCACGTAGGACATCTCGGCCATCTCCTTGATGTCCGCGCCACCCGCGAACGCCTTGGGACCGCCGTAGACGATGACCGCGCGCACGTCGTCGCGGCGGGCCGCCTCGTCGGCGGCGGCCTGGAGTTCGACCTGCAGCTGCTTGTTCAGCGCGTTCACCGGGGGCCGGTTCAGCCGGATCGTGCCGATCCCACCGTCTACCTCAAGGTTGACGAACTCACCCACAGCTACCTCCACCGACGTCCGACAATCCGTCGCAGGCTACCGCGCGGTAGCTCGACGGGCGAAGAAGCGCCCGTCCGACTTCTCCAGGATCAACTTCTGGCCGAACGTGGCCGACAGGTTGTCCTCGGTGATCACGTCGTCGAGCAGGCCCTGGGCCATCACCTGACCGTCGCGCAGCAGCAGTGCGTTGGTGAACCCCGGCGGGATCTCCTCGACGTGGTGGGTGACCAGCACCGTCGCAGGCGCGTCCGGGTCCATGGCCAGTTCGGACAGGCGCGCCACCAGGTCCTCCCGGCCGCCGAGGTCGAGGCCGGCCGCGGGTTCGTCGAGCAGCAGCATCTCCGGGTCGGTCATCAGGGCGCGGGCGATCAGCGCGCGCTTGCGCTCCCCCTCGGAGAGAGTGCCGAAAATGCGCTCGGTCAGGTGGCCGATGCCCATCGAGGAGAGCAGCGCGGCGGCCCGGTTGGTGTCCAGCTTGTCGTAGTTCTCCCGCCACCGGCCCAGCACCGCGTAGCCGGCACTGACCACGACGTCGAGCACCTTCTCGTCGTTGGGTACCCGTCCAGCCAGGGCGGAGCTGCTCAGGCCGATGCGCGGACGGAGCTCGAAGACGTCGGTGCGGCCGAGCCTCTCGCCGAGGATGTGCACCACCCCACTGGTCGGGTGAAGTTCGGCGGACGCGATGCGCAGCAGCGTGGTCTTGCCGGCCCCGTTGGGCCCGAGCACCACCCAGCGCTCGTCCAGTTCGACGCTCCAGTCCAGTCCGGACAGCAGGTTGTTGCTGCCGCGACGAACGCTCACACCGGCCATGTGCACGACAAGGTCGCCGTAGTCAGCCATGTCACCGTTGGATTGGGTCTGCTCCGCCACGACCGCCATTCTGTCGCCTGCGCTCCGACCCGATCCGCGCGGCCCACACCTGTCGCGTCACTCGAATGGGCGAAGGGGCTGGACGGGCAAGCGAAAATGATCTCATGACGCTCCCCGACCACCCGATGCACGGGAAGGCCCACCCGACACGCGGCGTCGAAGCCGCCAGTTCGGTGCCCTTCCCGAGAAACTCGCCGGTGATCGCGGGGCACCCGTTCCCGCTCGGCGCGCATCCGCAGGCAGGCGGGGTCCGGTTCGCGGTGACCGCCGCCGCGGCCGACGGCCTCGAGGTGTGCCTTATCGACCAGGACGGCAGCGAGCGACGGATCGAACTGCTGGAACGCACGTTCGGCGTGTGGCACGGCATCGTCCCGGGCGTCACCCCGGGTCAGCGGTACGGCTACCGGGTGCACGGGCCGTACGCGCCGCGTCGAGGATTGCGCTTCAACCCGGCCAAGCTGCTGGTCGACCCGTACGCGCACCAGGTCAGCGGCGCCCTCACCGACCTCGACGCCGCGATCGGCTACGCCAACGACGACCCGTGGGGCCCGCATCCGTCGCGTCGCGACTCGCTCGGCTCGGTACCGCTCTCGGTGGTGACCGCGCCAGTGCTGATCGACACCGGGACCAGGCCGGACACCCCGTTCGAGGAGACGGTGATCTACGAACTACACGTCGGCAACTTCACCAAGGCCCACCCCTACCTGCCCCAACACCTGCGCGGCACCTACCTCGGCCTCGCCCACCCCGCCGTACTGGACTACCTGACCGGACTGGGCATCACCGCCGTGGAACTGCTCCCGGTGCAGGCCTTCGCCGACGAGCCGTCGCTGATCCGGCGCGGCCGACACAACGTGTGGGGTTACTCGCCGCTGGCCTACCTCGCGCCCCACGCCGGCTACGCGAGCAGGCCAGGCCGGGAGATCGAGGAGTTCCGGACCATGGTGGCGGCGCTGCACGGCGTCGGCATCGAGGTGATCGTCGACACTGTGTTCAATCACACCTGCGAGGGCGGCCCGGACGGGCCCACGCTGAGCATGCGCGGACTGGACGGGCCCGCCTACTACCTGCACGACGGCCGAGGCCGCTACCGCGACCTGTCCGGCTGCGGCAACACCCTGGACACCGGCTCGCCGACCGTCGTGCGACTGGTCACCGACGCGCTGCGCCATTGGGCGGGCGAACTGGGCGTCGACGGGTTCCGGTTCGACCTGGCCAGCGTGCTCGGCAGGCCCGGCGGCGGCAGGTTCGACGCGAACGCGCCACTGCTCACCGCGATCGCCTGCGATCCGCTGCTGGCCAGCTGCAAACTCATCGCCGAGCCCTGGGATGCCACCGGCGACGGCTATCAGGTCGGCGGGTTCGGCGCGCAGTGGACGGAGTGGAACGGCCGGTTTCGCGACACCGTTCGCGACTTCTGGCGCGGCACCGCCGACGTCCGCGACCTCGCCTACCGGCTCGCCGGCTCGTCCGACATCTACGCCGCGAACCGCCGCAGGCCCTGGTCCTCGATCAACTTCGTCACCGCGCACGACGGCTTCACCCTGCGCGACCTGGTGTCGTACAACGGAAAACACAACGAGGCCAACGGCGAGAACGGCCGCGACGGCACCAACGACAACCGATCCTGGAATTGCGGCGTCGAAGGCGACACGACCGACCAGGACGTCCTCGCGCTCCGCGCCCGGCAGGCCCGCAACCTGATGGCCACCCTCCTGCTGGCCACCGGCACCCCCATGATCACCGCGGGCGACGAACGCTGGCGCACCCAGTCCGGCAACAACAACGCCTACTGCCTCGACGACGAAACCACCTGGCTCGACTGGACGACCGACCAGATCTCGACCGACCTGCTCGCCTTCACCCGCCGCCTGATCGCGACCCGCTCCGACTGCCCGGCCCTGCGCCAACCCGAATTCTTCGAAGGCCGCCGCACCTCGACCGGCGAACCCGACCTGATCTGGCTGCGCCCCGACGGCAACGAGTACACCGACGCCGACTGGTTCAACTCGGACCTGCGCAGCGTCGGCGTGTGGATCGACGGCTCGAACTGCCGCTCCCGCACCAGAACCGGCCAACTCGTCGAGGACCACTCCTGGCTGTTGATCATGCACGCGAGCCACCTCGACCAGCAGTGGACGCTGCCGGTCGCCGGCTTCGGCCAGCGCTACGTCCCCACCCTGGACACCTCAACCCCGGACGGCGCCCCCGACGAACTCACCCCGAAACCGGCCAAGTCCGTCCTGACCGTCCCGGCCCGAACCGTCCTGCTCTACCGAGCCACCTTCTGATCGACACCGCCAACTTCGACGGGCGACGTCGACGTTTGGCCCGGCAACTTTTCATATCGAGAAGTTGCTTGGATCGAGCATCTTCGCGTATCGTTGTGCGTAACGTGAACAGGAGATACGCCATGGACTCACCGAGCAGAGCACGAGTGCTTCGTTCCCGTGATCGCTTCTGGCGTCCGTCCGACCTGACCGGCGCCCAGTCGACGGTTCAGCACCTGCTCGCCGCTCTGACCAGGGAAGGCGAGCTGCGCAGGGTGCGGCGTGGGGTCTACTGGCGCGGCACCAGGACGCCGCTCGGCATGAGCCCACCGCCGACCGATGGGCTGATCTCCGAACTGGTGGGCAAGCACAAGGGTTCGGGGCCAACCGGACTGTCCGCAGCCAACTTGCTCCGCCTCTCCACTCAGATTCCGCGGCGGGCCCACGTCGCCGTGCCGGGTCGCGCGCCGACCTCGACGCCGACCGTGCGGTTCGTGTCGCGAGCCGCCAGCCTGGGCCGCCGCGACGCCGCGCTCAGCCCGGTCGAGGTCGCGCTGCTGGAAATGTTGGCGGACTTCTCCGCAAGCGAGCTGTCCCCGCACGAGTCCTGGGATCGGCTGCGCATCGTGCTCGACTCGCACGAGGTTCGGCCGAAAAAGCTGGCTACCGCCGCCGCGACCGAGCCGGCCATGACCAGGGTCCGGCTGACCGCACTGATGACCGAGACCGGACACGACGACCTGGCATCAAGCATTCCGCCCGCCGACCCCAGGGTGGCCGCACGAGCCCTGAAGCTCACCGCGTGACCGATTCGACCCGGCTGCTGTGGCGGGATGCCAACGCGGGGATCTTCGGTCCGACCGTAGCCGCCGCAGCTGAACAGGTGGGCATTGGGCGCCATCACCTGGTACGAGCGGCAGGCCGCGCCGATCTGACGACTTTTCGGAGGAATCTTGCGGCGGCGGCCGGGCCCCGGCCGGAAGGCACGAAAATGTCCGTACATAGCGTGCGCACATTTCGACTGCGTATTGGCGCACATTAAGAGCCGCGCATTCCCGGAGAAACGTCGGGCTCCGAGGGGAAATACCAACAATTGAGAACGGTGGTCATCGGTGCGCGGTCCTGCCACAGTGGACGGGTGAGCCGCATGCTGCTTGTCTGGCGAGACCGCACCATCGACCTGGTGCTGGTCGCTTCCTGTGTCTGTAACGACACGGACCGTGCCGCTCCGCTTCGGAGTCGTTGAGCGATTTTCGAGTGCGCATTCTTATTCTGTGGCGCGCCATTTCTTACTTCGGTTTCAGTTTTTGATCGGTAATTTCACGTTGCCAGGAGAACGTACGATGACCATCGATGTGCACCCGAACCTCGGGTCGCTGGTGCTGGGCGAACTGCACCCGGAACGTCTGTTGTGGACACCGCGCGAGCTGCGCGACCTGACCGCGACCGTCGCCGCCGACCTGACGAAGCCGCTGCTGGACATGGCGCGGTTCGAGCAGGCGCGGCGCTGGTGGGCGCGGCTGGGGCTGACCGATGGGGTCGAGCTGTGGCTGTTGACGTGGCTGCCGGGTCAGCGGACGAACCCGCACGACCACGGCGGCGCGTCCGGCGCGTTCACCGTGCTCTCCGGTGAGCTGACCGAGCAGTTCCGCTACCCGGGCGGGCCGATTCGCGATCTGAAGCACTCGCTGGGCAACGCGATCGGGTTCGGGGCGGGGCGGGCGCACCAGCTCGGCAACGCGAGCACGGCGACCGGGCCGGCGGCCAGCGTGCACGCGTATTCGCCGCCGCTGACGCCGACCCGCGAGTACGCGAGCCTGCACGACGTGCCGGCCGAGATTCCGTCGTTGATCCCCGAGCGGGTCGCCCGATGAGCCTGTCCGCCGAAGATCTGCTGGACGAGGCGCGGGCCGAACTGGATCGGGTCGATCCGATCCGCGCGGCGCGACTGAAGGCCAGTGGCGGGCTGATCGTCGACATCCGGCCGGTCACGAACCGGGCCAAGGAGGGCGAGATACCGGGCTCCGTACCGGTCGAGCGGATCGTGTTGGAGTGGCGGCTGGATCCGAACGGCGCGCACCGGATCCCCGGATTCGACGCGGACACCCCGGTGATCGTGGTGTGCAACGAGGGTTACGCGTCCAGTCTGGCCGCGCGAGATCTACGCAGGTTGGGGCTGCGCAACGCGACCGATCTGGTCGGCGGGTTCCGGGGCTGGGTCGCGGCCGGGTTGCCGGTGTCGCCTGGGGCGACACCGGCGATCGACTAGTCCGCGAGCACGACCCGGCCGAGTTCGGCCGGCGTGGCGAGCAGGCCGTGCTTGGGCAGGACGCGCACGGTGTAGCCGAGTGAGCCGGCGTGTGGCAGCCGCAGCTCGGCCAGGTACTGGCCCTCCTCGGACGCGGTCATCGAGGCGGTGACCACCTCGCGTAGTTCGTCGCTGTCGTCGACCCGGCCCAGCACGGCCTGAACGTCCACATCGGCCGGTTCGAGGCCTGCGAGGTGCACGGTCGCGGTGACGGACACGGTCGAGCCGATGATCGGGGGCACCGCGCCCTGCACGGTCAGTTCGCCGCCGGTGACCCGGATGAACGGCCAGGCCGCCGCCGCTTTGGCCCGGTACGCGGCGAGGTCGCGGGCGCCCGCGTAGCTCTCGCCGCGCACGGCCGCCGCCGAGGAGGCGGCCGGCAGGTAGTAGTTCTCCACGTACTCGCGGACCATCCGGGAGGCCTGAACCTTCGGGCCGAGCGAGGCGAGGGTATGCCGGACCATGGCCAGCCAGCGCACCGGCACGCCGTCGGCGTCGCGGTCGTAGAACAGCGGCGAGACCTGGCTGCCGAGCAGTTCGTAGAGCGCGGTGGCCTCGAGGTCGTCGCGGCGGTTGGGGTCGGAGATGCCGTCGGCGGTGGGGATGGCCCAGCCGTTGCTGCCGTCGTAGAACTCGTCCCACCAACCGTCCCGAATGGACAGATTGAGGCCGCCGTTGAGCGCGGACTTCATCCCGGACGTGCCGCACGCCTCCAGCGGACGGGTCGGGTTGTTCAGCCACACGTCGCAGCCCCAGTACAGGTAGCGGGCCATGGACATGTCGTAGTCGGGCAGGAACACGATGCGGTCGCGCACCTCGGGGTCGTCGGCGTAGCGGACGATCTGTTGGATGAGCGCCTTGCCGCCATCGTCGGCCGGGTGCGACTTGCCGGCGACGACCAGCTGGACCGGACGCTTGTCGTCGCGGAGCAGGACCTTGAGGCGTTCCGGGTCGCGCAGCATCAGGGTCAGCCGCTTGTAGGTCGGCACGCGGCGGGCGAAGCCGACGGTGAGCACGTCCGGGTCGAACACGGTGTCCACCCAGCCCAGCTCCAGCGCGGACGCGCCGCGTTGCAGCCAGGACGCGCGCAGCCGCCGCCGGACCTCGACGACGAGCTTGCGGCGCAGTTCGCAGCGCAGTTCCCAGAGCAGGGCGTCGTTGACGGGTTCGGTGCCGGCGCCGTGCTCGGACTCGCCGAGCAGGTTGCTGATGTCGCGGGCCGCCCAGGTCGGGCCGTGCACGCCGTTGGTGACCGAGCCGATCGGCACCTCGGAGGTGTCGAACCCGGGCCAGAGCCGGCCGAACATGGTCCGCGACACGCGGCCGTGCAGGGCCGAAACGCCGTTGGCGCGCTGCGCGAGACGCAAACCCATGTGCGCCATGTTGAACATGCCAGGGTTGTCCTCGGCGCCGAGGGCGAGCACCCGGCGCACAGACACGCCCGGCAGCAGGCTCTCGTCGCCGAAGTAGTGCTGGACCAGGTCGACCGGGAAGCGGTCGATGCCGGCGGGGACCGGGGTGTGCGTTGTGAACACGGTGCCGGCGCGGACCGCGGACAGCGCCTGGTCGAAGTCGAGGCCGTCGGCGGTGACGAGTTCGCGGATGCGTTCGAGGCCGAGGAAGCCCGCATGTCCCTCGTTGGTGTGAAACACCTCGGGCTGCGGGTGGCCCGCGATCGCGCAGTACGTGCGCACGGCGCGAACGCCGCCGACGCCGGCCAGGATCTCCTGCCGGATGCGGTGGTCCTGGTCGCCGCCGTAGAGCCGGTCGGTGACGCCGCGCAGGTCCTCGTCGTTCTCGTCGATGTCCGAGTCGAGCAGCAGCAGCGGCACCCGGCCGACCTGCGCCTGCCAGATCCGGGCGCGCAGCGTGCGGCCACCGGGCATGGCGGCCGAGACCAGGATGGGCACGCCGGAGGGTTCGGTCAGCAGTTCGAGCGGCAGACCGCGCGGATCGAGGACCGGATAGTGCTCGACCTGCCAGCCGTCCAGTGACAGCGACTGCCGGAAGTAGCCGGAGCGGTAGAGCAGGCCGACGCCGATCAGCGGGAGGCCGAGGTCGGAGGCGGCCTTGAGGTGATCGCCCGCGAGCACGCCGAGGCCACCCGAGTAGTTGGGCAGGGCCTCGGTGACGCCGAACTCCATGGAGAAGTAGGCGATCGAGCCGGGGGCCTTCACCGGGTGACCGTTGCCCCGCGGGAGCGCCGTGTCGTCCTCCTGGCGCCGCTGGTACCAGCGCGGGCCGGTCAGGTAGTGCCGCAGGTCGGCGGCGACCGCCTTGACCTTGGCCAGGAACGCCTCGTCGGCGGCGAGCCGGTCGAGGACATCCGCGGGGACCTCCGACAACAGCCGCAGCGGATCGTTCTCGACGCGCGACCACACGGTGGGGTCGACCGCCGCGAACAGCTCCTGTGTCGGCGGATGCCAGGTCCAGCGCAGGTTTGTGGCCAGGGTGCGCAGGTCGGCCAGTGGTTCCGGCAGGCCAGGGCGGACCGTGAAACGGCGCAGTGCTCTCACGAGAGGCGACCATACCGGCGAGGTCGGGTGGTTCTGTTCCCCGCCCGGTCAGCCCTTGTTCACCCGAGCCGGGACTCCATGCGTTCGCGGCACCGATGTCCGGTTCTACCGCGAGCGTTTGCCGGGAGTACGAGTCGGGGGCATCGTCAGGTTGCCTTGCGCGTTGGTGGCGATCGAAAATCATCCGACGACCGATCAGGAAAGCAGGGTAAATAGCTGGTTACCGAGCGATCTCGACGGGTAGCCCGACGTAGGCGTGCTCGATCACGGAAGGCAGACTGGCGTTGTGACTGGGCGATTGGGCATCGACGACGTGACGCCGGTGATCGGCGAGGATCGTTATCCGGCAAAGGCTGTCGTCGGTGAGCAACTGCCCATCGAGGCGACGGTCTGGCGCGAGGGGCACGACAAGATCTCCGCGACGGTGGCCTGGCGCGGGCCGAAGGATCGGCTGGCGCGGCAGATCCGGATGGCCGAGAAGGGCAAGGGCCTTGACCGGTTCGCCGCGTTGATCGTGCCGGACGCCGAGGGCGCGTGGACTTTCCGCGTCGAGGCGTGGAGCGATCCGTGGGCGACCTGGCTGCACGCGGTCGAGGCCAAACTGGAGGTCGGGCAGGGCGCCGACGAGCTCGCCAACGACCTGGAGACCGGCGCGCTGCTGCTGGAGCGGGTCGGGCGCAGGCCGGAGCGGCGCGCGGACAAGCCCTTCTTGTTCGCAGCGGCCGAGTGGCTGCGCGACACCGAGCGGCCGCTGGCGGAGCGGGTCTCGATGGCTCTTGGCGAGCGCGCGCGGACGATCATGTTCGACTTCCCGGTCCGCGAGTTGATCACCCGCAGCAGGCCGCACAAGATCTGGGTGGACCGCAAGCGCGCGCTGTTCGGGTCCTGGTACGAGCTGTTCCCGCGCTCGACCGGTGGCCTCGACGAGACCGGCAGGCCGGTGCACGGCACGCTGGCCACCGCGGCGACCGCGCTGGACCGGGTGGCGCGGATGGGCTTCGACGTGGTCTACCTGCCGCCGATTCACCCGATCGGCAAGGTCAACCGCAAGGGCCCGAACAACACGCTCGTCGCGGGCCCCGACGACGTCGGCTCGCCGTGGGCGATCGGGTCCGACGAGGGCGGGCACGACGCGATCCACCCGCAGCTGGGCACGCCCGTCGACTTCAAGGCGTTCGTGGACCGGGCCAGCGAGCTGCACCTGGAGGTCGCGCTCGACCTGGCCATCCAGTGCGCGCCGGACCACCCGTGGGTGGCCGAGCACCCGGAGTGGTTCACCACCAAGCCGGACGGCAC
>DASYBO010000703.1:0-2319 GCA_036500685.1 Pseudonocardiaceae bacterium | reverse complement strand
GGCAGGTGTGGCCACGTACTGGTCGGTGGTGATCTGGTGGACCTTCCGACGTGGGTGATGATGTGGCTGGGACCAGTGCCGAAGAACACGAGGTCGCCGGGCTGGGCTGGGCTGCCCGGTGGTAGCCGGGGGGCCGGCGTTGATGGAGTTGACACAGAACGCTTGGCCCCAAGGGACCTCGTCGGCGGCTAGCGGGGTCCTGCATTCTGGGCGGGGCGGGTGGCTCCGGCGTAGCCGGCGCGGGGCAGGGTGTCCTGTTCGATGAGTGTTCCCACGTCCCGGGCCTGCACGACTTGGTTGGCGCCGATGTAGAGCGCGACGTGGGTGATGCGGGTGCTCGGGTCGCCGTAGAACACCAGGTCACCGGGCCGCAGCGGCTCATCCGCCGCGAGGCGTGGACTCGCCCGGAACTGTGCGTCGGCGGTCCGCGGGATCGTGATGCCCGCCGCTGTGTACGCCGCGGTCGTCAGCCCGGAGCAGTCGAACCCGCCGGCACCGTTTCCACCCCACACATACGGCTTGCCCAACTGTGCACAGGCGAACCGAACCGCCACCAACGCCGCGCTGCTGAAATCCGCGCCACCCTGCTGAAGCGGTCGCTGAAAAGTACCGCAGGTTGCTGACGTGTGGGGTGTCGTTTCAGCCCCGGGCGCTAATGGCGTGTGTGGTGTTGACGTGGTGGAAGGTGTGTTAGTGGCGTAGCGGGCGGCTTGGGCGAGGACTTCGCGCACGTACCAGGAGGCGTGGTTGTAGGCAAAGATCGCTGCCGGTAGGTCGCGGTGGTTTCCGGCGCCGGAGGCGCAGAGAGTAGCGAGGCTTTTCCGACCGTGCTTGCGGGTGTGACGCGATTGGCCTGGGTGTTCGTGTCGTGGACATGTTCGTGACGTTGGATGGGCCGTAGCCCTGTCGTGCTGGCGTCATCCACTGTTCCAGCTGGCAGGCCTGCATCCCGAGCATCCTCACCGCTGCACTGATGTAGGTTCTCATCCGAGCTGTCATGCGGGATTGCGGCGACCTGCGGGTTCTCATCGTGTTGTCATGCCCGAGAGGCTGCCCTGTCTCACCGTTCTGTCATTTTTCTGGCTTGGGCAGGCTGGTCAGGAAGTGTCTAAGGACGTCCCGGAACTCCTCGGGCCGTTCGTGCCATGGCTGGTGCCCGGCTCCGTCGATCTCCACCAACGTGGGCGACGGAAGAGCGGTGACGAGGCTCCGCGGGCCGTCGATCGGGCGGGGATCCTCGGTGCCGTGCACGACGAGCACCGGGGCGATCACGCGGGAGCATAGGGCGCGCTCGTCTGTCCTGGTCCAGGTTTTCGTCTCGTCGCTGAGTGTCCGGTTGGCGGTGAGGTTGATCGGGATCGGGGTTCCGGCGGCTTGGGCGGCGTCGGCCGGGTTCACGAAGTCAGGGAGCCAACACAGCATCCGCCACTCGACCTCCTCGTTCCAGGATCGGTCGCGGCCTTCGAGCTCGGTGAGGCGGGCGCGCTGGTCCGGGGTGAAGCGGGCGGCGGCTCGCGCCTCATACTTCCGCTTGTGCACTGGCCAGTCGAGGCCGACGCCGTTGCTGTGGACGAGTCCGGTGACCCGTTCGGGGTGGGCGGCGGCGTAGTGGAGGCCAAGAAGGGCACCGAAGGAGTGCCCGAGCACCGCCCATCGGTCGTGGCCGAGATGTGCGCGGAGCTCGTCGAGGTCAGCGACGTGCCGCGCCACGCGCTGGTCGGTGTTCGAGCCGGACCGGCCGCAGCCTCGCTGGTCGTAGCGGACGGTCCGGAACCTGTCCGCGAGCATGTCCGCGACCGGGCCGAGGTAGTCCCACATACCCGGCCCGCCGTGCAGGAACACGATGGCAGGCTGCCCGAGATCGGCGGACGCCCAGGTCCGCAGCGTAGCGCCGTCGCTCATCTCGACGAGGGTCACAACCACGAACGTAGCTGCTGCTCATCTCGCCCGGCGCCACCGACTGCCCGATACGACATCCGCAAAAGCGAGCGATCTCTGTTTCCTGTCCGTGGGTTCGTGGGTCTGCGGAATGAAACCCTGGGTAGCGCCCTTCCTGGCCTCCGCGGCGATCTCCCGACGCAATGGCTCGACGTAGTCGCAGCTGGGGGCTGATCCGAGCGTGGTTGATCGGGATTCCGGCTTGTCGGCCGTATTCGGCCAGGGTTCGGCGTCTCACCTATTTGTCGGATTCGCCAAGTGTGCGACAAGTTAGTTGAGAATTCGCAAGATTCAACGAGAACCTACAAAAATCGTTGTAGGTTCTCGTTCTTTTCTTCGTTCGTGGACCGCCGTGAGCTGGTAGTTCTCGACGAATCTTCG
>DASYBO010000702.1:0-1847 GCA_036500685.1 Pseudonocardiaceae bacterium | reverse complement strand
CCGGTTGCGATGACACTGTTCTTCGGGCAGATCAACGTCGTGCTGCTGGCCCTGGTGGTGTTCGATCTCGCGCTGCCGGATCGCGTCAAGGGCAAGGGCATCGGAATCGGGCTGGCGGCGGGGATCAAGCTCACGCCATTGATCTTCATTCCGTACCTGCTGTTCACGCGGCGAGTAAGGGCCGCAGCGGTCAGCGCGCTGACCTTCGCGGTCACGGTAGGCCTTGGGTTCGCGCTGCTGCCGCGCGCCTCCGCGGTTTACTGGGGCGGGCAGCTCTTCCGGCCGAGCAGATACTTTCACCTGGACAACCAGTCGCTTAACGGCGTCATACTGCGCCTCACTCAGGCCGGGCCCGGCGCGCACGCGCTCTGGCTGGTCGCGGCGGTCGTCGTCGGCATCGCCGGGCTCGCCACCGCGGTACTGGCGAGCCGGCGTGGCCACGAGCTCCTCGGCCTGGTTGCGTGCGCCGGGACCGGCCTGCTGGTGTCCCCGGTCAGCTGGTAGCACCACTACGTTTACGTGGTGCCGGCCCTTGTCCTGGCCGCGTGCGGGCCACGGCGCCTCGGCTACCGGATCCTCGGCGCCGCGTTGGTGGTGGGCTTGTTCGGCTACTACCCAACGGCTCGGGTGCTGCCGCGCGGGCTGCTTTCTCTGGCCCCGAACCGGGGCAACGACGGCACTGTCGAGTTCTCCTGGCACGGCCTGGAATTGATCGCCGGCAACTACTACGTGCTCACCCTGCTCGTGTTTATCGCGGCCACCGCATGCGCTCTGGTGCGTACCGGTAAGAGAAACGCAAGACGCCCCGGCCGGCCCGCAGCGGGGCCGCCGGGGCGCTTGCTCTCCCGGGTGAAGCGGTTACCGTCGCACCGCGACCGTCGAGCCGGCCGAGCCGGCTGACGTCGCCGATGCGGCGGCGGTGGTCGGGTTCGGCACCGGCAGGGGCTGGCAGGTGACGTCCCACTCGGCGTTGTTCATGCGCGGCGGCGTCTTGCCGGTCTCCAGGTAACTGGCGATCGCGTCATCGACGCAGAGGTTCCCGAACAGGGAGTCCGCGTGCGTGGTGCCGCCGGGCTCGGCTAGCAGCACCGAGTTCGGGAACAGCTTGCGGACTTCGAGGCTGCCTTCGAACGGTGTCGCCGCGTCCAGCGTCTCGTCGATCAGCAGGGCGCTGTGGACCGCGTAACCGGTGCCGTGCGAGGCGACCCGCACCGGCCACTGCGCCGGGGCCGGCCAGTGCAGGCAGGGTGCGTTGTACCAGGCGTTATCCCACGTCTCGAACGGGGCGATGCGGTTCACGGCGGTGTTGTCCCGCTGCCAGACCGGCCAGCTGGTCGGCCACTGGACATCGGTGCACTGAACCGCGTTGTAGACCGCGAACTCGTTGTCGTTACCGGGGGTGTCGGTCTGCTGGTACAGGGTGACCAGGTTCTTGGCCGCGGCCGCGCTGTGCGTGTTCTCCCAGTCGGCGAAGGCGCTGCCGAGCTGCAGCCAGGTCTCCTGGTAGTAGCCGGCCTCGAGGAAGATGTCGGTCCACTCGTCCGGCCCCACGACCCCGCTGACCGGGCTCTTGGCGAGCGTCTTCAGCTCCGCGTACCAGCGCTTGCTGACCGCGGCCTCGGTGGCGCCGAGGTGGTACACGCTGTTGTACTTCGCCAGCCAGCCGAACCAGATGTTGATGTTGCGGTTGAACGCGATGTCCTGGTTGAGGTTGGCTTTGTACCAGACGTTCCGCGGGTCAACGTTGCTGTCGAGGATCAGCTGGTTGAGCGTGTGCGGGTACAGCGTCGCGTAGACCTGGCCCAGGTAAGTGCCGTAGGAGAAGCCGTAGTAGCTCATCTTCCCCT
>DASYBO010000701.1:0-5817 GCA_036500685.1 Pseudonocardiaceae bacterium | reverse complement strand
GATCCTCTCCAGCCCCACCCCGTTCTCCATTATCGAAGCAACCCTTCGATAAACCTAGGGTTTCGCAATCACGGGCAGGCACTCAGCGAGCAGATCGACGACATCGCGCCAGGCTCGCTGTGCGTGCCGCGGGTGGTAGCCGACGCCGGGGACCACGGGATGGTCGACCGGCGGGTGGTGGAAGGCGTGCAAGGCGCCGCCATAGACCACGAGGCGCCAGTCGACGCCCGCTGCCTGCATCTCAGCGGTGAACGCGTCCCGCTGCGCGGGAGGCATGATCGGGTCTTCCGACCCGACCCCGGCCCACACCGGGCAGCGAATGCGCGCCGCCTCGCCCGGTCGGCCCGTGGTCAGTGCGTTAACTGTCCCGATCACGCGCAGGCTGACGCCGTCACGCCCGAGTTCCAGCCCGATGGCGCCCCCGGTGCCGTAGCCGACGGCGGCGATCCGGTCGGGGTCGGTCCGCGGTTCGGCGCGCAACACGTCTAGCGCCGCATGGCCGATGCCCCGCATCCGGTCGGGATCAGCGAGCAGCGGCAAGCAACGGGCCAGCATCTCCTCGGGGTCGCTCAAATAGCGCCCGCCGTGAAGGTCGAAGGCCAGCGCCACGTATCCCAGCTCGGCGAGAGCATCGGCCCGGCGGCGCTCGACGTCGCTGAGCCCCATGCCTTCTGGTCCGAGCAGCACCGCCGGCCGGCGGTCGACACCGGCCGGGAGCGCGAGGTGCCCGATCATCGTCAAACCGTCGGCCGGATACTCGACTGAACGCGTCGTAATCGTCGTCATGAGACCGGACCGTAGTGATCGTCGAGTCCGGTCGGGCCGGGGTTCGCCGCTGGCAGAACAGCGCGGGTGCCCCTCTGAAATGCGGCGGTGGCTCACAAGATCCGTCACAATCCGAAGGATTACAGAGCCGACCATTAAGGGTCGCCACGCATTGCCCCGAACGACCTGTCTCACGCCACCATCGAAGCGAACGGTCGACTAGCCCGTACTGCGTCCGCTTTCAAGATCTATGCACCGATACGGTGGTGCAGATCGCCATGGGCGTGGTCAACCAACTCCCGGTCTGCTTCGGGCCGGAAGACAGGAAATCCCGGATCAGCTCGGCAACGAGATCGCCAACTTCGGGCTCGCCGCCCTCCGCGTCTGACCACCCCGGCGTTGCGCCGAAAGCACTCTTTTCCGCGCGCTCGGAACCCGCTACCGTTCTCGCCGGTCGGGGCTGACATCAGGGGGAAATTCATCATGCGCAAGTTCGTCCTGCGTTCGTTACTGGTGGCCGCGCTGGCCATCGGGGCGAGCGGAATCGGGCAGGCCAATGCCGCGCCAAGAGCCGCGTCCACACCACCGCCGACGCAGTCCCAGGGCTCAACCTTCGTGCCGGTCAACCCGACCCGGGTACTGGACACCCGCAACCGGACCGGCTTCTGCGGCACGCTCGGCGATGGCCCCAACAACGGCTGCTATCTGGCCCTGGGCTCGATCGTGCCGGCGACCGCGACCGCCGTCGTGCTCAACGTGACCGGGACCAACCCGTCCACGGGGACCTACGTCACGGTGACCCCGCAGCCGGGCAACGGGCTGTCGCTGTCCAACCTCAACCTGGGCCCCGGGGAAACCCGCGCCAACCAGGTCACCGTGGCGCTGTCGCCGTACCGGTCGGTGAGCTTCACCAACTTCGTAGGCACCGTCGACCTCATCGCCGACCTCGACGGCTACTACGTCAGCGACAGTTCGGGTGCGGGCTTCACCTCGCTCAGTCCGACCCGGGTGCTGGACACTCGCAACGGCAGCGGCCCGGTGACCGCGGGTTCGACCGTCACCGTCGACTTGTCCGGCCAGGTGCCGGCCGGTGCCACCGCGGTCACGGTCAACCTCGCCGCGACCGACGTCACCAAGGGCACCTACGTGACGGCCTACCCGGCGGGCGCGGGCGGTCCGCCACTCGCCTCCAGCATCAACCTCGTTCCCGGTGACACCCGCGCGAACCTGGTCACGGTCGCGCTGAGCGCGGACCGCAAGGTGACGTTCTACAACTTCACCGGCTCAGTCGATCTGGTCGTCGACCTCGCCGGCTACTACCAGTCCGGTACGGGGACGTCGTTCTACTCGTACACGCCGACGCGGGTGCTGGACACCCGCGACAACAACGGCAACCCGACGAGCAACACCCTCGGCCCTGACACCCGGATGGCCATGGACACGTCCAGGTGGCTGCCGCCTTCGGCGCAGGCCGTCGTGTTCAACTTCACCGGTACCAACACCACCGCCGGGACCTACCTCACCGCGTACCCGGATGGCACCAGCAGGCCGGTCGCGTCGAACGTGAACCTGGCCCCGGGCCAGACCGTCCCGAACCTGACAGTCGTGGCGATCGGGTCGGACCACAAGATCGACCTGTACAACTTCGCCGGCAACACCGACGTGCTCGCGGACGTCGCGGGCTACTTCGCCCCGCCGCCCACCCTGTGCACATCGCAGTGCCTGTACGCGTGGGGGCGCAACAGCTCGCACGGTTCACTGGCGCAGGGCACCACGGGTGGCTCCGCCGACACCATCCAGCAGGTACCGGTGCTGTCCGGCGTCACGGCGGTCAGTTCCGGCGGTGACGGTGGCCTGGCTCTGCGCTCCGACGGCACCGTGTGGGCGTGGGGCCAGAACCTGACCAAGTACGGCCCTGTCCCCAACGGCTTCAACAGCGGGTTCGACGCGCTGCCCCGGCAGATTACCGGCCTGCCTGCCAGCAAGGCCGTCGCCGGTTCCAGTGTCAACGGCGCCGCGCTGGCCACCGACGGCACTGTCTGGGTGTGGGGTCAGTACTACGGGAGTGCCGCGCAGGCCGCACCGATCCAGGCGCCCGGCCTGACCAACATCGTCGCCGTCGCCGCGGACGGCATCAGCATCCTGGCGCTGCGCAACGACGGCACGGTGTGGGTGTGGGGAGCGAACGACTACGACGTGTACAACAACGGCAGCGGGTACTTGTCGCCGACACCGGTCCAGGTACCTGGGCTGAGTGGGATCACCTCGATCGCGCTGTCCAACAGCTGGGGTATGGCCGTCGACAACAATGGCGCGGTATGGGAGTGGGGCGACGTCACCGCGGTCGGTTTTCCAGGCCAGGGCCTGTCGCAGGTCCCCGGCCTGACCGGGATGTCGCTGGCGGCTCCGAACTTCCAAACCGGCTACGCCGTGCGCAAGTCCGACGGCACCGTCTGGGCCTGGGGCAACGGTACCTGGGGCCAACTCGGCAACGGCACAACGAGCAACTCGGCAACGCCGGTCGAGGTGTCGGGCCTTTCTGGCGTCACCTCCATCGCGGCGGGCTTCGACTATTCGGCGGTGGCGCTGAAGTCCGATGGCACCCTGTGGAACTGGGGGACGGGTCTTTACGGCCCGCCCAGCAACCCTGGTGGGTCGAGCTCGTCGTCGACCGTGCCGGTCCAGATTCCCGACGTGTCCGGTGCGACCGCGATCGCCACGACTCCCTTGGGCACGAATTACGCCGTTCTACCCAGCTAGTACTGCCGCGGCGGGCACGACTCAATCGGGCCCGCCGCGCAGCCCAGACGGTAACGCCCCGCGCAACGCGGTGATCGCGGCCCGCACCGGAACGCGATCCGCCTGCCCAGCTCGACCCGGCTCAGCCGCACGGCCTCCGGGCCGCGAGGCCCCATTTCCGGCACCAACGCCACCCATTCCCCGGCCGCCACGAAACGCCAGCACGGTGGGCGAAGTCGTCGATGCTGTGCCGAACGATCGGCGTGAAACCGACCGCCTCGCAGGCCCGGATCCTCATGCATGACACAGGGTCCCCGGACTAGCGACGATCCACGGCAGATCATGGCAGGCCGCCCACCCCCCCGACATTCGTCAACGAGCCCAGCTACACGTCCTCGGGCGGCTCGTCGACCATCCCGGGCTCGGCCGGGAACGGCACGAAGTCGTAGTCGTGCACGAGTGCCACGTCCAGCTCGCCCGCGCGCAACGCGTCGCCGACGTCGGCCAGATCGACCTCGGACACCATCGGCGTCAACCCGGGATGCGCACCGGCGAGCGAACGCAACGCCCTCGGCACGATGGTGCGCGTCGCGGAAGGGAAAGCTCCGATCCGCACCGGTCCGCTCAGCCCGTCCCGCGCGCCGGCCAGCTCCGCCTCGGCCAATTCCAACCGTTCAAGGAACACTTCGGCATGCTGAACGAGCGCTCGCGCAGCTGGCGTCAACACGACGCTGCGCCCGCACGACGGTCGAAGTAGTACCGCCGGGCTCGACTGCTGGCGGCGCACAATTACGCTCGCTGCCATCGGCTGTGGAGTGCCGAGGGGGTGCTTGGCCGACGATGCCGCGACGGTACCCATGACGCGCCTCGTCAGCCGCGGCGGCTGGCAGCAGCATTCGATGACTGCTGATAAGCCCCGCTTACCGGGCGTCAGACCGTTCGCTCGTCGAAGGCACGGTGGTCGATGTGAAGACCCCCGGAGGCTGACGTGACGTCCATGATGACGCTGTCCAGGTGCTGGATGCGGCCATTCACCCAGCCCCAACCTACGCAATTTCGAGTTCTTCCGCGCTGCTCCGGCAAGGTACGCCCAAGGCCCTGACCAGGGCATGAACGATGCTGAATGACGGCGAACGGGCGGTGACCGCAGTGAACTGCTACCCAAAGTGCTCACCGGAAGTTCGGCAACGTACCCGCTGCACCAATCTGAGGTTGGTGGTCAGCCGCGCGCTTCGCTGGGTCACCGGATCGGACCGATCGTACGTCGGACGCCCGCAGCCAGGACACCCAGCGAATATGTCGACGGTCCGGGCCTCGATCAGCACGGCCGACCCGGCTGCACGGACGCGCTCGACGTGCAACGGCGCGAGGGGCGGCAGCAGAACCTGAACCGGATCAAGATCAACAGACTGGGACCTGATCAACTATCCCTCGTCTCCGGCCCGTCGGGGACCGATCACGGAAATCGTGCCTGAACCTACCCGCGTACAAGTTGGCACATGGGGACGTCGAAGGTGCTCCCCAGCGACAGTGTGACCGCGTAGAAGGTCCGGAAACCGAGCAGCACGATCGTGCCTACATGTCCCCGGAGTAGTCGGCGCTGAGCCAGCGGTCCGGGCGGATAGTGAACAAGACACTGGCGTCACCATCCATGTGGCTGGCAAACTCGCGGCCACCCTCCTCGCCCAGATAGCGAATCGCGATCGCTTCGCGGTCCCCCAGTGGGGAGGGTGTGGTCTGCGCAGTCACGGTGCCCTCCACAATCACATACTGGTAGGGCACTTCTTCGCGCTGGACCACCAGGGTCACCGCGCCCGCCCCTTCGATCAGCTTGGCCTTGCGCCGGGAGGTACCCGTGTTGACCAGGATGTTGCCTCCCTGGACGTAGCCGTACCAGATTGGGACACTGGCCGGTGGACGGCCATCGCCGGCGGCGACGGACAGTACGGCGACGTGCTTTCCGGCTAGGAATTCCTGACGCTCGGTCTCGGTGAAGGCTCTCGGCATATTGACCGAAGCGCCCCGGCTTGCCGGACTATTCCCGGGCGACCCCAACCCCAGGACGGGAGCCTCCGTTCGGGCACCGACGGCTGCGGAATGGGCGACAACAGCGTCACATGACAATCAGCCGCCAGGCGGCATCGGTCCCCTCGCCTCGGCCCGCGGCCGGCGTGCTGGCGATCGATGCGGTGGCGTCAAGGCCGATCCGCCATGATTCGAGCGGGCACCGGCAGGGTTGGCGTTGGCGTGGGACTGCGCGTGACCGGCATACCTCCGATGCTGCCGGCCCAACCTGGCTGACGGGCTCGTCGG
>DASYBO010000700.1:0-11054 GCA_036500685.1 Pseudonocardiaceae bacterium | reverse complement strand
ATTGCCCTGCCCGATGTGCCCTCCGCCGCCCATCCGGCGCGCGTCGCCACCATGGTCGCCCGCGACCGGTCGCGCTGGGCGCACCTGCTGCGTTACGACCCCAGCGAGCGGTTCTCCGCGCTGGTCGAGTCGAGCCAGCACTTCGAGATCTGGCTGCTCAGCTGGCTGCCTGGCCAGTCCACCGACCTGCACGACCACGACGGCGCGGCCGGCGCGTTCACCGTCGTCAACGGCGAACTGACCGAACGCGTCGTCAAGCAGGGCCAACCCGACGTGGTGCACACCGTCGCGGTTGGACAGTCGAGGGTGTTCGGCCCGCAGTACGCGCACCAGGTCCACAACGACGGCATCGATCCCGCGGTCACCATCCACGTGTACCGGCCGCATCGCGGCATGCGCACGATCGGCTGATGCCGGAATCCTGCTGCGCCGACCTCCACCTCGACCCGCTTTGCCGCGGCTGAGGAGTCGGCGAGAAACCCCTGACCCCGGCCAAGCAACTGCGGCAGGGCCGCCGAGCTAGTCGGTGCGACCGTGCCGGCGCAGTTGTTGCGCGGCAGCGGAAATGTCCCGACCGGTCGCGCGCTGATTCAGTTTCGCGGCGATGTCCGTCTGCTGTTCCGGTTTCTTGTCGTCGTACTTGAATTTCGCCCGAACGCCCACAATCGTCAGCTCCACGCCGCGAATACCGGGCAGCTGACGGTCATACGGCGGCTCGTCCGCCTCGACCGGACCGTGGTCGCCGGCCGGCTGGAAGTGGCTCAGCTGCGCGCGCAGCAGCGCGGCCTTCTGCGCCGGATCGTCCAGAATCATTACTGTGCAACGAAGTTGCACGTTCGCGTAGTAGCTCGTCGGCACCCCGTACTCGACCGGCCGCGTCTCGCCCGCGCGCCAGGTACTCGGGATGAACGCGTAGTCGTCGAGCACGCTCAACGTTGCCTCGCCGCGCAGTTGCAATGCCGGCCAGATCGGATTCGGCCGCGCGAGATGCAGACGAACGGTCGAATTCCCGTCGAACTGGAAATGCGCCGGTACGACGACGGGTTGACATTCCGCGTCCACCGCGATCAATTGACCGAAATCATGCCCGGCGGAAAGCCACGCCCGCCATTCCGCGTCGTCGGCGCTGTCCCAGGGATGGATCAACACGGGCGGCTCACCAGACCCGATCGGCGACGTGCGCGGGCACTGTCACGTCCGGGTCGACGAACTCGGCGGTGATCGGCTCGCCCCACGAGTAGCGAGCGGGCAGCACACCGGCCCACATGCCCTCGGCCGCCCTGTCCTGCTCCTGGCAGCCCGGCCCCTCCGCGCGGGCCTTCACCGCCGCCTCGGCGAGGCTCATCGCGAGCACGGTGGTCTGGGCCAGTTCGCGCTTGTTCGGCTGGCGCGTGTAATCCCAGGAACCGGGCGCTAGGTGCTCGGTCACCACGGCGAGGCCGTGCACCTTCGCCTCGATGCGGTCCACGATCCGCGCCTTGCCGTGGATCACCGCGGACCGGTAGTTGATCGAGTGGCTGAACGCGGCGCGCGCGTAGACGATGCCGTCGAGCAGGCTCACCGTGACGCACGCCTCGACCTCCGGCCGCGCGGCGAGCAGACTGCTCGCGCCACTGGATCCGTGCAGGTAGAGCGTGTCACCATCACGGCCGTACGCGGTCGGCAACACCACCGGCGCCCCGTCCATGACCAGCCCGAGATGGCAGATCAGCCCGGCGTCGAGCACCGCGTCGAGGTCGGCGGGATCGGTGCGGGCGCGCTCAGGGTGGCGACGCGGAGTGCTGCGGCGGGTCGGCGAGAGCGCTGGTCGAGTCATATGGCCAGCATCGCGCGCCGAGTGGCATGCTGGAACGGCCACCATTTGAGAATTGTGAAAGGCCACTGTGAGCATCACCCGCAGGTCGGATCCGGTGGTCGGTGTCACGACCGACCTGCCGCCGACCGTCCCGATCGAACTCGAACGCGACACCGGCATCCCGCTCGCCGTCCAACTCGCGGACACCCTGCGCAGTGCGGCCGCCGCGGGCCAGTTGCGCGGCGGCGACCGGCTGCCCTCCACCCGCGCGCTCGCCGGCCGGCTCGGCGTCAGTCGAACCGTGACCGCGGCAGCCTACGAACAGCTGCACGCGGAGGGCTGGATCGCAGGCCGGCACGGCTCCGGCACCTACGTCACGACCGCCCCTCCCGGTTCACCGGCACCCGCCCCGCGCCGCGACCCGCGGCCCATGGCCGCGCCGCCGCGCATCGACCTGGTCCCCGGCGCGCCCTGGGTCGAGGGCCTCGACCGCTCCGCGTGGCGCCGCGCCTGGCGCGCCGCCGCCGACATCCGCCCGCTGCTCCGCCCGCAACGTGCGGGCCTCGACGAGTACCGCACGGTCGTGGCCGAACACCTGCTCCGCCACCGTGGGCTCACCGTCGCGCGCGGCGTCGGCGACCAGGACGTGCTGGCCACCTCGGGGACCACCGCCGCCGTCGCCGAACTCGCCGCTGCCGTCCTGCGGCCCGGCGACCTGGTCGCGGTGGAGGAACCCGGCTACCAGCGCGCCGTCCAGGCGTTCCGCATGTTCGGCGTGCGGGTCGTGCCCGCCCCCGTCGACCTCGACGGGCTGCTCCTCGACGAGGTGCCACGCGGCGTCCGCGCGGTGTACTGCTCGCCGTCGCACCAGTACCCGCTCGGCGGCCGGATGGCCGCCGCCGGCCGGATCGCGCTGGTGCAGCGGGCCAGGGCCGAGGGCTGGCTGGTCGTCGAGGACGACTACGACGGCGAACTCCGCTACGACGTCGCGCCGCTGCCGCTGCTCGCCGCCCTCGCGCCCGACGTCGTCGTGCACCTCGGCACCACAAGCAAGATCTTCACCTCGACGCTGGGCACCGGCTGGATGGTCGCCCCGCCCTTGGTGGCGAGCGCGATCCTCGCGCACCGCGACCGCACGGGTATCGGCCCCGCCGTCGCAGGCCAGGCGGTGCTGGTCGAACTGGCCCGGCACGGCGACCTCGGCCGCCACCTGCGCAGGCTGCGCCGCGAACTGTCGGCCCGCCGCGACCTGGTGATCGAGGCCTTCTCCGGGCTCGACGTGCTCGGCGACGCCGCTGGCGCGCACGTGGTCGCCCAGTTGCCCAACGACGAAGCCGAGCGGCGCGTGGTCAGCGCCGCACACCATCGAGGCATCACCCTCGACGGCCTCGCCCGCCACCACGACGGCCGCCCGCGCTGGCACGGCATCGCGGTCGGCTACACCGCCTGCTCCCGCGCCGAACTGGAAACCGCGCTCCCCGTTGTCGCCGAGTTGCTGGCCGCCGCCCGTTGAGGCACCGCTGACCGGTCCGGATGGGCGGCCGGTCGCCACGGGTATGGTCGGGCCTCATGACCGAGGGCAAGCTCCGCGTAGCCGTGGTGTTCGGCGGCCGCAGCACGGAACACGAAGTGTCCTGTCTGTCCGCCGGCAGTGTGCTGGCCAACCTGGACCCCGACCGGTTCGAGCCGGTGCCGATCGGCATCGCCCGGGACGGCGCCTGGGTACTCGGCCCGAGCGACCCGGCCGTGCTCACCGCGAGCGGCCGTGAGCTGCCTTCCGTGGTCGGCCCGACGAGCACCGGCGACATCGTGCCCACCGCGACGAAATCGGCCGGTGAGCTGATCGGCGGCGTCGACGTGGTGTTCCCGGTCCTGCACGGCGCGTTCGGCGAGGACGGCACCATCCAGGGCATGCTCGAACTCGCCGGCATCCCCTACGTCGGCCCCGGCGTGCTCGCCAGCGCAGCCGCCATGGACAAGGAAGTCACCAAGAAGCTGCTGGTCGCCGCCGGCCTGGCCATCGGCGACTACATCGCGCTGCGTCGAGGCGTACCCACCCTCGCCGACGACCAGCGCGACCGGCTCGGCCTACCCGTGTTCGTGAAACCCGCCCGTGCGGGCTCGTCGACCGGCATCACCAGGGTCACCGACTGGGCCGACCTGGACGGCGCCATTGCGACAGCCCGCGCCATCGACCCGAAGGTGATCATCGAGGCCGAGATCGTCGGCCGCGAGGTCGAGGTCGGCGTGCTGGAATTCCCGGACGGCCGGGTCGACGCGTCGCTGCCGGCCGAGATCCGCATCGTCGCCGAGGACGTCGACTTCTACGACTTCGACACCAAGTACCTGGACGCCAACACCGAGTACGACATCCCCGCCAAGCTCGACGACGACGTGATCACCCGGCTGCGCGCGGCAGCGGTCGAGGCGTTCACCGCGCTGGACGGCCAGGGCCTGTCCAGGGTGGACTTCTTCGTCCGTCCGGACGGATCGCTGGTGGTCAACGAGATCAACACCATGCCAGGGTTCACCGAGATCTCCATGTACCCGAAGATGTGGGCGGTCACCGGCATCGACTACCGGACCCTGCTCTCGACCCTCATCGACACCGCGATCGCGCGCGGAACCGGCCTGCGTTAACCGGCCTGCGTTAACCGGCGGCCGGGTGCAGCGGCACCGCCGGCATCGCGTCGTTGACAGCCGTCGAGATCTCCTGGATCGGCCCCGTGCCCGAACTACTCGGCATGGTCAAGGCAACCGTCGCCGCCCGGTCCACCGCATACCAGGTGGCCGCGCCGTTCTCGTCGACCTGAAACCACTGCACGCCGCCATAGACGAGCAGTTCCGACGTGGCCTTGAACTCCGGCGGCTGCTCCACCCCGCAGCGCAATACCACCGGACTGTCCCCGGCGCCCCATGCCGCCGATGCAGCGGGCGCGGGCTTGGCCAGCTCGCGACGGTTCAACGTGCTGCCCGCATCCAGCAGGCTCGACGGCAGTTTCTTCAGCAGGTTCGCGCATTCGGCCGAGTTCGCCTGCGGCGCGTCCACCGGCACCAGCAGCACCGGGCCGGTCGCGTTCGAGGACGGAGCGGAGTCCCTCCCGTTCAACACGATCCCGGTCACCACCGCACCGACCAGCAACGCGACACCGAGCCCGGCCGCCACCAACATCGACGGTGACATCCGGCGACGCGGTGGTTGCTCGGGCTCGGCGCTGACGGTCTTGACGGCTGAATCCACCCACCCAGTATCAGGAATGGGCGAGGTGCACCACCGGGCAGGTCAGGGTTCGGGTGATGCCCTCGACACCCTGTACCCTCGCCACGACCAGTTGACCGAGCTGGTCGACGTTCTCCGCCTCGGCCACCACGATGACGTCGTACGGTCCGGTGACGTCCTCGGCGGTGGTCACCCCGGGCAAGCCGGCGATCTCCGATGCGACCGCGGCGGCCTTGCCGACCTCAGTCTGGATGAGGATGTATGCGTGGACCACGGCGTGCCCCTTCGGGTGGATGGGTCAGGTCGGGGTAGGAACAGGAGCCGGCAGGCTGCCGGCGTGACAAACCGATGCCTTACCCATGAGCACCGGAGGCCGTTAACGTACCCCGCATCGGGATCATTATGGAGTCCGAACGTTCACTACAGGAGGTAATGGTGCGCCCGGAGCCCCCGACAGGGCCGGAAACGGTCGCCAGTGTGGGTGAGTTCGGTCTCATTCGGCGTGTCAGCGACGGCAGGCCGCAACCCGCCACCACCTTGCTCGGGCCTGGCGACGACGCCGCCGTCGTGTCCGCACCGGACGGCCGGGTGGTCGCCACCACCGACGTGCTCGTCGAGGGCGTGCACTTCCGCCTCGACTGGTCGACACCCGAGCAGGTGGGCCGAAAAGCCGCCGCCGTCAACCTCGCCGACATCGCCGCCATGGGTGCCGTGCCGACCGCGCTGCTGGTCGGATTCGGCTGTCCGGCCGACACTCCGGCCACCGTGGCCGACGAGATCGCCGCCGGCATGTGGGCCGAGGCCAGCAAAGCGGGTGCCGGCATCGTCGGTGGCGACATGGTGACCTCCGACATGTTGGTGGTCTCCATCACGGCGCTCGGCGACCTCGAAGGCCGCGAACCGGTGACCCGCGCGGGCGCCAAGGTGGGCGACGTGCTCGCCGTCGCCGGCAAGCTCGGCTGGTCCGCAGCTGGACTCGCCGTGCTCGGCCGCGGTTTCCGCTCCCCGGTGACCGTGGTCGGCGCCCACCGCACCCCGGAACCGCCCTACGCGGCCGGTCCGCAGGCCGCCCGCGCAGGCGCCACCGCGATGATGGACGTCTCCGACGGCCTGCTCGCCGACCTCGCCCACATCGCCGAAGCGTCCAATGTGTCCATTGACGTCCGCACCGATCTGCTCGACGTGCCACAGCGACTCGTCGAGGTCGCGTCCGCCCTCGGCGCGAACCCGCAGCACTGGGTGCTGACCGGTGGCGAGGATCACGCCCTCGCCGCCACCTTCGGTGACCCGGCCGCCGTGCCCGAGGGCTGGCACACCATCGGCACGGTCCGTCAGGGCCCGCCCGCGATCACCGTGGACAGCCAGCCGTATGCGGGGGCGCCAGGTTGGGAGCACTGGCGGGCATGACCGAACTGGAGATCCGCCGGTCCAGCTACGACGACCCGGACGCGGCCAAGCTCATCGACGAGGTCCAGCAGTACTACACGCAGATCTACGGCTCACCCGACAGCCAACCGACCCAACCGGCCGACTTCGTCCTGCCCACCGGCCTGTTCCTGATCGGCTACGTCGACGGCCGACCCGTGGCCACCGGAGCCTGGCGCGCGCACGACCCGAACGAACTCGGCTACGTGGACGGCGACGCCGAACTCAAACGGATGTACGTCGTCCCCGCCATGCAGGGCCGCGGCCACGCCCGCGCGATCCTGGCCGAACTCGAACGAACGGCGTTCGTCGAAGGCCATCGCAGGATGGTGCTGACCACCGGCGAGCCGCAGGTCGCCGCCAACCAGCTCTACCTCTCCAGCGGCTACGTCCTGGTGCCGCCATTCGGCATGTACCGCGACGAGCCGTCCGTCCGCTGCTACGCCAAACCACTCATCGGCTAGAGAAGGACAACCGTGCCGATCTACGCCCTCGGTGACCTCGAACCCACCATCCACCCCGAGGCCTACGTGCACCCGGACGCCACCGTCATCGGCGACGTCCGGCTCGGCGCGTTCGCATCGGTGTGGCCGCAGGCGGTGCTGCGCGGCGACTACGGCCGGATCGAGATCGGCGAGCGAACGAGCGTGCAGGACGGCACCGTCATCCACACCACCGAATTCACGCCCGCGATCATCGGCCCCAACTGCGTGATCGGCCACAACGTGCACATCGAGGGCGCGACCGTCGGCGCGGGCTGCCTGATCGCGTCCGGCTCAGTACTGCTCAACGGCTCGATCGTCGAGGATGGCGCGGTACTCGGTGCGGGCGGCGTCGTCTCGTTCAACGGGCACATTCCCGCGCGATGCATGGCACTCGGCGTACCGGCGAAAATCCGCGAGGGCTATCAGGTTCCGGAAAACGCCTTTGCCGAGATCGTGGAAAGGTACGTCGCGAACAGCGCGCTTTTCCGCGCGAAACTCCGCCGCATCGACACCGCCTGACCCGCGCACGTTCGCATTTTGTCGAAGCAATACAGTTTCGGCGTGGCAGCACGTCCGCTCAATGAGATCGTCGAAGCAGGCTGGGCCCAGGCATTGGCGCCGGTGGCCGACCGAATCACGGCGATGGGGGAATTCCTGCGCGCCGAAGTCGCCGCTGGTCGCACCTATCTGCCGGCCGGAGAAAACGTGCTACGCGCGTTCACCCAGCCCTTTCACCAGGTCCGGATCCTGATCGTCGGACAGGACCCGTACCCGACTCCAGGGCACCCGGTCGGCCTGAGTTTCTCCGTCGCGCCCGATGTTCGCCCGCTACCCAAGAGCCTGGTGAACATTTTCCGCGAATACTCGGATGATCTCGGTTTTCCGCTGCCGAGCAACGGCGACCTCACCCCGTGGACCGAACGCGGCGTGCTGCTGTTGAACCGAGCCCTGACCGTGATGCCCGGCAAACCCAACTCGCATCAGGGCAAGGGCTGGGAGGAAATCACCGAGCAGGCGATCAAGGCCCTCGCGGCGCGGGACGAGCCGCTGGTCGCGATCCTCTGGGGCCGCAACGCGCGCAACCTGCGCCCGCTGCTCGGCAAGCTCCCGGCGATCGAGTCCGCGCACCCGAGCCCGATGTCGGCCAGCGCCGGATTCTTCGGCTCGCACCCGTTCAGCCGCGCCAACCTGCTCCTCCAACAACAGGGCGCAGACCCGGTCGACTGGAAGCTGCCCTGACCCGAGCGCGGGCTCGGCTACCGGCGCATCCGAGTTAGCATGCTAACTCAAAGTAGCACCCTAATGTAGCGTAGTGTGCTAATTCAGCTGCGCTGCGTCAAGGTCGGCGTCTAACGTCGCTTCATGTCCAGCCGTCGCGATCTGCTGCTCGTCTCGCTCGGTGGCGCGGTGTCCTGGTTCGGCAGTTCGCTCGCCGTGATCGCGTTGACACTTGCCTTGCGCGCGGCCGGATCGTTCGCGATCGCCGGGCTGTTCGTCGCCGAAACCGTGCCGCTGCTGCTGGTCGCGTCGGTGGCCGGCCTGATCATCGATCGGATGCCGAACCGCCGCCTGATGATCCTCGCCGAGTCCGGTCAGGGCGTTGCCGCCGTGGGGATCGCGTTGTGGCAGCCGAACCTGGTCCCCGTGTTCGGATTCGTCGTTCTGCTCAGCATCGGCACCGCGATCGTCCGGCCGGCCAGCAGTGCGCTGATTCCGGTGATCACCGGCGAGGACGGCTCCACCCGCGGCTATGCCTGGATGTCCACGGCGTCATCGAGCGGATTGCTGCTCGGCGCGGCAGCCGGTGGCGTGCTGGTCACCGCCTTCGGCACGCGCGCCGCACTGCTGATCGACGCCGCCACCTTCCTGGTCCAGGCCGCCGCCCTGCTGTTGGTGCGGACCGAACGTCGACCGGACGGACACGCCGAGCGCGGCACGGCCAGCAGGGAGATCAAAGCCGGACTGCGGCTGCTCTTCGGCGATCGAGTGCTGATCACCGCGATCGGCGGCGTTGCCGTGAGCTACTTCGCCGTGAACCTGCTCATCGTCGCCGAAGTGTTCTTCGTCACGGTGAACCTGCACGGCAACGGGATCATCTTCGGCATCATCCAGGCGATGTGGATGGTCGGAATGCTGATCGGCACGCGGATCGGGGCGCGGTTCCGCAGCGTGCGCGGGATAGCGCTGCTGCTCGCGATCTGCGAATGCGGAATGGGATTCGCGCTCGGCTGGCCCTCGGTGCTGCCGGTGGTCGTGGTGACCGCGGCCGCCTACCTGATCGGCGGCATCTGCAACGGCGCCCAGAACGTGGCCCAGGCCGCGCTGGTCCGGCTACGCAGCCCGCAGGACATGCGGGGCAGGGCGTTCGCCGGCGTGAATGGCCTGATCAGCGCGGCGAACCTGATGGCCAGCATGTGCGGCGGCCTTGTCGTCGCCGAGATCGGCGCGCGGATGACCTACGCCGTCACCAGTGTGTCGACCGTGATCTTCGGGCTGGCCGTGCTGCTGCTCAGTCTGCGGCTGACCGCGTCGAGCGCCACCACCGCCGAAGAACAGCGAACGGCCCGGACGGTGTGACCGTCCGGGCCGTTCATCCGCCTGTGGAGCGGAACTGCCCCAGGTGCGGCTGAAACAAATCAGCCGCGAGTAACCTTGCCGGCCTTCAAGCACGAGGTGCACACATTCATCCGCTTGCGCTGCGAAATGCCGATCTTCGCGTGCACGGTCTGGATGTTCGGGTTCCAACGACGGTGAGTCCGCCGGTGGGAGTGTGAGACCGCCATGCCGAAGCCAGGCCCCTTGCCACAGACGTCGCACACGGCAGCCACGTCAACACTCCTTCAATCGCCTTGGTTGGGGTCCGGCACGTCAAACGTCGATTCACCGAATCGGGACGTGGGACACCGCCGATACTCAATACAGGATAACGCCTCGTCCTCCCGGCCTCCAAACCAGGCCCGCTACGGTGGGCGGCAACCCAACGAGGAGGCGGCGCGGAGTGCTCACGGCGTTGGACGCCACGGCGGTGCGGCACTGGGCCGCCGCCTGCGTGCGGACCCTTGAGACGCACCGCGCCGAGATCGACGGTATCAACGTCTTCCCCGTCGCCGACCAGGACACCGGCACGAACCTGCTGGCCACGATGTGGGCTGCGGCCGACGCCGTGAACCGCCTGGCCCGCGATCAGAACGCCAACCGAAACGCCGCCTGGTCGGCACTGGCCTCCGGTGCCCTGGCCGGCGCGCGGGGCAACTCCGGGGTGATCCTGTCCCAGGTGCTGCGCGGCCTGGCCGAGGTGTTCGGCAGGCCCGGCGAGGCTGACGCCAAGGCCGCGTTGAACCGCGCGGACGAGCTCGCCGCCAAGGCGGTCAGCGAACCCGCCCCCGGCACCATGCTCAGCGTCCTGCACGCCGCCGCCGTCGCCGCCTGCCAGGCCGACGGCGGCCTCGGCGAAACCCTTGAAGTGGCCGCCACGGTCGCCACCACCGAACTCGCCAGCACCACCCGCCAACTCGACGTACTGGCAAGGGCCGGCGTCGTCGATGCCGGCGCGCAGGGCCTCACCCTCGTCCTCGACGAACTCGCAGCCCTGGTCAACGACCGGGAAGCCACCGTGAAACCACTGACCGGCGTACGGACTCCGCGCGACGCGGCGGCACTGTCCACCGCCCGCGAAGCGGGCTCGACCGACTACGCCTACGAGGTCATGTACGCGTTGACCGACGTCGCAGAGCAGGCAGCGAACCAGCTGCGCGGCGCGCTGCGCAGGCTCGGCGACTGCGTGTCCGTTGTCGGCGACGGCGCGGGCCGCTGGGCCGTGCACGTGCACTGCAACGACGTCGGCGCGGCCATCGAGGCCGGCATCGACCTCGGCCGCCCCCAGCGCATCGCCGTCGTCCGGTTCGACGACCAGGTCGCCGCACCGAGCCGGTTCGCCTATGAGCGGGCGGTCGTGGTGCTGGCCAGGGGAACGGGCATCGTCGAGCTGTTCCGCGACGAGGGCGCCGCCGTCCTGGCTCTGCCCGACACCGGCCCGCCCGACGTGTCCGACCTGGTCGCGGTCATCGCCGGGACGCAGGCCGCCTCGGTGACCGTGCTGCCCAACGAGCCCGACCTTGACGCCGTGCTC
>DASYBO010000699.1:0-7455 GCA_036500685.1 Pseudonocardiaceae bacterium | reverse complement strand
ACACATGGTTTTCAAGGTCGGAGAGACCGTCGTCTACCCGCACCACGGTGCCGCTCTCATCGAAGCAATCGAGACCCGTGTGATCAAGGGCGAGGAGAAGAAATACCTCGTGCTCAAGGTCGCCCAGGGAGACCTGACCGTTCGTGTTCCCGCGGACAACGCCGAAATCGTCGGTGTGCGGGACGTCGTCGGGCAGGAGGGGCTGAACCGGGTCTTCGATGTACTGCGGGCTCCGCACACCGAAGAGCCAACGAACTGGTCTCGACGGTACAAGGCCAACCTAGAGAAGCTCGCCTCCGGCGATGTGAACAAGGTTGCCGAAGTGGTGCGCGACCTCTGGCGACGCGAGAAGGATCGCGGGCTATCCGCAGGTGAGAAGCGGATGCTGGCCAAGGCACGACAGATACTGGTCAGCGAGCTCGCGCTGGCAGAGGGTACCGACGAGGACAAGGCCGAGGTTCTCCTCGACGAGGTCCTCACCACTGGCGTCTGAAACCACACAGCCCGAATTGGCCAGTACGCCCGATCGCAGACCGGTGAGGCAATGACCGTTGTCGCGCTGGTACCTGTAACCGGACGCACTGGCCAGTTCGGCGATATTGTCGCGGCCGATTTCGGCATTACTCTGCTCGAACCGGTGTTGCGGAACCTGCTGGCGTCCGGCTGTATCGATCTGGTCGGCGTCGTCGTTCCTTCGTCCGAAGTGGACGCGATTGGCGAAGCGATCAACGAGATCACCGAGTTCGCAGGAAAATCGATTCGAGTGATCGGCGTCGAGAAAAGCGCATTCGAATCAGTGAATTCGATCGTCGCGAGCGCATTGCCGGCAATCACATCTGCAACATCAGCCACATCAGTTGTGCTCGTGCACACGCCGCGCCATGCGTTCGCTCCGCCGGAGTTGATCCGCAGGGTTGTCGAGGAAATCGCGGCGGGCGCGCCCTCGGTCGTTCCGGTGCTGCCGTGCACGGACACGGTCAAGGAACTGGACGAGTCCGGCGTGATCATCAACACACCCGACCGTGCGACGCTGCGCGTCATCCAATCCCCGATCGGCTTCGCCGCCGACCTGTGGTCCGAGGGCCGACCAGCCTGGGACCGGTTGCCGCCCGGCACCCGTACGATCCAGGGGCATCCGGCCGCGCGCGCCATCCACACCTCGTTCGACCTTGCCTTCGCCAAGGACAGTGCTGAGGAAGCGTGATGATCCCCAGAGTCGGCATCGGCACCGACGTGCATCCGATCGAACCCGGCCGAGAGTGCTGGCTGGCCGGCCTGCGCTGGGCCGACGCGGACGGCTGCGCAGGCCATTCCGACGGTGACGTCGCCGTGCACGCGCTGTGCGACGCGCTGCTCTCCGCCGCAGGACTCGGTGATCTCGGTGCCGTGTTCGGAACGTCGGATCCGCGCTGGGCCGGGGTGCACGGGGTGGAGTTCCTTGCCGAGGTTCGACGTCGACTGGCCGAGGCCGGCTTCGCCGTCGGCAATGCCGCGGTGCAGGTCATCGGCAACAAACCGATGATCGGCAAGCGAAGGGCAGAGGCAGCCGAGGTGCTCTCCGCCGCGGTCGGCGGCCCCGTTTCGGTGACCGGCACGACCACGGACGGACTCGGCCTGACCGGCCGAGGCGAGGGCATCGCCGCGATCGCGACCGCGCTGGTCATACCCATCGAACAGCAGTCCTGACGGGGGTTCTCCCTACCGTCGAGGTGGGCAAAACCTGCTTCCGGACGAAATGGGCGCGACCTAGCGTCGGATTCATGAAAATCCGAATAGCGGGCAGGCGATTCGGCGCGGCCGTCTGCATAGGATTGATCGCGACCGCCGCGCTCACCATCCCCGCACAAGCGAAATCTTCCCACCGCGGCGACCTGATCGACATCACGCCGATCGCCGAAGCCTCCCGCAACACCATCATCGACGACCTCACCGCGGGCGGTTTCGCCTTCACCCCCGACCAGGTGCGGAACCCGGTGCACGCGTACCGATTGACCTATCGCACCATCGACGAAAACGGAAAAGCGACAACGGCCAGCGGCCTATTCGTGTTACCGGACACGAACAATCGCAGTATCTCGACCATCACCTATCTGCACGGCACCATGGCCGGCCGGGACGAGGCGCCCTCCGTCGCCGACCGGAGCAACGACCTGTACGCCTCGTACCTGTATTCCTCTGCCGGCTACGCGACCGTCGCCCCCGACTACGTCGGCCTCGGCACCGGCCCTGGCCTGCACCCATACTTGGACGTCGCCGACGCGACCGACGCCAGCGTCGACATGTTGGACGCCGCCCGCACCGCAGCGCACCAACTCGGCCGCAACCTGCGGCAGGACGTGTACGTGAACGGCTTCTCCCAAGGCGCGGTGGTCGCGCTGGGCCTTGGCCGGGCGTTGCAGGACGGCGCGGTTCGCGGAATGCGCGCCGCCGCGATCGCGCCGATCAGCGGGCCGTACGAGTTGGAGAACGCGGAGATCCCGGCCGCGCTGAGCACCGACCCCGCCCAGCTCAGCCAGGCCGATTCCACGTTCTACCTTGCTTACACCCTCACCGCCTGGCAGCGCGTCTACCACATCTACACCGACCCGTCGGCCGTCTTCCAGGCGCCGTACGACAAGACCGTGCCACCGTTGTTCAACGGCGCCAACGACGAGGACGTGATCTTCCCGAAGCTGCCGAGCACGCCGCAGCAGTTGATCACCCCTGCCTTCGTTGCCGAGCTGAACCACCCGACCGGCCGGCTGCTCGCCGCGTTGCGCGCCAACGACGACACGTGCTCGAACTGGCGCCCGACGATGCCGATCCGGTTCTTCTATGCCGACGGCGACGAGCAGGTGTCGGCGGCCGACACCACCCAGTGCCGGGCCGACCTCACCGCGCACGGCGTGCCATCGACCGTGGTCGACGTGGGCACGGTCGGGCACTCGGCGTCGGCGCAGCGATCCGTCACCCAGGTGCTGACCTGGTTCGGCGCTCCCTGGTTCGACGCTTCGCGAAGCCGGTAGCGTGGCGGCATGACGACGGTTCGCGGCGTGTTGCTGGACTTCTCCGGCACCCTGTTCCGGCTGGAGATCAACGAGAACTGGCAGCCCGCCGCGGACGTCGATCCGCTTGAGGTCGAGGAGCAGGAGAAGATCCTGCGCGCGATGACCGCACCGGTCCTGCCCGACTTCGAGCTACCGGCTGAGCTGCGCGCGGACTGGGACCGTCGCGACATCGAGCCCGAGGTGCACCGCAGGGTCAACATCGCGGTCCTGCAGGCTGTCGGCATCGCCGACGCGGTGATCGCCGAGGCCTTCTACGACCGGCTGCTCGACCCGACCTCGTGGCAGCCCTACCCGGACACCAGGCCTGCGCTCGAGCGGCTGCGCGCGGCGCGGCTCCCGATCGCGATCGTCAGCAACATCGCCTGGGACATCCGCCGCGTCTTCGACCGGTTCGGCCTCACCGACCTCGTCGACGAGTTCGTGATGTCCTACGTGGAAGGCGTGGTCAAGCCGGATCCGAAGATCTTCCAGACCGCGTGCGAGCGTATCGGCGTGCGGCCGGAGGACGCGTTGATGATCGGCGACAGCGCCGAGGCGGACGGTGCGGCGACGTCGATCGGCGCCCGGTTCGCGCTCGTCCCACCGCTGCCAACGACCGAACGCCCGTCCGCCCTGCTCGACGCCCTGGCCGCGTACGAGATCCCCTGACCGGATCGGCAGGCCGGGAACCGCGGATACTCGGTCGGGCGCGGGGCGGGGAGCCCGTACCATCGTCTGCGTGACCTTGCACCTACACGACACGTTGAGCCGAAGCACGCGGGAGTTCCATCCCGTGCGGAGCGGAGTGGCGTCGATCTATGTGTGTGGGGCCACCGTGCAGGGCATTCCGCACATCGGGCACGTGCGCGGCGCCCTCAACTTCGACGTGCTGCGCCGTTGGCTCGGCCGCGACCATGCCGACGTGCTGCTGGTGCGCAACGTCACCGACATCGACGACAAGATCCTCACCAAGGCGGCAGCCGCCGGTCGGCCCTGGTGGGAGTGGGCGGCGACGCACGAGCGCGCGTTCGAGGACGCCTACCTGACGCTGGGCTGCCTGCCGCCGTCGATCGGTCCGCGCGCGACCGGGCACATCACCCAGATGGTCGACCTGATGCACCGGCTGATCGACAGCGGGCACGCCTACGCCGAGGCCGGCGACGTGTACTTCGCGGTCGAGACGTTCGCCGACTACGGCGCGCTGTCCGGCCAGCGGGTCGACGAGGTGGTTCAGGGCGAGACTGCCGCGCACGGCAAGCGCGATCCGCGCGACTTCACGCTGTGGAAGGGCGCCCGGCCGGACGAGCCGTCCTGGCCGACGCCGTGGGGCCCCGGCCGGCCCGGTTGGCACCTGGAGTGCTCGGCCATGGCCACCAACTATCTCGGCCCCGAGTTCGACATCCACGGCGGCGGCATCGACCTGGTCTTCCCGCACCACGAGAACGAGCGCGCCCAGTCCAACGCGGTCGGCGACGGTTTCGCGCGGTACTGGCTGCACAACGCCTGGGTGACCATGGCGGGCGAGAAGATGTCCAAGTCGCTCGGCAATGTGCTCTCGCTCGGCGAGCTGCTCAAGACGTTCAGGGCGCCCGAACTGCGCTACTACCTGGTCGGACCGCACTACCGCTCGACGATCGACTACTCGCTCGGCGCGGTGGCCGAGGCGGCCACCGCCTACCAGCGGATCGAGGGCTTCCTGCGGCGTGCGCAGCAGCGCATCGGGGAGATCCCGGCGGACGGTGAACTGGCCGCCGAGTTCGTGGCCGCGATGGACGCCGACCTGGCGACACCGGCCGCGCTAGGCGTGGTGCACACCGCGCTGCGAGACGGCAACACCGCACTCGAGGCCGGGGACGAAGCGCTGACCAGGACAACGGCGTCCTCGATCCGGGCGATGACCGGCATCCTCGGACTCGATCCGCTCGCACCGGAATGGGCCGAATCGTCCACTCAGGAATCCGGCCTGACCAAAGCACTGGACGTGCTGGTCGGCCGGTTGCTCGAAGCGCGGCAACGCGCCCGCGCGCAGCGTGACTTCGCCGCGGCGGACGCCCTGCGTGATGACCTGCTCGCCGCAGGAGTCGCCGTCGAGGACACCCCCGATGGTCCACAATGGACCCTGAAGGAATCGTAGAAGTGGCTGGGAATTCACAGCGTCGGGGCGCGATCCGCAAGCCCGGCAGCAAAAAGGGCTCCGTCGTCGGTTCCGGCGGCCAGAAGTCCAAAGGGCTCGAAGGCCGAGGCGCGACGCCCAAAGCCGAACAGCGCACCGGCCATCCGGCCGCGCGGCGGGCCGCGGCGGCGGCCAAGGCCGACAGCGCACGCCGGCAGCAACGCAAGGCCTCCGGCGAGGGCGTCGAGCTGATCGCAGGCCGCAACCCGGTCGTCGAGTGTCTGCGGGCCGAGGTGCCGGCAACCGCGTTGTACGTGGCGATCGGCGTCGAAACCGACGACCGCATCGCCGAGGCAGTACGCAACGCGGCCGATCGAGGCATCTCGGTGTTGGAGGTGCAGCGCGGCGAACTGGACCGGTTGACCAACGGCGCCATCCACCAGGGCATCGGCCTGCAGGTCCCGCCGTTCAGCTACACCCATCCTGACGACCTGCTCGCGGCGGCCACCGAGGCCGAGGAACCCGCGCTGCTCGTCGCACTCGACGGCGTGACCGACCCGCGCAACCTCGGCGCCGTGATCCGCTCGGCCGCCGCGTTCGGCGCCCAGGGCGTCCTGCTCCCCCAGCGTCGCGCGGCCGGCGTCACGGCCGTCGCCTGGCGGACCAGCGCGGGCACCGCGGCGAAACTGCCGGTAGCCGTGGCCACCAACCTGACCAGGACCCTGCGCGACTGGGCCAGCAAGGGCCTGATGATCGTGGGCCTCGACGCCGACGGCACGATCACCGTCGACGACTTGTCCGTCGCAACCGGACCGGTCGTCGTCGTGGTCGGCTCGGAAGGACGCGGACTGTCCCGGTTGGTCCGGGAAACCTGCGACGAGACGGTGTCCATTCCGATGGCCGCTGGCGTCGAATCGCTCAACGCCTCGGTCGCGGCCGGGGTCGTCCTGGCCGAGGTCGCCAGACTCCGGCGCGCGGCGGGTCGCGTCTGATCCGCACGTGCCGATCGACACAACCGCGGTCTTGACCGAACCGCCCCAGGCCCGGATACCCCTCGGCTAGGGTCGGCGAGAACCGCCGACCCCGACCACAAAGGTCCCGATGTCCTTCGCAACGCCACTGTTCCTGTGGTACTTCCTGCCGGCCGTGCTCTTGGCCGTGCTGGTGGCACCACGCACCTGGCGCAACGGGGTCGTCGCCGTCGCCAGCATGGTCTTCTACGTGGCGGGCGGCGGCGCCACGATCCTGCTGCTGTTGGTGACCATGACGGTCAACTTCCTGGTCGGCTGGGCCCTCGAGCCCGACCAGTGGGACCTCAACCACAAACGCAGGCGCACCATCGTCATAGGCATGATCGCGTTCGACCTCGCCGCGCTGATCATCTGGAAGTATGCTGGCTTCGCCACCCAGCAGCTCGACGGCCTCGCCCACCTGTTCGGCGGCAGCTTCCCGGTGGTGGCGCTGGTCCAGCCGATCGGCATCTCGTTCTACACATTCCACCAGATCTCCTACGTGGTGGACATCTACCGCGGCGAACGCCGCCCCCTGCGCAACCCGGTCTCGTTCGTCACCTACATCGCGATGTTCCCGCAGCTCGCGGCCGGTCCGATCGTCCGCTACAAGGAGATCGCCGACCAACTCCCGCAACTGCGCACCCACCGCCTCGACGACATCGCCTCCGGCTTCCCCCGTTTCGCCCTCGGCCTGACCAAGAAGGTCGTGATCGCGGACTCGCTGGCCCCCATGGTCAACGCCTGCTTCGCGACGCCCAACCACGACATGACCTTCGGCGTCGCCTGGCTGGGCGCGGTCGGCTACACGATCCAGCTGTTCTTCGACTTCTCGGGTTACTCGGACATGGCCATCGGCCTCGGCCGCATGCTCGGCTTCCGTCTCCCCGAGAACTTCGCCCGGCCTTACTCGTCGGTGACCATCACAGAATTTTGGCGCCGCTGGCACATGTCCCTGTCCCGGTTCTTCCGGGACTACGTCTACATCCCGCTCGGCGGCAACCGCCACGGCGACGCCAAGACCTACCGCAACCTGTGCATCGTGTTCGTGCTCGTCGGCTTCTGGCACGGCGCCAACTGGACATTCCTCGTCTGGGGCATCTACCACGGCGCCCTGCTCGTGATCGAACGCGGCTTCCACTTGGACCGCGGCCCAGCCACCCGCATCATCACGATCGCCCGCCGCGCCCTGACTCTGCTACTCGTCGTGTTCGGCTGGGTGTTCTTCCGATCCATCAACATGGGCCAGGCTCTGGTGATCCTCGGGCACATGTTCATCCCGGACGGCTCTGGCCTCACCGACGCC